>DASVQT010000132.1:0-6254 GCA_036388975.1 Allosphingosinicella sp. | reverse complement strand
GCCAGCCCTTGCGCGACGTAGCCCAAGCCGCGCCAGGTCCAGGGATAGCCTGTGACATGCGCGGCGAAAATCTTCTCCGGCCAGTTTCGACTCTCATGCCTCCGCTGGCCCACGCCCGCCTTCATCGGCGCGGCGGCGAACGCGAACTGGGTCCGTCCGAACTCTTCGTAAGCGCGGCAGTAGCCGGCATATTCCGGCTTGAAGCAGGTCTCGGCATCCAGGCTCTCGGGCGCGGGAATGGTTTCGACGAGTCCTCCCGCCAGCGGCCAGTAAGGCAGGATGCTCTCCTCGCGCGGGGGCTCTCCCGGCGCGGCGGCCTGCGAACCGGTCGAGTCCGCGTCGAAGATGACGACGCCCTGCATCTTCGCAGCGGTCAGGCCCGAACCGGCGAAAAAGAGCAATGTGCCGCTCCGGGGAAGCTCGGCAATGTCGTGGTGCATTTCGGCCAGGTCGATCTGCGCGAGAAAGCGGAGCGCGCCGCCGCGTTCGTTCCGCGGCCAATCGACGCCGCCGGGAAGATCGGGCAGCCCGCCGAAGCGGCTGCGATGCCGGAACCCGCTGGCAGGCGGCGGAAACGGCCGGAACAGCGCAATGCCCCGCCTCCCATGCCGCGCGCGCACCATGTCCAGCGACACGACTTTCGCGGGGTCGGCCCACGCCGCCAGATCGTACTCCGCGGACGTCCTCGCGAGCAGGCCGGCTTCCGCCGTTTCAAATGCGCGCAGCCGCGCCTGCTCGGCCTCGGCGATGCGCGCGCGCCATCTTTTGAGCTCCGCCTCGCCTTTCGATTTCAGGGCCTGCTCGATGTCCCACCATTCGCGCTCGGGCGGGACGTGGTGGCCGGCCTTCATGCGCCCGAGCTCCAGAGCCATGCTCGCGACCTCGCGCCGGTACCATGTCCGTTCCGCCAGGATCTGCTCCTCGCCGTCGCGGACGAGGCGGCGCGCCTGGTCGGCGAGGCTTTGCTTCACCGACGACATGGTGGTCGCGATGGCCGACCGCACCCGCGCCAGCGAAAAGGCATCGATGGGCGCCTCGGGGTCCGGACGGGGCCGGGTGCGCCGGACGGGCCGCGCCCAGCGATCCAGAGAATCCCACGCCCTGTCCAGGTCGCCCTGCCCCGCGGTCCCGATCCTCTCCGCGACGACCGCGAAGTTCAGCGTGTCGCGTTCCAGGCGGAATTCGATCTGCCGCCGAAGCTGCGCGACCCTTCGCTCCGCCGCCTTCTGGCGCAGCCGCTCCGTCTTGCTCGGGATCGTCCCGTCACCCTCCCCGCCTGCCTTGCTACCGAATTCGTCGGCGCGCCGCCCGGGTGTGCCGAACGTGCCGAACAGCGATGCCAGAAGTTCGGCGAGCGGGTCCTTGGCCATGGCAACGCTTTAGCGCCAACCTCCTAATGTCCGCTTTCCGGGCGCGGAGCCGATCGCCTTGGCCGGGAGGGACTTGGCTGGTAGCGAGGGAGAACGTGAAGGGGGACCGACAATGCCTGAACCAGAGCTCGCGCAGACGTTGAGGCTCATGAAGGAGAGTGAAGCCGCACAATTTGCGCGCATCAACCGGCTGGAAGACGCGCTCCGCAAGATCATCGCGTCCGAAGCCTCCAACGAAGCGATCCGGCAGATCGCCCGCGACGGCTTCAAGGAACCGGGGGCACCGCCCGAAGGCAATGTCGGGCGAAGGCGGATCGCTCAATGAGGCGACGACTTTAGCTGCCCCCTCCCTCCTGGAGCGCCTTGAGAACGCGCTCGAGGAGCAACTGGCAGCGCCGCGTCGTGGCCAAGCTGTCGTTGAAAGCATGACGGTCGAGGATCCTGAAGCCCGATACCTGCGAGTCTTCGGCAAATTGCTGCCAGGTCAGATCGACGTGTCTGACCGGCTCGGACGCCGGATCGATGTTCCAGAAGTGGGCCTCGATCGTGGACCCAGTATCCACTTCCCCTGATGCAATCTCCAGCTCGGGGAAGAACCATTGCACCACTCGGGCGGTGGGATAGCATTGGCCCACAGCCGCATTGCCGGGCTGGTGGGCTCCGAGATAAGCGGTGGCTCCATCCCAGCTCGCCTCCAATGCAGACTTGAGCTGGTGCAGCGATACTGACGGCAGGGAAGAAGCGTCCATGCGGTGGTTAAGCCACAACGGCTGTCCGCTTTCCACCCGAAGCGGACATCAAGGCGGCGAACCGCCGCTGCTTCGCCGCCTGCCTGCGCGCGCCTGGCGGGGTTTCAGCGCCAACCCCGCTTGATTGCAGGGGCGCTGCGGGCGAGAAACGCCGCTCCAAGCGACGCCAGGAGGATGATGACGGGCAGAATGGGAAGGCGGTAGCGCCAGTCGAAGTCGACCTGGATCATGGCATGGAAGAAGGCGTAGAAGACGATCGTCACGAGGGCAGCCGCGCCCATGTCGCGCGCGCCTTCGGGCAAGCCGCTGCCGCGGCGGAAGACGGCGACGGCGAAGACGGCGCAAAGCAGATAAGCGGGAACGAAGAACAGGCACTGCACGACGACATGGGCGGTGCTGAAGCCCTGCGCTGCAAAAGCGAAGAAGTGAACGAAACGGTCGAGGCTGATGAGCCAGAAGTCGGCCAGCGCGGCCGGCGGCGCGTGGTACGTTTCCAGACGCTCCCAGACCACCTGACCGGCATGATAGTCGCGCGACGCGTTGCGGATGTGGATCGCGCCGATCGTCGTCGGCCAGCGCTCGGGCGATTGCATGATCCAGCCGAAGACCAGGGTCGCGGCGACCCCGCCGGCGAGGAGCGACAGGATGGCGGCGGCGCGGGACCTGGCCGTCCGTGCGCTGCGGGACAGGATGTGCATCGCGCCCACTGCCGCGGGGACGACGATCCCGGTCGGCCGCGCCAGCGTCGCGACGACCGCCGCGAACCATGGCGGTCCCCAGCGCGCCTGGCGTCCCAGAAGCCGGTGGGCGGCGAGGGTGAACGCGCCGAATGAGATGAAGAGGAAGAGCGGATCGGTGATGACGTAGCGGCTCCAGTGCCACATGTCGTGGCACAGGGAGGCGAGAACGACCGCGCACCAGCCGGCGACCGGCCCCAACTGCAGGCGTCGCCCCAGGCTCACGATCATGGCAACGGTCGCCGAAACGGCCGCAACGTTGATCGCGAGCGCCGCAACCCGCCAATGCTCCGCAAACGCGAGCTTCAGGAGCGCGAGCAAAGTCACGAAAAGCGAGTAGCCGACCGTGGACACGTCCCCGCTTTCGCGGATCAGCCGGCCGTAAGCGAAACCGCTCTCGATGAGCGCGCTGCTCGCCTGGTCGTAATTGGCCGTGTCCTGAGCATAGCCTTCGTCCAATGCGAAGGTCGCCGCGCCGAGCGCGAGGGAGAAGAGGATGAAGACCCACCGGGGATGCGGTTCGAGCCTGAGGAACGAGGGCAAGTGCATCGCCGCACAATGCGCGAAGCACGCCCGCGCGTGAAGAGGCGGGCGAAAGGCTGCAAAGCGTTGCGCCCTCCCGGCGCGGCGGCGGAACATGAGCGCTCAAGCTTGGAAATCACTGCTACGTTGCTGCAGCGCGCAATTGCCGTTTCCAACTTAGTATAGAGCTGAGTGCTTCGATCCATGTCATAAACGCTCATCGTTGGCCTCGATCCGGCCTCCCAGCGACTGGAAGTTTTGTGCTTTCGCCCTGCAGAGAGCCACATGACAGTTGCGCAACATCCCCTCGAGCCCATGGTGCGCAAGCTATCCTACTGGGGCGACTTCGATGCGGAGGACGAAAAGGCCATTCTCGGCCTTCCGCACAGCGTAAAGCGGATCGAGCGCAACGGCCACATCGCGCGCGAACGGGAGACGACGACTCACTCCTGCCTGCTCGTGTCCGGCTTCGCGATCCGGTACAAGGTCGTCGCCGACGGGGCGCGGCAGATCGTCGCGATCCACATGAAGGGCGATCTCGTCGATCTTCAGAATTCGTTCCTCGGCATCGCCGATCACAGCGTGCAGGTGCTTACGGAAGCGCAGGTCGCTCTCATCCCCCGCGCCGCGGTGAGGCAGCTTGCGTTCGAACGGCCGCGGATCGGCATGGCGATGTGGTTCGACACGCTCGTTGATGCGTCGGTCTTCCGCGAATGGATCGCCAATGTCGGCCGGCGCGATGCCCATACGCGCATCGCTCACCTCCTGTGCGAGTTCGCGCTGCGGCTGAAAGTGGCCGGCCTCGGCGAAGCAACGGACTACGAACTGCCGATGACTCAGGAGCATCTTGCCGACTGCACGGGCCTGACGCCCGTTCACGTCAACCGCATGCTGAAGCGCCTCGAAAAAGAGGAGCTGATCACCCGCCGCAACAGCCGCTCCGTCACGATCGGCAACTGGCGCCGGCTGGCCCATGCCGGAGACTTCGACAGCAACTACCTCCACCTGCGCGAAAACGAACCCGCCCTCGTTTGACGCCGCCGCGGACCCATTGCGGACGCACGCATCCGCGCTAGACGGTCGGCATGGTCACCGTCCGAAACTGGCTCGATGAAGTTGTTGTTCTGAATGAAAGCCCCGACGAAGCGGTGCCCGGCGAGGTTTCCATCCACCGCAGCGTAGGCGATGCCCTGAGGGCGATCAAACCTTGGTGGGTCGAGAATGAGGAGGGCTTCGCATTCAGCGCAACAGGCGTGCGTCTCGTCTTGAGGGTAGCGCCTTCCGGTGAGGTGATCGTCGCCCGCCGGGAAGAAATCGCCGAAGGACCTGCCATCGTGCTCAGTTGGCTGCAGGCGCTTGCCCAAGCCACGCTGGAGACACGTCGCCGCGTCGCCGGGACTGGAAGGGTCTGGCTCAGCCGCGCCGAGGAAGAAGGCGCGCTGCCGCTGAGCGTCGAAGGAATGCTCGCGTACATCGGCTTGCCCTGGGTCGCGCCTCGCAACTGGCTTGTGCCCAGCTGCCTGATCCTCCTGACCTTGGTCGCCCTTCTGCTGGCTCTCATTCTGGCGAAGCTGCTCTAGCGGCCATTGCGACATCCGGAGCGGACACTTGGGCGCGGTGCGGCAACAGCAACAACCTCCGTTGCTGCCGATGTGACACCCAGGCATTTGTTCGCTTTGAAACCGGTTGCGGACGTTCGGCAGGTCGGGGTAGCTGCGGCCGGAATGGCCAAGCATCAGCAAGACGGGGCTCAGATCGCGGCAACGATCAGGGCGTTCCTCAACGGCTCAGCCGCTGGCTGGGACTGGGATGACTTCACGTCCTGCTCTCTGTTCGACGCGCGACTGGACAGCATCCGTGTCCGAGCAGCGCGCGTAAACCTGCCGATCGACTGCCAGGGGCGCGAGACGCTTGAACGGCTGGCACAAGAGGCGGAGCGGCTGGCCGAATAATCTGCAACTTCGGCCTCTGCGGATGCGGCAATCGAAAGAGGCGAGACGCGATGACTCGCCGTCGCGGGATATGCGATCGAGACGCCCGGCAGCGAAGCCGTCGATGAAGTCCGCGGCGTTGCTGTCCTCCCCGGCACGTCCGACAACCCGGCCGACGGCTCCTGCGCGCGCTATCAGGACCGTGCCGAGCGCTACAACCGCCGGATGATCGAGCGCAGCCGGAGTCGGCCTCAGCCGTCGCCTTGACGTCCGGTTTTGCCCACCTGCCGACGTTCGTTTCCGCCGCGGTCAGCGGCTTCCGAGCGGCATTTCGAGCCTAAGTGCTTTTCCGGGCTATTGTTTTGACACTGCGGTCCCCCGCGCCTACCGCACCGGCATTACCGTAGATCTACTACAGTATGTGCGCAGGGGGCTTGCTCCTGCTCGAGGAAAATCTCCATGCCAGTTCTTACGGTCGGCCCCGGCGGCTTCGCCACCATTCAGGAGGCCGTCGACGCCTCGGCCGACGGCGACACGATCGTCGTGTCGGCCGGTATCTATGTCGAGCAGGTCGTCGTCACCGGCCGCAGCAATCTCTTCATCATCGCCGCCGACGGCGAACAGGTCACCATCAAGGCGCCGGCCGACGTGCAGGAAACCGCACGGTCGAGCAGCGACCGCGAAATCCACGCCGTCTTCACGGTCGTGAACTCGGCCGCCGTGACTCTCCAGGACATCGACATCGACGGCAGCGGCGCTGGCGCCACAGTGGACGAGGGCGGCGGCGCGGGCATCGCCAATTATTACGGCGTTTATTATCGCAACGCGTCCGGCGCGCTCGAATTCGTCGACGTCACCGCCGTTCGCGACGCTTATCCGGGCGGCCTCGCGCCCGGCGGCCAGCCGATCGTCGATGCCGTGCAGCGCGGCACCGCCGTCGTTGTC
>DASVQT010000131.1:0-3478 GCA_036388975.1 Allosphingosinicella sp. | reverse complement strand
CGGGCGCCAGGACGCGTCGGCCGGGGCGGTCGCGTGCACCTGGCGCCACAGCTGTTCGGCCTCGTCGAAGCGGCCGCTCTGGGCGAGGCCGAGGCCGTAGAAGAAGCGCGGGCCGGGATGATTGGGCGCAATCTCCTGGGCGCGGCGGAAGGCGAGCTGGGCGGCGGGCGTCATCATCCCGTCGGCATGGAGGACGAGGGCGTTGCCGAGGCCGACCCAGAGATCCGGGTCGCGCGGGGCGTTGCGGAGAGCCGATTGGAGGATGTCGGCGCCGCTCTTCGTGTCGCCGGCGCGCTGGTAGCTTTCGGCAATGGTGAGCCATTGGTTGGCGCGGTCGAACGTGCCGAGCATGTCGCGGCGGGTTTCGGCGAAGTCGCTGTCGGCGAGGCGCTGCTTGGCGGGCGGCGGCTTGGGCCGGCCGGGAAGATCGGGGCGGCCCTGCCAGGCATAGCCGGCAAGCGCCAGCAGCAGCGCCGCGCCGACGAATTGGAGGCTCGCCGCGTCGAACTTGCCGAGCTTCCACAAAGCGGCGAGGACGAGCAAGGCGACGAACAGGAACAGGGCCCAGCCCATCAGCGTCTCCGCTTCCGGAAGCGCCCGCGGGCGAGGAACAGGCCGGCGAGGAGCAGTATGAACGGCGCCGCCCAGAGCGGCCAGGTGGCGGGCTCGACCGGGGGCTGGTAGCTCACCCAGGCGCCGTAGCGCTCGATCAGCCAGCGGCGTATGTCCTCCGGCCGTTCCCCCGCCTCGATGCGGCGGCGGACGAGGGCGCGCATGTCGCCGGCCATGTCGGCGTTGGAATCGCCGATCGCCTGGCCCTGGCAGACGATGCAGCGCAGCGTGTCCATCAGCGCCTTGGCCTCGGCCTCCTTGCGCGGATCGGAAAGCGGGGTGTCGGCATAGGCCGCCGGCGGCATGGTGGACTGGGCAAAGGCGGGCGCCGCGGCGGCGAGCGCGAAGGCGGCGACGATTGCCCTCATCGCGCCCTCTCCCAGGCGGCGTAGATTTCCGCCGAATTGGTTTCGTCAATCGGGCCGATATGCTGATGGCGGATGATGCCGCGGCCGTCGATGACGAAGGTCTCGGGGACGCCGGAGGAGCCGAGCGAAAGCTGGACGCGGCTGTCGGCGTCGAGGCCGATGCCGCGATAGGGATCGCCGTAGCGCGACAGGAACATGGCGATGTCCTCCGGCCGGTCGCGGATCGCGACGGCGTCGATCGGAACGCCGCGGCGGGCGAGCGCTTCGAGGTGCGGGGCTTCGGCGATGCAGGGGACGCACCAGCTGGCGAAGACGTTCAGGACGCGCGGCGCGCCGGCGGTGAAGCTCGCCCGCTCCACGCTCGGGCGGCCGGGGAAGGCCGCGGGCAGCGCGAAGGCCGGGAGCGTCTTGCCGATGAGCTGGGAGCGGATCTGCCGGTCCGAAGGCGCGCGCAGATAAGCGGCGGCGAGGCCGATGAAGAGGATGAAGACGAGGAGCGGAACCCAGAGGACGAGGCGCTTCATGCGTAGGCCTCCTCGTCGACGCCGAGCCTGGACCTGCGCTCACGCCAGACGCGGCCGACCAAGGCGAGCAGGCCGCCGAGCGCCACCAGGGCGCCGCCGAGCCAGATCAGGGTCACGAACGGCTTCCACCAGAGGCGAAGCTGCCAGCGCCCCTGCGGATCATCCTCGCCGAGCACCGTGTAGAGCTGGCCGTTCCACATGGTGGCGATGTCGGCTTCGCTGGTCGGGTTGGGCGGCGTCGAGAACATGCGCGCCTGGGGGGTGAGGACGAAGGGCGCGCCGCTTGCGCCCCGGCGGACGGTGAGCTGCGCCTCGATCGCCGTCCAGTTCGGGCCGGCGACCGGATGCACCCGGTCGAAGCGGATTTGAAAGGGTCCGACGCTCGTCGCCTGGCCGGGGCGGAGCGCGATCAGCCGCTCCTGCGTAAACGCGCTTTCGCAGGCCATGCCTGCGAGGCTGACCGCGATGCCGAGATGCGAGATCACCATGCCCCAGACGAAGAGCGGGGTGCGGCGCAGATTGCGCTTCCAGAGCGGCGCCAGGCTCGCCGCCCCGACGCCGACGGCGAGCACGAGGCCGAGCAGCGGCAGGATGCGCATGCCCGGCGCGAGCAGGACCGCGAGGAACAAGGCGGCGGCGCTGAGCAGCACCGGCAGGGCCATGCGCTTCAGGAGCTCGAAAGCCTTGTCGCGCCGCCAGCGCAGCAGCGGACCCGCCGCCATGACGATGACGAGAAGAAGCGCGACCGGCCCGGTGACGAGGTTGAAATAAGGCGGGCCGACCGAGATCTTCTGGCCGAACGCTTCGGTGACCAGCGGGTAGAGGGTCCCGATCAGCACCAGGCCGAGGATGATCGACAGGAAGAGATTGTTCGCGACGAGCGACCCTTCGCGGCTCACCAGCTCGAAGGTCGAGCCTTCGCGCACGGTGTGGACGCGAAGGCCGTAGAGGAGCAGCGCGCCGCCGATGTAGAGGGCGAGCAGGATCAGGATGAAGGCGCCGCGCTGGGGATCGACGGCAAAGGCATGGACGCTGGTGAGGATGCCGGAGCGGACCAGAAAGGTGCCGATCATCGACATGGAGAAGGCGACCACGGCGAGCATGATCGTCCACGCCCGAAGCGCGCCGCGAGTCGCGAGCACCGTCACCGAATGGAGCAGGGCCGTCGCCGCGAGCCAGGGCATGAGCGAGGCGTTCTCGACCGGATCCCAGAACCACCAGCCGCCCCAGCCGAGCTCGTAATAAGCCCAATAGGAACCTGCGGTGATGCCGATGGTGAGGAAGATCCAGGCGGCGAGGATCCACGGCCGCATCGCGCGGGCGAAGACCGGACCGACGTCGCGAGTCACCAGGGCGCCGACGGCGAAGGAGAAGGCGACCGAAATGCCGACATAGCCGAAATAAAGAGTCGGCGGGTGGAAGGCGAGACCGGGGTCCTGAAGGAGCGGGTTGAGGCCGTTGCCTTCGGGCGGCGACGGCGACAGGCGCTCGAACGGGTTCGAGGCGAAGAGCAGAAAGGCGTAGAAGCCGATGCCGATCGCCGCCTGCGCGGCGAGCGTCGCGATCAAGGTGCGCTCGTGCAGCCGCCGCTCGAACAAGGCGACGAGCGCGCCGGCGAAGGCGAGCACCGTCACCCAGAGCAGCATGGAGCCTTCGTGGTTCCCCCAGGCGCCGGCGAACTTGTAGATCCACGGCTTCATGGAATGGCTGTTCGCGGCGACCAGCTTCACGGACAGATCGGTGCGCAGGAAGAGCTGGATCAGGGCCAGGAAGGAGAAGATCGCGAGGGCCGCCTGGGCGACCGCGAGGGGCCGGACGGTGCGGGCGAGCGGGTTCCTCCCCATCGGCAGATGGGGAGGGGGACCATGCGCAGCATGGTGGAGGGGTAGCTGGCTCGGACGTGACGAGTCCGCGCCAATTACCCCTCCACCACCCTTCGGGTGGTCCCCCTCCCCCCGAGCTTCGCTCGCGGGG
>DASVQT010000130.1:0-31672 GCA_036388975.1 Allosphingosinicella sp. | reverse complement strand
ACGATCTCCACCCCCGTAAACCACGCCCCGAAGCCGGACGCGGCGAGCTTGGCTTCCTGATGGTGGAGATCGCCCTTGGTGACGAGAACCAGCGGCGCGCGCTCCGACAGGGCGGGAAGCGCTTCATTAACGCCGGGCAGCGGCTCGATCGGGTGCGCCAGCATTTCGCGCCCGAGCGCAAGGATCGCCCTGACCGTCGCCGACGGCAGGGCGTCGCCCGCAACTTCGAACGCCGTTTCCAGCATGGAGAGGATGAAGCCCTTCGCGCCGTAGCCATAGGCGCCGAAGTTGCGATGCTCGATCTCGTCGAGCCTGCGCTGCAGCGGTTCCGCGTCTTCATGGTCGCGCAGCAGTTCGGCGAAGCGGCCGAACGTCGCGCGAAAGAAGCTTTCATTATGCCAGAGCGTATCGTCGGCATCGAGACAGATGAGGCGGATCGGCATGCCGCTCCCGCTAGCGCCGGCCGGGGTCGGCGGGCAAGGGCGCGCTTCGCCAGGGATGGTCGCCGACCGACGCGGCCACCGTCTCGACCTCAGGGTCCGCCCCGAACCGCAAGGCGAGGCCGCCCGTTGCACTCAGTAAGTGGCGGTCGGCCTTGAGCCAGCGCGGTTGGCAGCTTCGCGGCAGGCGGCGGTCGCTGACCACGATGTCCGCGGCGGCGCAGGCCCTCGCAAAGGCCGCCGCGTCGACGAACCGGTCGGTCCGGGTCGCGAGCAGCCGCCAGGTCCGCCCGCCGCGCGCGACGTTCACCGCGCAAAGGTCGGCGCTGCACGCGGCTTGGCGGAGCTGCTCCACTTCGAGGAATTCGGCCTCCCGTCCGCTATTCTCCGAAAGGAGGGAGCGGACGTAGTCGCCCGCCCGGCCGCGCAATATGGCGAGGCGGCCGTCCTCGGTCCTGAGCGCGAGATGCCGGCCGTCGCCGGTGACGAGGAGGTCGGGCGCGGGCGCCGTCACGGCCATGAGCGCGCCGAGCGCGGCCGGAACGAGGCCGAAGCGCCGCAGCTTCGTGCGCCAGAGGCAGATCCAGAGGCCGCCCGCGACGAGCAGGGCAAAGGCGGCGACCGGCATGGTCGGGAGCATGGCGACGGCGCCCGGCGCGTTCGCTGCGCCGTGGGCCAGCGCGAGGAGCAGGGACAAGGCCTGGCCCGCGAGCCACCAGAATGGCGCGCCGAGGCCGACAATGTCGAACAGCAGGGCCAGCGCTTCCAGCGGCATGACGACGAACGTGGTCAGCGGAATGGCGACGATGTTGGCGAGCGCGCCGTAAAGGCCGGCGCGGTGGAAGTGGAAGAGGGCGATCGGCGTGAGCGCAATCTCCACCGCCAGCCCGGTCAGAACGAGGCCGAGCAGGAAGCGGCCGCCCTTGGCGTATAAGGGCTCGTCGCGGCGGGAGAGCAACGCCTGGACGCGGGGATGCTCGTGAAGGGCGACGATCGCCATGATCGCGGCGAAGCTGAGCTGGAAGCTCGGGCCGGGCAAGGTCTCGGGCCAGAGGACGAGGACCACCAGCGCGCCGACCGCGAGCAGGCGCAGGGTAACGGCGTCGCGGCCGAGCGCGAGCCCCAGCAGAACAAGCAGGGCTGCGATGCAGGCGCGCACCGTCGGCACCTCCGCGCCGGTCAGGAGCGTGTAGGCGACTCCCGCGACGGCGCCGATGGCCGCGGCGACCAGGACCAGGCGCAGCTGGAGCGCCAGGCGCGGGCTGAGCGCAAGCAGCTTCAGCGTCAGCAGCATCACCGCGCCGACCACGGCGGTGAGGTGGAGCCCGCTCACCGACAGCAGGTGGGCGAGCCCCGAGCGGCGCATGGCTTCGGCGTCCTCCTCCGGAATGCCGCCCTGGTCGCCTGTGGCGAGCGCGGCGGCGATGCCCCCTTCCGCGCCGGGAAGGCGGGCGCGGACGTGATCGGCCAGATCCTGGCGCCAGATCGAGAGCCTGGCGGACCAGCTTTGCGCGGCCGGCGGCGCGATCACTTCGATGTCGAGCGCGCGCCCCGTCGCGCCGATCCCCTGAAACCAGGCGGCGCGCGCAAAATCGTAGGCGCCCGGCACTGCGGCGGGTGCCGGCGGCATCAGCCAGGCCCGCACGCGCACGCGCGCGCCGGGTATGAGCGCGGCGCTCGCATCCTCTTGGTCGACATTGACGCGGATGCGCGGCGGCAGCGCGCCGCCTTCCGTCTTGAGCACGAGCCGGACGGCTTCCCGCGCCGGCAGCCGCTGGAAGCGCTCGATCTCCGCGTCGAACGTGGCGAGCCGCTCCCGCTCGAGCCGCGGCGCCGCGACCCGCTCCGCTTTCCACCAGATGTTGGCGCAGCCGAACACCGCGGCCAGCGCGAAGATCGCGAGCGCCCTCCCCCACCGAGTCCGCCCCGCACCGGCGGCGAGCCCCAGCGCGGCCGCGCCCGCAACGCACAAAAAGGCGGTCCACCCCGCCGCGCTTCCGATGAAGAACCAGGCCGAAATGCCGACGATCATCCCGACGGGAAGCCAGAGAGGAAGCTGGTCCCGCTCCGCGTCGGCAATCGCTTCGAGCGCGCCGGGCAGGCGAGCCAGCCGCCCGCGCGCCCGTTCGGCCACGCCGAACAGGGGAGCGGAAACGGCGGAGGTGCGGCTCGCCATATGGCGATGCTCCCCGAACGCAGCCGCCAGCGCAATGATAGGTCCAAACCCCCAGCGGGCGCCGCACGGACCGCAACCGCGCCGAGGACGTTCACACCCCGATGACCCTGTCCGCCGTGATCCTGCTCGTCGCCCTGCTCGCGCTTCCGATCGTCCTGTTCGCGCAGTTCCGCTGGGTTCGGGCGCCCGATTTCCGGCGCCGCCGGGCGCGGCTGCTCTGGGGCGCGCTGGTCTTCTTCCCCCTGCTCGCCGTGGCCCACGCCATGGCGGTGGAGCGGGAACGTCCTCCGCCCGAGCCGGACCATCTGCGAATCCTGCCCGGCGAGTCCCTTCCCGGCACCGAAGCGCCGCCGCCCCCGCCACCCCCGCCCCGCCCGGTCGAACGGCAGGAAGATTGTCCGCCCGGCACGACGCTCCGCGCCGCCCAGTGCGTCGCGAACCCGGCCCCCGCGCCGTGACCGCCCTTCCGCCCCTTCCGCGCGCACGAAGGCCTATGCTAGGGGCGCGCATCCCCGGTCCAGCCGGACCTTTCCATCGGAGAATCGCCGCGTGAGCGGAAACACGGTCGTCACCCGTTTCGCGCCCTCGCCCACGGGCTTCCTCCACATCGGGGGCGCGCGCACCGCCCTTTTCAACTGGCTGTTCGCGCGCCATCACGGCGGCAGGTTCCTCCTGCGCATCGAGGATACGGACAAGGCGCGCTCCACCGGCCCGGCGATCGACGCCATCCTGGAAGGCATGCGCTGGCTCGAGCTGGATTGGGACGGGCCGGAATATTACCAGTCGCAATTCGCCGTCCGCCATGCCGAGGTCGCACACGAAATGCTCGCCCGCGGCCATGCCTATCGCTGCTGGATGACCCAGGACGAGCTGGCCGCCCAGCGCGCCGCGGCGCAGGCCGAACGGCGCCCGTTCCGCACCGACAGCAAGTGGCGGGACGCGACTCACGAGGGCGAAGGCGGGTATGTCGTCCGCCTCAAGGCGCCGCGCGAAGGCGAAACGGTAATCGAGGACCGGGTCCAGGGCCGGGTCACGGTCCAGAATGCCGAACTGGACGACTTCGTCCTGCTCCGCTCCGACGGAACGCCGACCTACATGCTCGCGGTCGTCGTGGACGATCACGACATGGGCGTCACCCACGTCATCCGCGGCGACGACCACCTCAACAACGCCTTCCGCCAGCTCGCCATCATCAAGGCGATGAACTGGCCCGAGCCCGTCTACGCCCACGTGCCGCTCATTCACGGTCAGGACGGCGCCAAGATGTCCAAGCGCCACGGCGCGACCGGCGTCATGGACTATGACGAACTGGGCTTCCTCCCCGAAGCGGTCGCCAATTATCTCCTCCGCCTCGGCTGGGGCCATGGCGACGAGGAGACGATCGGCCGCGAGCGCGCGATCGAACTGTTCGATCTGAACGGCGTCGGCCGCTCCCCGTCCCGCTTCGACATGAAGAAGCTGGAGAATCTCAACGGCCATTACATTCGCGAAGCGTCCGACGGTCGCCTTGCCGGCCTCGTCGCCGGGCGGATCGCGCCCTTGATCGGCCGCAGCCTCGAAACCGACGAGATCGCGCTGCTGACCGCCGCCATGGCGGAGCTCAAGCCCCGCGCGAAGAGCTTGAACGAGCTGGCGGAGGGCGCCACCTTCCTGTTCAAGGCCCGCCCGCTGGACATGGACGAGAAGGCGTCCGCGCTGCTAGGAGGCCCGGCAGCGGACCTGCTCGCCCGCGTCCACCGTCAGCTTTCAGGGCTGCCGGAATGGACCGCGGAGAAAACGGAGCAGGCCGTGAGAGAGGTGGCCGAGGCCGAAGGCGTGAAGCTCGGGCAGGTCGCGCAGCCTTTGCGGGCGGCGCTGACCGGACGGGCGACGTCGCCGGGCATTTTCGATGTGCTGGTACTGCTGGGCCGCGAGGAAAGCCTCGGGCGCATCGCGGACCAGGTAAAGGAGCGATAGAATGGCGGATCAGGCCAACCTCAACATCGGCGGCAAGGATTACGGATACGACGTGCTGACCGGCACCGTCGGCCCCGACGTCGTCGACATCCGCAAATTGTACGGCCAGGCCGACGTCTTCACCTACGATCCGGGTTTCACGTCGACGGCCTCCTGCCAGTCGCGCATCACCTATATCGACGGCGACCAGGGCATCTTGCTCCACCGTGGCTATCCGATCGACCAGCTCGCCGAGAATTCGAGCTTCATGGAGGTCGCCTACCTGCTCCTGAACGGCGAGCTCCCGAAGCAGGACGAGCTGGAGAAGTTCAGCTACACCATTTCGCGCCACACCATGCTGCACGAGCAGCTTTCGACCTTCTACCGCGGCTTCCGGCGCGACGCACACCCGATGGCAATCATGTGCGGCGTCGTCGGCGCGCTTTCGGCTTTTTATCACGATTCGACCGACATCACCGATCCGGTGCAGCGGATGATCGCCTCGCATCGTTTGATCGCCAAGATGCCGACCATCGCGGCGATGGCCTACAAATATTCGATCGGACAGCCGTTCGTGTATCCGCAGAACAGCCTCACATACACCGGCAACTTCCTGCGCATGACCTTCGGCGTTCCGGCCGAGCCCTATGAAGTGAATCCGGTCGTCGAATCGGCGATGCGCAAGATCTTCATCCTCCACGCCGATCACGAGCAGAACGCCTCGACCTCCACGGTGCGCCTCGCCGGCTCGTCGGGCGCCAACCCCTTCGCCTGCATCGCGGCCGGCATCGCCTGCCTCTGGGGTCCGGCGCATGGCGGCGCCAACGAAGCGGCGTTGAACATGCTGCGCGAGATCGGCCGTCCGGAGCGGATTCCCGAATATATCGCCCGCGCCAAGGACAAGGACGATCCCTTCCGGCTGATGGGCTTCGGCCACCGCGTGTACAAGAATTTCGATCCGCGCGCGAAGGTGATGAAGGCGACGGCGGAAGCGGTGCTGAAGGAGCTCGGCGTCACCGATCCGATCTTCGACGTTGCCCGCGAGCTCGAGCAGATCGCGCTGTCCGACGATTATTTCGTCGAAAAGAAGCTCTACCCGAACGTCGATTTCTATTCGGGCGTGATCCTCTCGGCGATCGGCTTCCCGACCTCCATGTTCACCGCCCTTTTCGCCCTCGCCCGCACGGTCGGCTGGGTGGCGCAGTGGAACGAGATGATCTCCGATCCCGACCAGAAGATCGGCCGCCCCCGCCAGCTCTACGTCGGCGAAGCGCAGCGCGACTACGTGCCGGTGGCGCAGCGCTAAGCGGCTTCCGGCGGAGCAGCGGGGCTGATAGTCTTCGGCCGTGACGCTCCGCACGTTCCTGCTGCCCTTGGTTGTGGGCCTCGCATCCGCAGGCCCTGCGGACGCCGGATCGCAGGCAGCCGCGGCACCGGTCGCTGCGCCGCTTTGCGTAGCGGCGGCGAGCAGCAGCGGCGCTGCCGAATACCATTGCACCTATGACGGGCCGGCGCTCACCGCCCGCTTGATCGGCCTCCTGAACCTTCGCTCGCCCGGCCTCGCTGCCGAGGCGGTGGAACGGGCGTTCGCGCTTCCCCGGCTCGATGCGAGCTTCGCCGATCCTTGGAACGCCAATTATCTCGTCCTGCTTCGCGCCGCGTCCGGAGGCGCGGAATGGCGGATGCTGCTGAGCCTGCGCGAAAGCTTTGGGCCGGGCGTGGCCGGTCGCCGCCACCATCTGCGCGGCACGGCCCGTCCCGTCCGGATCGATCCGCGCATACGCGGCGAAATGACCCTCGATGTGACCTTGTATGGCGCAGAGCCGCCCGTTGCGGCGGATCCGACCTGTCTTGCGCCCGCGCGGATCGCCGATGAGGCCGTGAGGCGGGGGTGGCGGCGCGGCGTGCCGCAGCCTTTGACCCTGAGCCACGGCCCTCCGCTTTGGGAGATGGAGCTGAAGCGCGGGGACCTTTCCTTCACGATCGACGTGACCGGCCAACCTCTTTGCGCCCGCCGTCTCACGCTGCGCCAGAGATCGAATGCGCCGCCTGAACGGGGACTCGCCGCGTTGCGCGCCGCGGAGCGCCGGCGGGAGATCGACCGGGGCGCCGACAGGATCGCTGCGGCTTTGGCCCGGCCGGGCGACCCGGAAGAGGATCCGGACGCGCTTCGCGCTTATGCCGCCTTCGTGCGCGACAATCATGCCCGCTTCGAGACCATGGCGGGCAATCCCAACCGGGACGTAGACCGGCAGATCGCGGAAATGGCCGAAGACGAAGTCCGGTCGCTCGCCGCGCGTTTGGCGGGCGGACACCCTTGGGGTGCCGCGCGCGAGGATTGCGAGGCTGCGATAAGCGACGCCGATCCCGTCGCATCGCTCGAGCGCCGCGGCCGGCGAAGGGGCCTCAGCGCACCGGAGCGGTCCGCTTTGCGCACCCAGTGCCACGCCTTTCTCGAAGGGCGCCGGTTCCGCTATCGCGTGGAGCCGGCGCCGGCCCCGCCGCCCCGCAACTAGACCAGCGGGAACCCTTGCGGCGCGCCACTCTTTTGATCTTCGAACGATCAGGAGCGAAGACGACATGGCCGAGGACAGGGCGAAGATTTCGACGGGTCCGAACGAGCGTGCGGTGAACGAGCCGATCGCGGGGACCGCGCACGGCCTTCCGGACGATGCCCGCGGCGCCGGCGAGGAGCTGCCGGAGCCGCCGAGCGACGAGGAAGTCGCCCGCGTCGCCAAAGCGCTCGGCGCGCCGATACCAAGCGAGGATTCGACCGGGGTCTGAAGCGCCCCGGCCCTCGGGCGACGGCGGCGTTTATCGATCGACAGCTTTTGGCTGCCAGAAGTCGGCGGCATGGCGGCGATCGAAAGTGATGCCTTGTGGACGTCCAGGATCGGCGGCTCCTGGGCTTGCGGCATCTTCGTGGCCTGCGTCAGCTGGGTGCCCTGGCTCGAACATCCGTCCAACGCCGCCCCGCTTGCGCTCGCCACGCTCGTCTGCGGCTTACCGGGCCTCGCCGCCGCTTCGTTCGTGGCCACGAAGCGCCGGGAGTCGATCCGAAGCCGTCTTTGGCTTTGGTGCCTTGTGGCACCGGCGGCCGCTTACGTCGCCGTCTTCATCGCGATCCTCGCACTCGGGGCTTCTCCGTACGGGGCGGCCGAATGGGCGGCGACCTGCGCCGCTTGTGCTTCAGCGATCTTCTATGCCTGGTCGCGTTTGGAAGAGCTGCACCCACCCGCGTTGACGGAACCGGATCCGCGCCCTTTCTACTCGGCGAACCGCTACATCCTCGCGGGCTTCTTCCTGGCTGCCGTCGGGGCGTTCGTTGGTGAAGGTTCGACGCGCTGGTCGACCGCGACCTTCGGCTTCTATTACATCACCTGCCTGATGCCCGCATTCGCCGCGGCGTGGCTGCTGCTGCTGATCTACGGGTCGCGCCGGCGGGTGCACGCTTTGCTGCTGCTCGCGCCGCCCGTCGGAGCCGTCCTTCTCCTTGTCGGCTATGCGAACATCAACGCATAGCGCGGCCGGCGCTCGAAGCGTTGGTGCCCCCGGCCGGAATCGAACCGGCACTCCTTGCGGAACTCGATTTTGAGTCGAGCGCGTCTACCAATTCCGCCACCGGGGCAACGCTCCCCTCCCCTCCCGCGCCGCTTGCCGGGCCGCAACCGGCCCGGCGCGCCTCAGCCTCGCTCGTCCGCCTTGGGATCGGGGCCGTAGCGGTTCGGACCGGGCGTACCCTCCATGCACAGGAAGACGAGCAGCACGATGGGGCCGACGATCGGGATGAAGGCGAGGAAATAATGCCAGCCCGACTTGTCGATGTCATGGAGCCGCCGGACGGTGACGGCCAGCGACGGGACGACGATCGCCAGCCCGAGAATCATGACGATCGCGAACGGCACCGCGACCATCGCCGTCATGCCGCCGTTCGATCCGAAGGCGGCGGCCATGATCCAGCCGAACAGCACGATCTCGACCAGGATGATCAGCAGGGTGAACATCCAATATTCCTTGCGGCGGGACCTCCCCGAAAAGTCGGCGTAGCGCCTGAGCGGCATCAGCATATAATCCATGTCTCTCCCCCTTCTCGCGGCTGGTCGGGCGCCGCCGCTCACCTATGTAATACGCGCGGCCCTGCTTCGGCGCTACTGGAGGCCGGCCGCCGCTGGAGACGACCCGATGAAACCCATGACCGAACAACATCTCGCGGTGCTCAGGCGCCACATGGTCGAGGTGATCGGTCTCCATTTCGATCTCGCCAGCGAGGAGATCGGCAAGGACGAGCCGGATCGCGCCCTTCAGACCGCGCTGCTTCGGGTGCCGCGCCACCTGTTCGTGCCCGGCCAGCTCGCCATTGCCGCCTACCAGGACACGCCGCTCCCGATCGGCTTCGACAAGACGGTGTCGCAGCCCTTCATCGGCGCGCTGATGATCGATCTGCTTTCCGTCGAGCGCGGCGACCGGGTGCTCGAGGTCGGCACCGGCTTCGGCTACCAGGCGGCCGTCCTGGCCGAACTTGGCGCGCGTCTTTGGACGGTCGAGATCGTCGAGGAATTCGCCAGCGAGGCCGGGCTACGCCTTTCGACCCTGGGCTATGAGGGCATTCACCTCCGCGTCGGCGACGGATCCCGCGGCTGGGCCGAACATGCGCCGTTCGACCGCATTCTCGTCACCGCGGCGGCGAAGGATGCGCCGCGAGCCTTGCTCGATCAGCTCGCGCCCGGGGGCCGCATGGTGATCCCGCTCGGGCCCAAGGACGTCCAGCAATTGAGCGTCGTCGAAAAAGCGGCGGACGGATCGGTCTCCGTGCGCGAGGTCATGCCGGTCCGCTTCACCCAGCTCGAAGCCTGAGAAACGTGCCGCAGGAAAGCGCCGGCATCCTCATGTACCGCCGGCGCGGCGGCGGGCTGGACGTGCTGCTCGGCCATTTCGGCGGCCCATTCTGGGCCAACAAGGACGACGGCGCCTGGGCCATTCCCAAGGGTCTCATCGGACCGGGCGAGGATGCCGAAGCCGCGGCGCGGCGCGAGTTTGCAGAAGAACTCGGCACGCCGTTCGAAGGGCCGCTCACCCCCCTCGGCCGCATCCGTCAGAAGGGCGGCAAATATGTCGAAGCCTTTGCGGCGGAGGGCGATCTCGACGCCGGCGCGATCGTCAGCAACCACTTCACCGTCGAATGGCCGCCGCGGAGCGGTCGATCTCAATCCTATCCCGAGGTGGACCGGGCCGCCTGGTTCACGATCGCCGAAGCCCGCGTCAAGATATTGGCGAGCCAGCGGCCGCTGCTCGATCTGCTCGAAGCGATGGTGGAGGAACGGGGCGGCCGAGCGTGACTTCGGCCGCCCCTCAGGGAACCCTTAGGCGCGGCGGGCGGTGCCGGCGCGCGATGCCCAGCGGACGTTCGGAACGTCGCCCGCGGTGCCGCGCACGAAGCAGCTCCCGCCCTGGGACTGAATAGAGGAGCAGAGCCGCACCGCTTCGGCGCGATTGCCGAAGCCGGCGATCGAAACGCGGGTGAGCTGGCGGCCGCCCATGGAGACGGAGGCGGTGCGCATCTGGCCGCGCGAAACGCCGTAGCGGCTTTGCGCCGTGTTCCACGCGCGCTCGGCATTGGCGGCGTCGGCAAAGGCGCCGAGCTGGACCACGAAGCTGCCGGTCGCGACCGATGCCGCGGCGCTGCGCGGCAGGCGCCCGGTAACGGCGGCGGCGCGGTTCACCGGCGCTTGGCGGTACACGGGCCGGGCGGTGAGCGCCGGGGCGACCGTGCGGGCGAGAACCGGCGACGGCGCCGAAAGAATGGCGGCAACGGCGGCCGGCGCGGGCGCTTCCTCGGCCGCAGCCGCGTGGACGGGCGCCTCCACCGGCTCGGCCGCGGCGAACTGCACAGGGGCCGGGGCCGGCGCGGGCGCCGGTGCCGGCGCGGCCACTGCGACTGCGGCCGGAGCGGGCCACCAATTGCCGGCCGGCGCTGCTGCGGGCGCGGGCGCGGGCGCCGGGGCGGGCGCGGCGGCGAAGCGGATCGGCGCGGCGGCAACGACCGGCGCGGGCGCGGCAGGCGCCGGCGCGACGACCACCGGGGCTTCGGCGTAGCGGATCACCTCTTCGACCGCTCCCGCTTCGGGCTCCGGAGCGGGAGCGGGAATGGCGGCGGCGAGGGCGACCGGCGCCGGGGCTTCCGCCTGGGCGAAGGCGTCCTGGTCAGCCGGGGCGGGCGCGGGAGCCGGTGTCGGCGCGGCCTGGGCGTAAGCGACGGGCGGCGCCGCGGCGTTCAGCGCCAGGCGGACGGGTTGGCCCGCATCCTCGACGGGGGTCACGCCCAGAAGGGTGGCAACGGCCGCGGACTGGCCGGACGGAGTCGCCATCGTTGCCCAATGGCGGAGGCGGGCGTTGAGCTCGGCGGGCGAGACGTCCTGGGCGGCCACGGTGCGGGCGCGGGTCCAGTCGCCGGCCATCGCATAGGCAAGGGCGAGGTTCTGGCGGGTGCGGCCGTTGGCATCGGCTTCGCGGGCGGCGGGCTCGAGCAGCGCGATCGCGCGCTGCGGCTGGCCGGCAAGGGCGAAGGCGAGGCCGACGTCGGCGGCGGGCGCGCGGTCCTGCACCTCTTCGAGGCTCACCAGCGCGTCGCCGCTGCGCCCTTGCGCGATCTGGGTCAAGGCGACGCTGAGGCCGGCGCGGACATTGCCCGGGTCGATCTCGATCACGTCCGCATAGCTCGTCTCGGCCGAACGGAATCGCCCGTTCTTGAGGTAAATGTCCGCAAGAAGCATCCGGTAACCCGCGTCTCTCGGAGCGAGTTCGACCGCACGTTCGGCGAGGCGGAGCGCGTCTGCATATTCACCCCGCTGAGCGGCGGTGCGTGCATTCTCGGCAAAGCGGTTTGCCTGGCCGGCGCTGCGCTCGGCGGTGGACGCCGTGGCGGCGCTGGTCAGCATATCCGCCTGGCAGCCGACCATGGCGACGGCGATCACCATCGTCGAGGCTGCGAACTTGGTCGCGAATCGTGTCATCTCGTCGACTCCGCTTCTCAGCTGCGCGCCCGGACGGGGGGCAATTGCCCTGCCAGAGCGTCGATTTCAGGGTAGGTCTTCAGGATCTCGTCGAGCGCGCCGGTCACGATCTGCTGCGCCGAGCGGCCGGAGACGGCACAGGCGAGACGCAGGCGGAAGTGCCGGTCGGGATCGAGGCGAAGGGTGAACGCCGCCTTGTCGCGGGCTGCCATCGCGCGGCGGCGCGGCATGGAAACGACCGGCGCCGGCGCTGCCGACGGTGCGTCGGCGACGGCAGAAGCCTCTTCCGCTTCGGCCCCCAGTCCGTCCGCAATCGCGCGCTGCTGCACGTGAACCGGCGCCGGCTCGGCGGCGGGCCGCGGCGCGGGCGTTAGACCCGCGATCGAGCTTGGAACATGCTCCGGCGCCGCCTGCTCGACATGGGCCGCATGCGAGGCGTGGGCGGCAGCGGCGGCGGCGGCTTCGGCCTCGCCCATGTCGTTCCAGCCAAGGTCGTCGAGGCTCGCCCCGATGTGGCCGAAGGCCTGCGGGCGCATGGCCGGCTTGGCCGCGCCCTTCCTCGCCAGGAGCCCGGAGGAGAGCGATGCGAAAGGTTTTGCTTCAACCATGTCGGCGCCCTCCCTTACTGGCCGACCACGCGGCGGCCGAAGCCGCCTGCGGGGCGCGTGGTGCCGGGGTGCCCCGCGAAACCGCCCGGGGCAGTGAACACGGTGCGGCGGAAATTCTTCTCGAGCCGGTCGGCGATATAAACCCACAGATCCTCGACCTCGCGGGCCGACTTGCCCTTGGGATCGACCTCCATCACCGTGCGGCCGTCGATCATCGAGGCGGCGAAGTCGGTGCGGTGGTGGATGGTGACCGGTGCCACCGTGCCGTGCTGCGAAAGAGCGACGGCGGCTTCGTAGGTGATCTTCGCCTTGGGCGTCGCCGCATTGACGACGAAGATGAGCGGCTTGCCGGCGCGCTCGCAAAGATCGACCGTGGCGCCGACGGCGCGAAGGTCGTGCGGGCTCGGCCGGGTCGGAATGACGATCAGCTCGGCGACCTGGATGACGCTCTGGATGGCGAGCGTGATCGCCGGCGGCGTGTCGATCACCGCTAGTTTGAAGCCCTGCCCCCGCAGCACTTCGAGGTCGGCGGCGAGCCGCGCGACCGTTGTCTGAGCGAACGCGGGCATCTCCGCCTCGCGCTCATTCCACCAGTCGGCCAGCGAGCCCTGCGGATCGATGTCGATGAGACAGACGGGTCCGGCGCCGGCCCGCTCCGCCTGAACGGCGAGGTGGCCGGACAGGGTCGTCTTTCCCGATCCGCCTTTCTGGGAGGAGAGTGCCAATACGCGCATGAACTTTGCCCTCGGTTCCGATCTCGAAACGGGTTTGCGCCGCCGGCACCTAAAATCTGGTTAACGATGCGAAGGAGTTTGAACGGTGATTTGCGGATCGGGAGTGAAGGATTCTCCCCGCCTCGGCAAAAGGATCGTGCACGCGCGCGAGGCGGCATTTCGCGCTATGTTTCCGCTAACGGCGCGTTAAGCATTCCCGTTTAGGCACAGGCTCGACAGTTTTTCCGCTGGGAGAAGGTTCATGACGTCGAAGGCTCGCACTCTGGCGCTCTGCTGCGCCGCGGCCGCCGCCATTTCGATCGGCTCGGGCAGCGCGTTCGCCGACGTGCGCGCCGGCATCGAGGCGTGGCGCGCGGGTAATCACGAAGCCGCCATTCGCGAATGGCGCCCGCTCGCCGACGCCGGCGACGCGGATGCGCAGTTCAACCTTGGCCAGGCGTACCGGCTCGGACGCGGGGTTCCGGCCAACCTGCCGCTCGCGCTGGAATGGTTCGAAAAAGCCGCCCAGCAGGGCCACGGCCAGGCCGAGGCGAATCTCGGTCTCTCGCTTTTCCAGAACAACCAGCGCGAACGCGCCATTCCCTGGCTGACGCGCGCCGCCGAGCGGGGAGATCCCCGCGCGCAATACTATCTCGGCACCGCTCACTTCAACGGCGATCTCGTCGCGACCGATTGGCCGCGCGCCTACGCCTTGATGAAGCGCGCCGCCGACCAGGGCCTGCCGCAGGCCCGCCAAAGCCTCACCCAGATGGAGGCACATTTGTCCGCCGGCGATCGCGCGCGCGGCACCGAAATGGCGCAGGCCATGGCAGCCCGGGCGCCCGCGACCGCGTCGGGTACGCCGATCGAAACGCCGGTCCGGATCGCGCAGGCGCCGGTCCCGCCGCCGATTGCGCGTGTCCAGACGGCGCCGCCGCCGATTGCCCGCACGCCTGTTCCCGCGCCCGCCGCAACGCCGCGCGCCGCCCCGGCGCCGGCACCGGCGCCGGCTGCGCGCCCTGCTCCGGCTCCGCGCGTTGCCGCGCCTGCGCCGGCACGCGCCGCCGCGACCGGCCGCTGGCGCGTCCAGCTCGGCGCCTTCAGCAATGAAGCCAATGCCCGGCGCCAGTGGAGCGCGATGCGCTCCGTGTCCGCCGTGGGTGCGCTTCAGCATCACATCGTCCGTGCCGGCGCCGTTTGGCGCCTCCAGGCGGGTCCGCTCGGCGACCGCGCCGCCGCTGCGCGGGTCTGCGCAGCCGCCCGCTCGGCAGGCCATGACTGCATTCCAGTCGCGCCTTAACCGAAATTTTCCGACCGCCCCCCTACAGTCGCTTCGAACGAGGTTCGTTAGGACGGGGGCGGTTGAACATGAGGAAACGCAAGTCGGCCATGGCGTCGCCCTGGCGCAGGCGCCGGATGTGCGTCCTCATCGACGAGCTTCCCGCGCCCGCCGCGCTTCGGGACGTGTCGGCGACCGGAGCTTTCCTCGAAACCAACGCGCGCCCTGCCCTCGGCCGGCGGGTCGAGCTGCGTCATCCCGACGCGGGCGCGATCTTCGGAACGGTGCGTGCGTTCGGCGCCGACGGCGTTTCGATCGGCTTTGAATGCGGCGAGCGCTCGGTGGGCTTCGCTCTTGCGGCCATTGCGGCCGACATGAGCCGCCCGGCCGTCTAGGCCTCGACCCAGTCCTTGCGGGCATAGCCCTGCGCGTAAAGCAGGGCCGTCAGATCGTTGTGCACGATCCGCGCGTCGGCAGCGGCGGCCGCGGCGGGCTTCGCATGGTAAGCGACGCCCAGCCCCGCGGCTTCCAGCATTGGAACGTCGTTCGCGCCGTCGCCAACGGCGAGCGCCTGTTCCAACGGCACGCCGCGCGCGGCGCAGGCGCGGAGCAATGCGTCCTTTTTGGCGGCAGCACCGAGGATCGGATGGGCCACCGCGCCGGTGAGGCGCCCGTAGGCGACGCACAGGCTGTTCGAAAGCGACTCGTTGAAGCCGATCTCGGCCGCGACCCGCGTCACGAACCGGTCGAAGCCGCCCGAGACGAGAAGACACCAGGCGCCGTTGGCGCGCATGGTGCGCACCAGCTCGCCGGCACCGGGAGTGATCCGCACCCGCTCTTCGCGGCAAAGATCGATGGCCTCTTCGTTGAGGCCGCTCAGCAGCGCGATACGCGCTTCAAGGGCCGCTTCGAACGCGAGTTCGCCGCGCATCGCCCGCTCGGTGATCTCGGCGATCTCCGCCTTGAGGCCCGCATAATCGGCGAGTTCGTCGATGCATTCGACGGTGATCATCGTGGAATCCATGTCCGCGACGAGAACAGGGCGGCGGCGATGGTCCTCACGCTGGACGACGATGTCCGCAGCGGGAAAGGCGGTCAGCAAGGCCTGCTCCGCTCCGGACGGCGCGGACAGGGACAGGTCGAACGCACTCCCGTCCTCGATCCAGGCGCTGCCGAGCGGCCCGAGCCCGGCCGCGCGCGCTGCATCCTCGGCCGCGGAAATATCGCCGCGCCCCAGTCGATCCGCTGCTATCACGCTTGCAATGAACAAGAATCCGCCCTTTCTGCCACCTTTGGCGCTCATCGCAGGACCGACGGCAAGCGGCAAGTCGGCACTCGCGCTTGCGTTGGCCGAGAGGCATGGCGGCGAAATCATCAACGCAGACAGTGCGCAGGTTTACAAGGACTTGGCTGTGGTCACTGCGAGGCCGTCTCAGGATCACGAACGCCTAGTACCACACCGGCTTTACGGCATTCGCGACGCGGCGGAGCCCTTTTCGGCCGCCGCCTGGGCAGAGGCGGCGCGGCGCGAAATCGGCGCGGCGCATGAGGCGGGGCGACTGCCGATCCTCGTCGGCGGAACGGGCATGTACATCCGCACTCTCCTGGACGGCATCGCGCCCGTCCCGGAAATCGACCCCGACATCAGGGAAGAGGTCCGGGCGCTGCCCGTTTCCGCCGCTCATGCCCTGCTCGCGCAGGAAGATCCTGAGGCGGCAGCGCGGCTTCGGCCCACCGACACGACTCGCGTGGCGCGTGCGCTCGAGGTGGTGCGATCGACGGGGCGCCCGCTTTCAGCGTGGCAGACGAAGCGAAGCGGCGGGATCGGGGAACATGTCCAGCTCGTCCCGCTCATCCTGCTGCCGCCGCGCGATTGGCTCCATGCGCGCTGCAACGCGCGCTTCGAGATTATGATGTCGGAGGAAGGACTTGCGGAGGTTCGCTTTCTTCTTGCGCGAAGGATCGACCCCGCTTTTCCCGCCATGCGCGCCATCGGCGTCGCCGAAATCGCCGGCTTTCTGCGGGGCGAGATCACGCGTGAGAGGACGCTGGAGCTCGGCCGGATCGCGACCCGCCAATATGCCAAGCGCCAATATACCTGGTTCTCGCGCCAGGCCCCGGCCGACTGGCCGCGCTTCACCGCCCCGCTCGATTGCGCCGGGACCGAACTTGCCCTAGCCGATCTCGATGCGCGTCTACCGTGATGAAGATGCCGACCTGAGGCTGGTTCAGGGGCGGCGCGTGGCCGTGATCGGCTATGGCAACCAGGGCTGCGCCCAAGCGCTCAACCTACGCGACAGCGGCGTTACCGTTGTAATTGGGCTGCCGGCGGAGTCGAAGAGCCGTGCCCGGGCGGCGGAGGACGGCTTCGACGTGGCGAGCGCGGCCGAGGTAGCGGGACAGGCCGACCTCCTCGTCATGCTCGCCGCCGACGAGCAGCAGGCGCGCATCTACCGCGACGAGATCGCGCCCAACCTCCGCGAAGGGAGCGCTCTCCTCTTCGCACACGGTCTCAACATCCACTTCGGCCTGATCGCCCCGCGGCCCGACCTCGACGTCCTGCTCGTCGCGCCCAAGGGTCCGGGAACGGCGCTCAGGAACGATTATATCAAGGGCAGCGGGCTCATCGCGCTGTTCGCGGTCGCTCAGGATGCGAGCGGCGGGGCCGAAGCGCTCGCCCTTTCCTACGCGTCGGCGATCGGCAGCGGCCGCGTCGGCATCCTCAAGACCAGCTTCGCCGAGGAATGCGAAGCGGACCTGTTCAACGAGCAGGCCGTGCTTTGGGGCGCGATTCCCGAGCTGATCCACGCCGGGTTCGAGACGCTGGTCGAAGCAGGCTTTTCACCGGAAGTCGCCTATTTCGAATGCCTTACCGAGGTGAAGCTCATAGCCGATCTCATCTACGAGCGCGGCATCGCCGGCATGCGCGAGGCGATTTCGAACACCGCCGAATTCGGTGCGCTGAAGGGCGGCCGGCGGATCATCAACGCCGATGCGCGTACCGAAATGCGCCGCATCCTGCGGGAAGTCCGGAGCGGCCACTTCACCAGCGACCTCGTCGCCGACGCGGAGGCCGGCTATCCCCTCCTCACTCGCTCCCGCGCCGAAGCCGCGGCGCATCCGATCGAAGCGGTCGGCGCGCGGCTGAGGGCGCTCCAGGCCCGGAACTCGTGATCTTCACCGAAAGCGAGCGGCTGATCCTGCGCAGGCCGCGCCCGGACGATCTCGAGCCGATGATCGAAAGCTGGGCCGATCCGGAGATGAGCCGTTTCACGCCCGAGCGGCCGGATTATCGCGCCTTCATCCACGGCCTGATCGCCGACATGCAGGCCAAAAGCCCGGGCGAGACCCACCCCGGCGGTCCCTGGTACCAGTTCGTCATCGAGCGGCGGGAGGACGGGGCGCTGATCGGCGATCTCGGCGCCGGCTTCTGGATACCGGGCGAGCGCCAGGTCGAGCTCGGCTATCGCATCCGCCCCGCCTTTCACCGCATGGGCTATGCCCGCGAGGCCGTCGCGGCGCTCATCGACTACCTCATCCGCGCCCACGGCATCCACCGCTTCGTCGGCATCGCCGCCTCACCCAACGAAGCGTCGAAGGCCGTGCTGCGCGACCTCGGCTTCCGGCACGAAGGCCATTTCAGGCAAAGCTTCTTCTGTCACGGCCAGTGGCTAGACGACGATTATTTCGCCCTTTTGGCCGAGGACTGGCAGCGGCGGCCCGACTGAGACCGGCATCTTGCCCGCCGCTGCAAAGGCGGCCCCTCACTTCCTTCCGAACAACTTCTCGATGTCGCCGTGCGCGAGCTTCACCCAGGTCGGCCGGCCGTGATTGCACTGGCCGGAATGCGGCGTGACTTCCATTTCGCGGAGAAGGGCGTTCATCTCGGCGACGGAGAGGATGCGGCCGGCGCGGACGGAGCCGTGGCAGGCCATGGTCGCTGCGACATGGTCGAGCTTCTCCTTCAAGGACAGCGCCTCGTCGAAGGCGGCGAGCTCGTCGGCCAAATCGGTGACGAGACCCTTGACGTCGCCGGCGCCGAGCAAAGCCGGTGCGGCGCGAACCAGAACCGCGCGAGCGCCGAACCGCTCCAGTTCCAGGCCCATTTCGAGCAGCTCCGGCGCGCGGGACTCGAGCCGGTCGCAGGCGGGTTCGTCCAGTTCGACCACTTCGGGGAGAAGCAAAGCCTGACGCGCAACGCCGCCATTCGCCACCGCCTTGCGCATGCGCTCGAGGACGAGGCGCTCATGAGCGGCATGCTGGTCGACGAGCACCAGCCCATCCTCGGCTTCGGCGACGATGTAGGTCGCCGCCACCTGGCCGCGGGCGACGCCCAGCGGGAAGGTTCCGGCTTCGGGCGGCTTCTCCCAGGCCGTTTCGCCGCGCGCGGCGGGAAGAAAGGCGGCGCGTTCTTCGAAAACGCTCGACTGGCCCGGCTGCGGCGCCGGAAAGCTCGGGCTGCGCATCGGCGCCGGCTCCGGCCTCCAGCCGGAAAAGGTGGCGGGCTGCTGGGCCGAGCGGTGTCCGGCCGCTTCCAGCGCGTGGCGCAGGCCGCCGACGATCAGGCCGCGAATGCCCGCGGGATCGCGAAAGCGCACCTCCGTCTTGGCCGGGTGGACGTTCACGTCCACCTCCTCGCGCGCGATGTCGACGAACAAGGCGACGATCGGGTGGCGGTCGCGGGCAAGCAGATCCTGATAAGCGGCGCGAACGGCGCCGATCAGCAGCCGGTCCTTCACCGGGCGGCCGTTCACGAACAGGAACTGGTGATCGGCGACGCCCCGATTGAAGGTCGGCAGGCCCGCCACCCCGCCGAGCCGCGCCGGACCGCGCTCATAGTCGAGCCCGACACTGTTTTCGCCGAGCGCGCGATCGGTCAGCGCCGCCACGCGCGCGGGGCCGTCCTCCCCGGGCTGCACCGCGATCGAGCGCCGGCCTTCATGCTCCAGAGTGAAGCCCACGTCGGGCCGCGCCATGGCGAGGCGCTTCACGACATCCACGCAGGCCGCATATTCGGAGCGCTCCGAGCGGAGGAACTTGCGGCGCGCGGGCACGCAAGCGAACAGATTCTCGACGACGATGCGCGTTCCCGGCGGGAGGGCGGCGGGCCCCTCCCCCGTCACACGGCCGTTGTCGACCACCCGCGACCAGCCGTCGGGCGCCGCCTGTCCTGAGCCCGCCGAAGGGCGAACCCGGCTTTCGATCGACAGCCGCGCGACGCTGGCGATGGACGGCAGCGCCTCGCCGCGAAAGCCCAGGGTTCCGACCGCTTCGATCGCATCGTCCGGCAGCTTGGACGTCGCGTGCCGCTCGAGCGCGAGCGCCATGTCGTCGGCCGTCATGCCGCAGCCGTCATCGGCCACCTCGATCCGCTCGATGCCGCCGGCGCGCAAGCTGACGGCGATCCGGGCGGCCCCGGCATCGATCGCGTTTTCCACAAGCTCTTTCAACGCGCTGGCGGGTCTTTCCACCACTTCACCGGCAGCGATGCGATTGACCAGATGCTCGGGAAGGCGTCTTATTGACATGATTTCACCCCTAGCCCAAGCGGCGGCGTCCCGCGAGGTGCCGTCAGCAAGATTGTGGCGCAAGATTGTGGCGCCGGCGGCGGGGGCAATCTATAGAGACCCATCCGGGGGGCGGCCGATTGTTCCGGCGCCCCGCCCCGGTCTGGAAGCGAGTGTTGCGAATGTCCCTTTTCAGTTTCCTGAAGTTTCCCTCGCACGACATGGCGATCGACCTCGGCACCGCCAATACGGTCGTCTACGTGCGCGGCCGCGGCATCGTGCTCAATGAGCCGTCCGTGGTGGCGATCGAGACCATCAACGGGGTGAAGCGAGTCAAGGCCGTCGGCGACGATGCCAAGATGATGATGGGCAAGACTCCGGACCAGATCGAAGCCATCCGTCCGCTTCGCGACGGCGTCATCGCCGACATCGACGTCGCCGAGCAGATGATCAAGCACTTCATCCAGAAGGTCCACGGCAAGCGCCGCTTCCCGCGCTGGCCCGAAATCGTCATCTGCGTGCCTTCGGGCTCCACCTCCGTCGAGCGCCGCGCGATCCGCGACGCCGCGTCCAACGCCGGCGCCTCGCAGGTCTGGCTGATCGAGGAGCCGATGGCCGCGGCGATCGGCGCCGACATGCCGGTCACCGAGCCGATCGGCTCCAGGGTCGTCGACATCGGCGGCGGCACCACCGAAGTCGCCGTGCTGTCGCTTCGCGGCCTCGCCTACACCACCTCGGTGCGCGTCGGCGGCGACAAGATGGACGAGGCGATCTCCTCCTATGTGCGCCGCAACCACAATCTCCTGATCGGCGAAGCGACGGCGGAGCGGATCAAGAAGCAGGTCGGAATCGCCAAGCCGCCGCCCGGCGGCACGGACGGCCTCACCGTCCACATCAAGGGCCGCGACCTCGTCAACGGCGTGCCCAAGGAAATCACGATCAACCAGCGCCAGATTGCCGAAGCGCTTTCGGAGCCGGTCGGCACCATCGTCGAAGGCGTCCGCATCGCGCTCGAGAATACGGCGCCGGAGCTTGCCGCCGACATCGTCGACCAGGGCATCGTGCTCACCGGCGGCGGCGCGCTGCTCCAGGGCCTCGACGAGGTTCTCCGCGACGAAACCGGCCTGCCGGTCACGGTTGCGGACGATCCCTTGACCTGCGTCGCGCTCGGCACCGGACGCGCCCTGGAAGAGGAAATCTTCCGCGGCGTCCTCCTCACGGCTTAAGGAGCAAGGCGACATGGCGCCGCCGTCAAGCCGGCGCCCGGGCTTCTCCCGCAGGGCGCAATATGGACTGTTCATCGGCTACGTCGTGGCCGTGGCCGGAATCCTGCTCGCCATCCTGCTGCTCGCCGTCGCCGCGATCGATCCGAGGGGCTTTGCCGCGGTGCGCGGCGCCGCGCTGGATGCGACGGCGCCGGTCAGCCGCGGGGCGAGCGGAGTCGGCACCTTCTTCGGCAACCTTTGGAACGGCATTGGCAGCTACTGGCGCGCCGGCTCGCAAAATGCCGAGCTGAGCCGCGAACTTGAGGCGGCGCGGCAGCAGCTCGTCCGCGCCCAGGCGCTGGAATTCGAGAACCGGCGCCTCCGCCAGCTCATCGGAGTCGCCGCCGAGGCGCAGGACGAGGTCACGGTGGCGCGGATCGTCGGCTCGACCTGGACGGCCGGCCGCCGGTTGGCGACGCTGTCGGCTGGCACCAGCTCCGGAGTCGCGATCGGCCAGCCCGTCCGCGCGCCCGAAGGGCTGATCGGGCGAGTCCTCGAAACGGGGCGCTGGGCGAGCCGGGTCCTGCTGGTCACCGACGGCGGCAGCAACGTTCCCGTGCGGATGGTGCGCGACGGGACGCCCGGCCTTGCGACGGGACGCGGCGACGGCACCATTGCAATCCGGACGCAGGAGGTCGGCCCCAACCGCTTTCGGCGCGGCGATCTCGTCGTCACGTCCGGCATCGGCGGCACCTTTCCGCCGGGCATTCCGGTGGCGCAGGTCTTCCGGCTGGACGACGATCTCGCCATCGCCCGGCCAATCGCGGACCCGGCACGGAGCGACTTCGCCGTCGTGCTTCCGATGTACCAGCCCGCGGCCGCGCCCGGCGGTGATCTCGGCGACAGCCCGCAGGAGCAGGAGGCGCCGGTGACCGTGACCGCGCCGCCGCCGGCGGGCGGCCCCACCGCGCCGCAGACGCCCGCGCCGCGCCAGCAGAGCCCGAACTACCAGCCCGCCCTCCAGCGTCCGCAGGCGCCCGTTCAGGAGGCACCGCGCCGGTGAGCCGCATTGCCGGATCCACCGGCGAAGTCGCAATGCGCGAGCTTCGCCGCCGCTTCGTGCCGACCGGCTCGACCATGGCGGCAAGCCTTCTTGCGCTTCTCCCGTTCGTGCCGGGCGCGCCGCTCATTCCCGAGATATCGCTGCTGGTGGTGATCGCCTGGCGCCTGCTCAGGCCGGAAATCTGGCCGGCCTACATGGCTTTGGGCCTGGGGCTGTTCAACGACCTGGTCGCCGGTCACCCGATCGGCCAGTCCATGGCGCTCTGGACGTTGATCTTTCTCGCCTGCGACTATGTCGACAGCCGCCTTGGCTTTCGCGACTATTGGATGGACTGGCTGATCGCGGCCGCGGCCATCCTGTTCCATGCCGCGGTCGCCTGGGAGATATCGGCGCTGATGGGAAGCCGGATCGAATTCGCCGTTCTCCTGCCGCAAACGATCGCGGGCATTCTCGCTTATCCCTTCGTTGCGCGGTTCGTCCTCGCCCTCGACCGGTGGCGCCTCCGATGAGACGCCGCGGCGCCCCCCTCGTCACCGACACGACGCAATCCTTCACCTTTTCGCGCCGGGCCTTCGTGCTGAACGCCGGCCAATGGGGGATCGCGGCGCTTCTCGCCGGGCGCATGGCCTATATCTCGATCGCCGAGAACGAGCGCTACGTGACCATGGCCGAGGAGAACCGGGTCCACATGCGGCTGATCCCGCCGCGGCGCGGCCTGATCCTCGACCGCAACAACATTCCGATGGCGATCAACCAGGCCGCGGTGCGCGTCGACCTTATCAAGGACCTGATCGAGGACGAAGAGCGCGTCGTCGCCGAAACGGCGCGCATCCTCCAGCTTCCGCCCGACGAAGTGCAGCGCATCCGCGAGGAGCTCGCCCGCGCCCAAGGGTCGCAGCCCGTCCCGGTCGCCGAGAATATCAGCCGCGAGCAATATTATGCGCTTTCGGTGCGGCTTCCCGAGCTTCCCGGCGTGGCGCCGCTCGAAGCGTTTACCCGCCAATATCCCGAAGGCCCCGCCGTGGGTCACTTGCTCGGCTATGTCGGAACGCCCAACCGGCAGGAATATGAAGCGGAAGGAAAGAACCGCCTGCTCATTACGCCGGGTTTCAAGGTAGGCAAGGAAGGCCTTGAAAAGGTTATGGAACAACGGCTGCGCGGAACGCCCGGCGCGGCCCGCGTCCAGGTCACCGCGCGCGGCCGCCTGGTTCAGCAGCTGGAAATGCAGCGCGACGTCGCCGGCAACCCGCTCCACACCACGATCGACGCCGGCGTGCAGAGCTTCGCCGCCCGCCGTTTGGGCGACGAATCCGGAAGCTGCGTCGTCATGGACTGCAATACGGGCGAGCTCATCTGCATGGCGTCCATGCCGTCCTACGATCCCAACAGCTTCTCGGACGGCATTTCCCGCTCGGAATGGCAGATGTTCTCGGCCGACGAGCGGCAGCCTTTGCGCAACAAGGTACTGAATTCGCTTTATCCGCCGGGGTCCACGGTGAAGCCGATGGTCGCCATGGCTTTGCTCGAAGCCGGCATCGACCCGAACGACCGGGTGAACTGCCCGGGCGGGTTCCAGCTCGGCAACCGTTTCTTCCGCTGCCTCGGGCGGCACGGCGGCATGACCATGCACACGGCGATCGCCCGCTCGTGCAACACCTATTTCTACGCCATGGGCCGGCGCATCGGCTACGACCGCATCGCGCCGATCGCCCGCGCCTTGGGCCTCGGCGAGCGCTTCGACCTTCCCGTGGTGTCGCAAAGCTTCGGCACTGTCCCCGACAGCGCCTGGAAGCGTCGACGGTTCGAGCGCAGCCCCAAGGCGATCGAGCGGCCGGACTGGACCGAGTCGGATACGCTGAACGCCTCGATCGGCCAGGGCTTCGTCAGTCTCAATCCGCTCCAGCTCGGCGTCATGGCCGCCTGCATTGCTTCGGGGAAACGGGTTCGCCCGCGCCTCATCCGCGGCGAGGGGCCGGCGCCGCAGAATTTCGACTACGATCCGGATCATTTCCAGACGGTCCGCCACGGCATGTGGGAAGTGGTGAACGGCGCCGGCACGGCGGGTGCGAGCCGCCTCCCCTTCCCGGATATCCAGATGTGCGGAAAGACAGGCACCGCGCAGGTCCGGCGGATCACCGGCGGGCAGCGCGGCCAGTCGGGCGCCTGGCGCTACCGCGACCACGGCCTGTTCGTCTTCTTCGCGCCCTTCGAGCAGCCGCGCTACGCCGGCGCCGTGGTGATCGAGCATGGCCTCGGCGGTTCGCGCGCGGCGGCGCCGGTCGCCAAGGACGTCCTCACCTATCTTTACGACAAGGACCGGGCGATGGCGAACCTGACCGCGCTCGAAGCGCAGTGGGGCGGCACCATGGCCGAACGCATGGCGCGCCGCACCGCCGCCTGGGAAGCGTCGCGCGCGGCCGGCGCGCCGCCGCCCGAGGATGCCGGCTGATGGCGCTCGCCTTCGTCCCCGCCCCCGTCGCCGAGCTTCCCTGGCGCATGCTCTGGATCGTTCTCGCGCTCGGCGGGATCGGCGTCGTCGCGCTTTATTCGGTCGCCGGCGGCAGCCTCCACCCTTATGCCTTCACTCACGCGGTCCGCTTCTCCGTCTTTCTCGCCATGGCCCTGTTCCTCTCCTATTTCCGGCCGCAGACGTTCCACGATTATGCCTTTCTGGGCTATGCGGGCTGCATCCTTCTCCTGATCGCGACATTGGTGATCGGCGCGGTCGGCGGCGGCGCGCGAAGTTGGCTGGAGCTCGGCTTCCTCCGATTGCAGCCTTCCGAGCTGATGAAGCCCGTCCTGGTCCTCTGCCTCGCGCGCTTCTACGCCCACGTCCCGCCGCGCGAGATCCGCGCCTTTTCGGCGATCTGGCCGGTTGCGGTGATCCTCGTCCCGCCCATTCTCCTGATCCTGCTCCAGCCCGATCTCGGCACCACCATGCTGATCGTGCTCAGCACAATCTGCATCATGTTCCTGGCCGGGCTTCCGCTGCGCCTCTTCATCGGCGGCGGCCTGATCGTCGGGGCGGCGATCCCGCTCGTCTACTGGTTCCTGATGCTCCCCCACCAGCGCGAGCGGGTGCTGATCTTCCTCGATCCGGAACAGGATCCGCTCGGCGCCGGCTACCATCTCAGCCAGTCCAAGATCGCGATGGGATCGGGCGGGATCACGGGACGCGGCTTCCTCAATGGGACGCAGGCGAGCGGCGATTTCCTTCCCGAGCCGCATACCGACTTCATCTTCCCGGCCATTGCCGAGGAATGGGGCCTGATCGGCGGGCTGGTCATCATCCTGCTCCTCTTCCTGCTGCTGCAATGGGGCATGCGGGTCTCGATGGACGCGAAGGACCGCTTCGACCGGCTGACGGCCGCCGGCCTGACGCTCACCATCTTCTTCTACGTCGCGATCAACCTGATGATGATCATGGGCCTTGCCCCCGTGGTCGGTATTCCACTGCCTCTCATTTCCCACGGCGGCTCGGCCATGCTGACCTGCATGATCTGCCTCGGCATGCTGATGTCGATCGACCGCGTGACCCGCCGGAACGCCCGCCCGAAATGAAGGGCCGCTGCGTCGCAGCAAATCCTTGCAAACCGCGCCGACCCCCCTTAAGTGGCGCCTCTGCCCAGGCGGCATGGACGCATAGCTCAGTTGGTAGAGCAGCTGACTCTTAATCAGCGGGTCCTAGGTTCGAGCCCTAGTGCGTCCACCACTCCCAACCATGAAAAAGCCACTTCGGGTCCTGCAATCGATGGGGGCTCTGCCCTCACCCGCGCGTTACGGCGTTGCGGCAGAGACGTTGTCGGCGGGGTTGCCGTCGACATAGACCTTGTAGGGATCGATGCCCGCATGGGTGGGGCGGCGGTTCGTGACGAAGCGCAGCACCTGGCGCCCGCTGCGGCGGGGCCGGAGCTGTAGCGCGAGCACATCGGCCCTGCCGAAATCGTCGCTGCCGGGATCGGCTGTGAACAGGCCCACTTCGATGGGTTCGGCGAGAGGAACCTCGCGCTCACGGCCCGCCGCATCGACATGGAATTTTCGCGCCTCCAGGGTGAGCGTCACGTCCCAGCGTCCGTCGACGCGGCGGACCGCGGCCGGTGGGTCGGCGCGCAGGTCGTATAGGGTGACCCGCTCGAACAGGTCCGTGATCAGGCCCTGCTGCTCGGGCGTCCTCGCCTCCTCCCGCAGCAGGCGGATGAGGTCGATCGAGCGCGGATAAGGCGGTCCGGCCAACCGGTACCTGGCGACGAAGCGGCGCAGCGCACGGTTCACCGCCTCCTCTCCGAGGCGCAGGCGCAGAAGGTACATGGCGAGCGCCCCTTTGCCGTAGACGACATGGGGCTCGCCGCCGCGCGCCAGCGGCAGCTCGGCCGCGGTGGATGTCTGACGGGCGCTCAGATAGCGATCGAGCTGAAAGTCGAGGAACTGGCGGATGGCGCGGTCGCCCGACAGTTGCTGCATCACCATTATCGCCGAATATTGGGCCAGCGTCTCGCCGAGCATGACGTCGCCCTCCATTTCGGCGCCGCGCACCTGGTGGCCCCACCATTGGTGCGAAAGCTCGTGCGCGGTGGCGGCCGTCACTCCGTCCAGCGCATTGGGGCGGCGGTAATCGACCATGAAGCCGAACGTTTCGGAATAAGGTATGGTGTTAGCGAAGGCCTGGCCGCCTTGCCGGTAGGCGGGGCTTTCGACGATGCGCGCTTGTTCGAACTGGTAAGGGCCGAAGGCGGCGCTGAAACGATCGAGCGAGGCGCGCATGGCAGCGAGCATGCGCTCGACGTTCCAATGGTGCGCGGGATGATGGTAGACGGCGAGCTCAACGCCGCGGTGACGGATGCTGCGCACGGCGAAGCGGCCCGACTGGACGGAGAAATAGTCCATCATCGGCGCCGCCGACACGTAGCGGATCGTACGGCGGCCGCCCGCCACCCGTTCGAAGACCTTCCGGCCGGGCGCCACCGGGATCTGATCGGCCGAGGTCGAGACGGTGATGTCGGCGGTGATGAGGCCCTGGGCGTAGGGCTCCCGGAGCGTGGCGGAGACGTCCTCGAGACGTGGCTTCGACGGCGCGGCGGGGAGGCCGTGGTCGCGGCGCGCGTCGGGATCGTCGATGAAGGTGTGGCGCGTCATGCCGATCCGAGGCGCGAGCTCGTAATTGTGGAGGTCGGTGCCGTTGGCGACGAGCCGCTCCTCCGCGCCCGAATTGCGGAATCCGCGCTGCTCGCGCCTGACGGTGAAGCCGACGGTGCGCGCCTCGCCGGGCTGCATCGGCCGATCGAGGCGGTAGATGCGGTAGCCGAACTCGGCGTCGTTGTGCGCGAGCGTGGCAGCCGGAAAATCGACGGCCTCGAGGACGCTGCGCTCGTCCAGGATGCGGACGTGGACCTGCGCGATCGATCCCGCCGTTTCGTTCACGATCCGGTAGCGGCCGCGCGCTTCGAGGCGAATGTCTTCGGGATGGAGCGCGACGTCGAGTTCGACGTGGCGCACCGTCGGCTGCGAAAGGCCGAGGTAGCGCGAGAAACGCCGCTCGTACTCGGCCAGCCGGGCCTGGCTCTGGGCGCTCGTCCGGTACGGGTTGAGCACCACCGTGTTGTAGAGGATCCAGACACCGGCGGGGATCAGGACGGTGGTGGCTGCCGCTGCCCAGAGGCCCGCCGACCCCTTGAGGCGCGCGGGCACGCGGCGCAGGCGCGGCCGGAACGCGGCGGCGGTGCCGCGCGGCCAGAGGAGGTGCGCGGCGAGGAGCAGCAAGGCTGCGGCGGCGGCCCAGAACAGGCGGAACCACCAGGCGGCCTGCCAATGGATGCCGAGGCCGTTCATGTCCGAGATCGGCACCGCCGGAAGGCTGCCGTAGACGAACAGGTGGTGTTCGAGCCCGAACTTGCCGGCGAAGGCGAGCGCCGCGAGGTACAGGCCCATGGCCGCCCAGCCTGCATATTTGTTGGGGCTGAGCGCCTGCACGAAGACGGCGAGAACGGCGATCAGGGCGGCATCGAAGCCGGCGGGGAGCAGGTACCAGAGGAGATAACGGCCGAGCTCGAACGTGCCGTCGCCTCGCATCAAGTGCATGAACCCCGCGACTCCGACGATCGCGCAAAGCATGGCGAGAAGAACGAGGCTGAGGCCCAAAGCCTTGGAAACGACGAGGGTCCAGGTCGGCAGCGGGGACGCGTCGACGAGTTCGTGCACCCGCCGCTCGCGCTCGCGCCAGACGAGATCGCCGCTGTAGAAAACCGCAATAATGGCGAGCAGCCCGCCGACCACTTCGTGGATTCGCGGGATGATCAAGGCCGCACGGGGGTACGAAGCTTCGCCGAACATGTTTTCGTCGAACCAGAGGGCGAGCAACACCTGCGCGGAGACGATCAGGAGCAGGATGAAGAAGGATGGGCTTTTGAAGATGTGGCGCGCTTCGAGGCGGGCGCGGGCGGCGAGCTGGGCGCGTGCGGTGCGGCTGTCGAAGCGCGGGGCGGGCAACGCACCGAGCGGAGCAAGCGGGCGCGGCGGCGCAGCGGGCGCGGCCTCTCCGCGGAGCCTTGCGGCGGCGCGGCGCGACAGGCCGGGTTCGGAGAAGCGGAACAGCACGAAAGTCGCGGCGAGGAGCAGCAAAGCGAGCCCGATCCAGAGCAGGCGCCCCCAAAGAAGCGGCGCGGCGAGCGGCATCAGCCCGGCATTCACCTCCGCGGCGCTGGCATAATCGGTCGCCTGGCTGAAGGCGCCGAGGCCGAACGGATCGGCAAGCGCGCGCAGCGATGGGAGCTGCCGGGTCGCGAAAAAGAACTGGGAGCCGACATAGACTGCGAACAAGGCGATGACGCCGAGGTAGATGCCCATCGTGGAGCGCGTCCACGCGGCGAGTGCGAACAATATGGCCGTGATGACGAAGGCGTTCGGCAGGCCGAAGAGGCCGTAGGCATAGGCATAAGCGGCGAAGCGATTGGGTCCGACCAGATCCGGCGAGGCGGTCGGCATCAGGGTGCCGAGCCAGCTCCCGAGCGGCACCATCGCCATCATCAGCGCGCCGAGCGCGAAGGCGCCGAGGAACCGGCCGAAGACATAGTCCGCCTTGCGGATGCGGGACGCGCGGACGATCGGGCCGAAGGCGGTCTCGTCGTCGCGAAGCACGGCGCCGGCGACGATGGCGGCGCCGACGAAGGAGAAGATGGGGGAGGTGAGGATCTGCGCCAGGGTGAGCGCGAGCGCGCTGTTGAGCATGACGTTCCCGGCCGCGCCGAAGGCCAGGCTTTCGACGCTCATTCCGGCGAAGCGGAGCAGGAAAAGGGCCGAAGCGACGGCGATGAACACCGGGCTTTTGAGCTGATAGCGCAGTTCGAAGGCGGCGATCTTGAGGAGCATGTCCGTTGTCCCTCAAGCGGCCCGGCGCGATTGCGCCAGAGTGGAGAAGTAGACGTCCTCGAGATCGCCTTCGGCGCGGTCGAAGCCGTGGCCGGGATCGGCGTCCGCCAGGATGTGGATCACGGTTTTGCCGGCGAACAGGCGGCTGGAGATGAGCTGGAAGCGGTCGCGGTGATCGGCGAGCGCCGTGCGTTCGATGGTCTTTCTCCAGATGCGGCCGTGCGAGGCGGCGACGAGGTCGAGCGGGGCGCCTTCAAGGCGAACCCGGCCGGCGGCGATCACCGCCATGCGCGGGCAAAGGTCCGCCACGTCCGCGACGATGTGGGTGGACAGGATCACCACCACCTTTTCGCCGATCTCGGCGAGGAGGTTCAGAAAGCGGTTCCGTTCCTCGGGATCGAGTCCGGCGGTGGGCTCGTCGACGATGATCAGTTCGGGATTGCCGATCAGCGCCTGGGCGATGCCGAAGCGCTGGCGCATGCCGCCGGAAAAGCCCGCCAGCGCCTTGTTTCGGAAGCTCCAGAGGTTGACCTGATGGAGCAGCCGCTCGACCGTCTCGCGCCGCTCCGGCGCCGAGGCCACGCCCTTCAGCACGGCCATGTGGTCGAGCATGTCGGCGGCGGTGACGCGCGGGTAGACTCCGAAATCCTGCGGCAGGTAGCCGAGCGTGCGGCGCAGCGCTTCCGGCCGCGCGACGACGTCGATGTCGCCGAAGCTTATGGTGCCGGCGGTCGGCGTCTGGAGCGTCGCAACCGTGCGCATCAAGGTCGACTTGCCGGCGCCGTTCGGGCCGAGCAGCCCGTACATGCCGCGCGGAATGGAAAGGCTCACATCGTCGAGGGCGCGGGTGCCGTTCGGATAGACGTGCGTGACGTTGCGAAGTTCGAGCATGGTTGAGCGATCCCCCTGGCTGGCGCTGCTTGCCGGAGAGGTAGCGCTGCGGGCTGACGCGCTTCTGGCGGGCGCGCTCTTTTTTTGTCAGCGTCGCGTCAGGCTTCTGCTGTAGGCCGGGTCCGTGACCGACGCTTCGAGGATCCTGCTGGTGGAGGACGAGCCCGCGCTCGCGACGGAGATCGTCCGCGCGCTGGAGCGCGAGCGCTGGCCGGTGGACTGCGTGTCGTCGCTCGCCGACGCGTTCGAAGCGGTGATCGCCCTCCCCTACCGTTTGATCCTCCTCGATCGGCGGCTTCCGGACGGCGACGGCATCGGCCTCGTGCCCGCCGCGAAATCGCGGCCGGCGCCGCCGTCGATTATCTTCCTGACGGCGCGCGACGACATCGCGGACCGGATCGAAGGTCTTGACGCGGGCGCCGACGATTATCTCGTCAAGCCGTTTGCGCTGGAAGAGCTGCTCGCTCGCGTGCGCGCCGCCTGCCGCCGGCCGGCCGCCGGAAGCGCGCCGGGGCGGATCGAGGCGGGTGCCCTGTGCTTCGATCCCGCGACTCGCGAAGTTCGGGTCGGCGGCCGAACGCTGCCGCTCCCCCGCCGCGAGCTTGCCCTGCTTGAACTGCTGGTGCGGCGGGCGGGACGCGTGGTGCAACGCTCGCACCTCGAATCCGAGCTATACGGACTCGACGGCGACTTCACCGCCAATGCGCTGGAAACCCTGGTGTCCCGCCTGCGGCGGCGCCTCGACGAGGCCGGAGCGGGGCTGGCGCTGACGACCATCCGCGGCGTCGGCTACATGCTGCAGCCATGCTGAAGGGCCCGCCGTCCCTCGCCTTGCGCGCCGGTTTGATCTTCATCTCCATCTATGTGGCGGTTTTTGCAGCCTTCCTCGCTCTGCTCGTCTTCTCGCGCGCGCTGAATCTGGACGAGGACCCCTATGCCGGCGCCCATGTCGCCTTGAGCTTCGCCGACGACGAACTGAGCGAGGCGGGCGGCACCTTCGCACTTCCCGCCGACGGGGCGTTCGCGCGGCTGGCGGCGCGCAATCCCGGCCTGTGGCTCGTCGCGCGCAGCGAAACGCGGTCCTTCACCTTCGGCCCCGTTCCGCCGGCGGCCCTTCGCCTGCTCGGCCAGTATCACGGCCCGCTGGATTCCGGCCGGTTCCGAGTGCCGGGCATGGCCGCGCACCTCGCGCCGGCGAAGATCGAGCGCCGCGGCGCGGGAACGGATGCGCTGCTGCTTGCGGCGGGGGGCATCGATACGGCCACCATCTCGGCCGGCGATTCGCTGCGCCTGTTCGGTCCAAAAGGCGTGCTGATCGTCCTCATTGTCATCGCCCTTCTCGGGCTCGTCGCCATGGCCGTGTCGCTGCCACTGTTCACGCGGGCCATCCGTCCGATCGCCGCGGAAGCGGGCTCGGTCGTCCCGCAGGAGCCCGGACGCAGGCTCGACGAAGGCAAGGCTCCGCGCGAGCTCTTGCCGCTGG
>DASVQT010000129.1:0-11027 GCA_036388975.1 Allosphingosinicella sp. | reverse complement strand
CGGGAGGACGTCACCGAGGCCGCCTTGCCCGCCCGCATCGACCTGGGGGACGCCGGCGACATCCACCGCCGCCGAGGCTTCGCCTCCGCGCGTCCACAGGATGAGCTTGCCGCCGCGCTGGGTGATCAGCGCCTGCTGCGTGCCGGGCAGGAAGGTCATGGCCCAGGGCGCGTCGAACGTGCCGAGCACTTCGACCTGAAAGGGCCGGCCGGCGGCGGCGGGCGTGCCCGGCGCCGCGGCGGCGTTGCCGTTCGCGGTGTCGACGCCTTCTCCGGCATTGGTGCAGGCGGCGGCGAGGGACAAAGCGGCGGCGGCGGAAAAGGCGAGGCGGACGGAAAGGCGCATCTTGGTGGCTCCTGGCGGCGTCATGTGCGGCTCCCTTAGGCCCAAGCGGGTCCGCTGGCCAAGGGGGCCGCGCCGGTCTAGGCCGTCGTTCATGACCCGCACCCTCCTCCTCGCCGCAGTGTCCGCCGCTTCTCTTGCCTCCTGCGCGACCGGCGACCTCGCCGTCGTTCCGGAGGCGCCGAGCGCACAGGGCGAGTTCTTCGCCCGCCTGCAGCGGCTTTGCGGCCGCGCTTATGAGGGCCGCGTCACCAGCGCGCCCGTGGAAGCGGACCGCGACATGGCGGCGAGCCGGCTCACCATGCACGTCGCCGCCTGCACCGCGGACGAAGTGCGCATTCCCTTTCACGTCGGCGAGAACCGGTCGCGCACCTGGGTGGTGAGCCGCACGCCCGAAGGGCTGCGCCTCAAGCACGTCCACCGCCACGAGGACGGGAGCCTCGACGAGCTCACCAACTATGGCGGAGACGCCGCGCCGCCCGGCACGGCGCGGCGGCAGGAATTCCCGGCGGACGCGTTCTCGCGCGCCTTGTTCGAGCGGACGGGGAGGGCGGTGTCGGTGCCCAACGTCTGGGCGATCGAAGTGGATGGCGGCCGGACGTTTGCATACGAGCTGCGCCGCCCGGGCCGTCACTTCCGCGTGGAGTTCGACCTGTCGCGACCGGTCCCCGCGCCGCCCGCGGCCTGGTGACCGGATGTTGCCGAAGTTGCCGCGCAGCGTAAGACGGTTTTCGCACCGGTCCGGCCTCAGCGCGGAATGTTTTTACAAAACATTTCAAAGACCTGGCGAACGGCGATCGCCCCGATACGCGGCGACTCGCTGCTCGCGTAGAACATAGCGTGAATCTGGCTCTTTTAGAAGTGCCGCAAGCGGTGCACCGCTCCTGCGCGCGAGGTCCTGGAAGAGTGCGACTCGTCCCATTGCCATTCCGGCTTGCCCGCTCCGGCGCTCCGGCCTATATGCAGGCTTCCTCCTCGACATCGTTAGAAGTTGAGGCTGGTCCTGGGGACGGGGCCGGCGCGGGGAGGTTTTGGTTTTTCGCGTCGCCCAAGGTGAGTGCCCACGAACATGGCGGATCTGGCCGCACTTGAAGGATTGATCGAGCCGGTGGCTGAGGCCGAGGGGCTGAAGCTGGTGCGCGTCCGGATGATCGGCGGAACGTCCGATCCGACGCTGCAGATCATGGCCGAGGACCCAAGGACCCGGCAATTGACGCTGGAGGATTGCGCGCGGCTGTCGCGGCGTATTTCCGAAATGCTCGACGAGATGGAAGCGGAAGGGCGCGATCCGTTCGACGGCGCCTACCGCCTCGAAGTCTCTTCGCCCGGCATCGACCGGCCGCTGACGCGGATCGCCGACTTCGAGGACTGGAAGGGCCATGAAGCGCGCATCGTGCTCGGCGAGAAGCTCGAAGGACGCAAGGTCTTCGCCGGAAACCTGATCGGGGCCGAGGGCGAGACCGTGACGGTGGACGTTGCCGGGCTCGGAGCGACGCAGCTGCCCTTCGCCCTGATCCATTCCGCCAAGCTCGTCATGACCGACCGGCTGATCGCCGCCACCGCGCCGATCTCCGCCGAAGGCGCGGACGAGGTGGTCGAAATCGAAGACCAGACAGACAATCCAGACACAGACCCAGACACAGACATCGAAGCAGAGGAAGACTGACATGGCTACCAACGCAGCCAGCGCGCCGCCCACCGCCAACAAGGCCGAGCTCCTCGCCATCGCCGACGCGGTCGCCCGCGAGAAGCTGATCGACCGCGCCATCGTCATCGAGGCGATGGAGGACGCGATCCAGCGCGCGGCCCGCGCCCGCTACGGCGCCGAGAACGACATCCGCGCCAAGCTCGATCCGGTCACCGGCGACCTTCGCCTGTGGCGCGTCGTCGAAGTGGTCGAGGAGGTTGAGGATTACTTCAAGCAGGTGAATTTGAAGGAATCCGAGAAGCTGCAGCCCGGCGCGCAGGTCGGCGACTATATCGTCGATCCGCTGCCCCCGATCGAGTTCGGCCGCATCGCAGCGCAGGCCGCCAAGCAGGTCATCTTCCAGAAAGTCCGCGACGCCGAGCGCGAGCGCCAGCATGAGGAGTTCAAGGACCGCGTCGGCGAGATCATCACCGGCGTCGTGAAGCGCGTCGAGTTCGGCCACGTCGTCGTCGATCTCGGCCGCGCCGAGGGCGTGGTGCGCCGCGACCAGCAGATTCCGCGTGAAGTGGTCCGCGTCGGCGACCGCGTCCGCTCGCTGATCATGTCGGTGCGCCGCGAGAACAGGGGCCCGCAGATCTTTCTCAGCCGCGCCCATCCCGACTTCATGAAGAAGCTGTTCGCGCAGGAAGTGCCGGAAATCTACGACGGCATCATCGAGATCAAGGCCGCCGCCCGCGACCCGGGCAGCCGCGCCAAGATCGGCGTCATCAGCCACGACAGCTCGATCGACCCGGTCGGCGCCTGCGTCGGCATGAAGGGCAGCCGAGTCCAGGCCGTGGTCCAGGAGCTGCAGGGCGAGAAGATCGACATCATCCCCTGGTCGCCGGACCTCGCGACCTTCGTCGTCAACGCGCTGCAGCCGGCGACGGTCAGCCGCGTCGTCATCGACGAGGAGGAAAGCCGCATCGAAGTGGTGGTGCCGGACGACCAGCTTTCGCTCGCCATCGGCCGCCGCGGCCAGAACGTGCGCCTCGCGTCGCAGCTCACCGGCTCGGCGATCGACATCATGACCGAGGCGGATGCCTCCGAGAAGCGCCAGCGCGAATTCGTCGAGCGCTCGACCTTGTTCCAGGAGGAACTGGACGTCGACGAGACGCTGGCGCAGCTCCTCGTCGCCGAAGGCTTCGGCGCGCTGGAAGAGGTCGCCTATGTCGAGCTCGACGAGCTGGCCTCGATCGAGGGCTTCGACGACGAGCTCGCCGGCGAGCTCCAGAGCCGGGCCGCCGAAGCGCTGCAGCGCCAGGAAGAGGCCGCGCGCGAAGTGCGCCGCGAAATGGGCGTCGAGGATGCGCTCGCGGAGATGCCGTACCTCACCGAGGCGATGCTGGTGACGCTCGGCAAGGCCGGCATCAAGACGCTCGACGATCTCGCCGATCTCGCGACCGACGAGCTCGTCCAGAAGAAGCGGCCCGAGCAGCGCCGCCAGCGCGAGAGCAACCGTCCGGAGGACAAGGGCGGCATCCTCGCCGACTTCGGCCTGTCCGACGAGCAGGGCAACGAGATCATCATGGCCGCGCGCGCCCATTGGTTCGAGGACGAGGCGCCTGCAGCGTCCGGCGGGGAGGACGCAGTTGCGGACACCTCGCAATGATACGCTAGAGGCTGACCAACGGCCCGCCGACCCTTCCCGCAAGCGGGAAGGGCGAGGCGCTCACGTGCCCGAGCGCAAGTGCATCCTTTCCGGCGAGCATGATGCTCGCGGCGCGCTGATCCGGCTCGCTTTGTCTCCGGACGGGCAGCTGTTCCCGGACGTCCGCGCCAAGGCGCCCGGGCGCGGGGCGTGGATCGGGGTCGACCGGGCCGCGCTCGAAAAGGCGCGGGGGAACGGCAAGCTGAAGGGCGCCCTGGCGCGGGCGTTCAAGGGCGCGCCGGTGAGCGTGCCGGAGGATCTCGCGGACAGGATCGAGGATGCGCTGCGCCAGCAGGCGCTCGACCGGCTTGGGCTGGAAGCGCGTGCCGGGACTTTGCTGACGGGCGCCGAGAAGATCGAAACCGCCGCCCGCAAGGGCGAGGTCGAACTCCTCATCCACGCGTCGGACGCGGGGACGGACGGCAACCGCAAGCTCGACCAGGCATGGCGGATGGGCCGCGAGGAAGGCGCCGAACCGGCTCAAGGTCTGGTTTTTCCTCTCGACAGGACCATATTGGCATTGGCGCTTGGGCGGCAGAATGTGGTACATATCGCCTTGATCGATCGCGCTGCCGCTGCGCGTGTGCGCCATGCGCTCGAGCGGTGGCGTGCTTTTATCGGACCTGACACTGGGCTTGGCACCGCATTTGCGGACATGCCGGACGCGTCGGCGTGAACTGAGATACGAAGGACTTTATGAGCGAATCGACCGACAAGCCGAAGCTGGGAACGCGCGCGCCGCTGGGCCTGAAGCGCACCGTCGAGACGGGCCAGGTGAAGCAGAGCTTCAGCCACGGCCGTTCGAACACGGTGGTCGTGGAGGTGAAGAAGCGCCGCATCCTGGGGCCCGGCCACGCCGCCGAAGCGCCCAAGGCCGAAGCGCCCGCACCGGCCCCTGCGCCCGCTCCGGCGGCCGCGGCTCCCGTCGCCCGCGCCCCGCAGCCGGCGGCGCCCGCCCCGGCGCCGGTTCAGCCGCCGCAGCGCGCCATGCCGACCGATCCGGCCGCCCGGCGCGAGCTGCAGGCCCGCCTGCTGCGCGAGGCCGAGGAAGCGCGCCTGTCGACGCTGGAGGAAGCCCGCCGCCGCGAGACTCGCGAAGCCGTCGAGGCGACCGAGGAAGAAAAGCGCCGCGCCGAAGAGAATAAGCGCGCCGAGGAAGAAGCGCGCGTCCGCGCCGCCGAGGACGCGAAGCGCGCCGCGGAGGAGGCCGAGCGCGCCGCGTCGCAGCCTGCCGCCGAAGCTCCGGATGCGACCGCGGCCGCCGCAGCGACGCCGGCCGCCGGCGCCGAAGAGGAACGCCGCGGACCCACGCGTCCCGGCGGCTTCCGTCCGGTCACCCCGTCCAAGCGCCCCGAGCCGGCCCGTCCCGGCCGCGGCGCGCCGCGCGGCGGCGACGACCGCCGCCATTCGGGCAAGCTCACCGTCACCCGCGCCCTGTCGGGCGACGACGACCGGGCCCGTTCGCTGGCCGCGCTCCGCCGCGCCCGCGAAAAGGAAAAGCGCCACCAGCAGTCCGCAGGCCCGTCGGCCAAGCAGGTCCGCGACGTCGTGGTGCCGGAAGCGATCACCGTGCAGGAGCTCGCCAACCGCATGGCCGAGCGCGGCTCCGACCTCGTCAAATCTTTGTTCAAGATGGGAACTCCCGTCACCATCACCGAAACGATCGACCAGGATACGGCGGAGCTCCTCATCGAGGAATTCGGCCACCGCATGGTTCGCGTGTCGGAGAGCGACATCGACATCCAGACGGAGACGGACGTCGACGCGGCCGAAACGCTGCAGCCGCGTCCGCCGGTGGTGACCATCATGGGCCACGTCGATCACGGCAAGACGTCGCTGCTCGACGCGATCCGCGGCGCCAACGTCGTGTCCGGCGAAGCGGGCGGCATCACCCAGCATATCGGCGCCTATCAGGTGGCGCTCCCCGACAAGTCGAAGATCACCTTCCTCGACACGCCGGGCCACGAAGCGTTTAGCGAAATGCGCGCCCGCGGCGCCAACGTCACCGACGTCGTCGTGCTGGTCGTCGCCGCCGACGATGGTTTGAAGCCCCAGACGGTGGAAGCGATCAACCACACCAAGGCGGCCGGCGTCCCGATGATCGTCGCGATCAACAAGATCGACAAGCCCGGCGCCAATCCGCAGAAGGTGCGCGAAGAGCTGCTCCAGCACGAAATCGTGGTCGAGGACATGGGCGGCGACGTCCAGGACGTCCAGGTTTCGGCGCTCAAGAAGACCAATCTCGACGGCCTTCTCGAAGCCATCGCCCTCCAGGCCGAGATCCTCGAGCTCAAGGCCAATCCGAACCGCGCCGCCGAAGGCACGGTCGTCGAAGCCAAGCTCGACAAGGGCCGCGGTCCGCTCGCCACCGTGCTCGTTCAGCGCGGCACCTTGCGCGTGGGCGACATCTTCGTCGCCGGCGCCATTTCCGGCAAGGTCCGCGCCATGATCGACGACAAGGGCAAGCAGGTGAAGGAAGCCGGACCCTCGGTTCCGGTGGAAGTGCTCGGCCTCGGCGGCGTGCCGTCGGCCGGCGACACCTTGACGGTGGTCGAGAACGACGCCCGTGCCCGCGAAGTCGCCGCCTATCGCCAGGGTCTGCTCGACCGCAAGCGCACGACCTCGGCGCCGATCAGCCTCGAGAACATGTTCGCGTCCAAGGAATCGCAGACCAAGGAATTCGCGCTGGTCGTGAAGGCCGACGTGCAGGGTTCGGCGGAAGCGATCGTGAGCGCGATCAACCGCATTTCGACCGAGGACATCAAGGCGCGCATCCTCCATTCCGGCGTGGGCGCGATCACCGAAAGCGACGTCGTCCTGGCTTCGGCTTCGGGCGCGCCGATCATCGGCTTCAACGTCCGCCCGAACGCCAAGGCGCGCGAGATCGCCGAGCGCAACAAGGTCGAGTTCCGCTACTACGACGTCATCTATCACCTCACCGATTGGGTGAAGTCGGCCATGGCGGGCGAGCTCGGCCCCGAGATCGTCGAAACGGTTCTCGGCCGCGCCCGCGTCCAGGAAGTGTTCCCGGCGGGCAAGAAGGACAAGGCGGCGGGTCTGCTCGTGCTCGAAGGCGTCATCAGGAAGGGGCTCCACGCGCGCCTCACCCGCGAGGACGTCATCGTGTCCAAGACGACCATTTCGTCGCTGCGGCGCTTCAAGGACGACGTCGCCGAAGTGCGCGCCGGCCTCGAATGCGGCGTGCTCCTCGCCGACACGAACGACATCAAGCCGGGCGACCACCTCGAAGTCTTCGAAGTCGAGGAGCGCGCGCGCACGCTTTGAGCTGAGGGCTCGTTTTGAGGGACGGGCAAGCTGCTGACGAAGAGCGGGAGCGCGACGACCGGAAGCGGGAGGACCGGCGCCGGCTACTCGGCGACGGCCCGGCCGAGCATTGCGGCGGCTATCGCCCGGGCAAGCCCCCGAGCTGGTAGGAGGAGGCCGGCTGCTGCCTTCTCCATGCGGTGATGGCGTTCGGAACAAGCTGCTTGGCGCTGCTGGCGTTCCCGGTATATTTTTGGCTGTAGGTCCGAGCCGCTAGGCGCGTGTCGTCGGGGAGGGGCGGCTGCATGGCGGAAAAGGTGAGGGAATTTTGCCTGAATCGATCTTCGACGGCCTGCCGATGCCGCCAGTTGCCAAGACGCTCGGCTGGACCTTGCGCGCGATCGACCCGGAGGCAGGGACGATCGAGGTCGGCTTCACGGCGTCCGAAAACTTCACCAACCCGACGGGGGCGGTGCAGGGCGGGTTCGTCGCCGCAATGCTCGACGACACGATGGGGCCGGCCGTCTTCGCGATGGGCAAGGGCGAAATATTCGCGCCGACGCTCGACCTCAACGTTTCATTCCTGAAGCCGGCGCGGCCCGGCGCCTTCGTCGGCAAGGGACGGGTCGTGAGCCTGGGCAAGAGTGTCGCCTTTCTCGAAGCGGAATTGTACGACTCCGCAGGGGAACTCGTCGCCCGCTCGACCGCGACGGCCCGGGTGCTTCCCGCGGCGTCGGTGCTCAAGGGCCAGTCGACACGGGAAAGATGATGCCGGCTCGAATTTTGGAAGTTGATGCGCAGATGGTGGCGTTGCTGCCCCTCGACGAGTACCAGCGCCTGCTCGCCCTCGCCGAGGACCAGATGGACGTCATGGCAGCCGCCGCTGCCGAGAAGCGCCGCTGCGATGGCGAGACCTATTTCCCGGCGAGCGTCGTCGACGCCCTGCTCAGCGACCGAACCTCTCCTCAGGACTGAAGATCATGCCCCGCCAGACCGAATCTCCCGAAGGCCGTTCCGTCCGCCTGCTGCGCGTGGGCGAGCAGGTGCGGCATGCCTTGTCGGACGTGCTGATGCGCGGCGAAGTGCATGACGCGGTGCTGCAGAGCCACCTCGTCTCCGTGACGGAGGTGAGGATGTCGCCGGACTTGCGGCATGCGACCGTGTTCGTGAAGCCCCTGCTCGGCTCGAACGAGGAAACGGTGCTGAAGGCGCTGCGCACCAACACCGCCTATCTGCAGCGGGCGGTCGCGACGCGGGTGAACACCAAATATGCGGCCAGGCTCAAGTTCATCGCCGACGAGAGCTTCGACGAAGGCTCGCACATCGACAATCTTCTGCGCGCGCCCAAGGTGGCGCAGGACCTGAGCAAAGACGACGACTGAGAGCCGCGGGCGTCCGCCTCGGGCTCAGGCGACGCTTGTGCCGCCCGCGACCGGCTCGACCCGCTCGCGCCGCCCCTTGGCCGTGGCGATCAGGTACAGGCCGCCCACGATCATCGGCACGGTGAGCGTCTGCCCCATGGACAAACCCCACGACAGATTCTCGAGGCCGACGTCAGGCTGGCGGACGAGCTCCACCAGGAAGCGGCTCAGGCCGTAGACGAGCAGGAAGGTGCCGACGAGCTTGCCCGGCTGATAGCGCGCGTCCGTCTTCCAGAAGAGGTACCAAAGGACGAAGAAGAGGAGCAGGCCTTCCAGCCCGGCCTCGTAAAGCTGGCTCGGATGGCGCGGCGGGCCGACGATGCAATTGCGGCCGATCTCGCCCGCTTCGCAGAAGCGCACCGCCCAGGGCACGTCCGCCGCGCGGCCGTAAAGCTCGCTGTTCACGAAATTGGCGAGCCGGCCGAAGAACAAACCGAACGGCACGCAGCAGGCGACGTAATCGTGGACGCGCAGCCAGTTCAGCTTCTGCCGCCAGGCGAGGTAGAGGATGCCGAGGCTGGTCCCGATCACGCCGCCGTGGAACGACATGCCGCCGTCCCACAGCTTGAAGATTTCGAGCGGCGCCGCGAGATAGTCGCCCGGCCGGTAGAAAAGGACGTAGCCGAGGCGGCCGCCCAGAATGATGCCGAGTGTCGCGTAGAAGACGAGATCGTCGGCATGGCGCCGCGCCATCGGAGCGCCCGGCTGGGCGAGGAGCTTCAGGAGATACCACCAGCCGATCGCGATCCCCGCCAGATAGGCGAGCGAATACCAGCGCAGCTTGAACCAGCCCCATTCGAACAGCACCGGGTGCAGGCCGAGATCGCGAAAGTCGATCGCATTGCCCGCAAGGTCGCCCGCATTCGCGGCCGCTGCGGACATCGATGTCAGTAAGGATAGGATCAAGGCTTCCCCCAGAGGCTTCCCGCCCTCATAGAGAGGACCGCTGAAAACGCAAAGACGTGAGGAGCGAGGACAGGATGCCGAGTGAGCTCGACCGCAAGTTCGACGCGGTGCTGGCGGCGGTGATCGGGCCCGGTGGGCGGATCCAGCTGAGCGAAGATGCGGAAGGGCGGGCGATCGTCGCCAACCTGCCGCCCACCCTCCCCATGCTGTTCGACGCCTTCTGCGCGCTCCACGGCGCGACCGAGGCGGTGGTGGCAGGCGGCGAGCGGCTGACCTTTGCGCAATTGAACGAACAGGCGACGAGGTTTGCGAAGGCGCTCGCCGGCGGCTGCGGGATCAACAAGGGCGACCGGGTCGCCATCGCGATGCGCAACTGCCCGAGCTGGATCGTCTCCTACATGGCGATCCTGAAGGCGGGCGGCATCGCCACTCTCCTCAACGGCTGGTGGCAGGCGGACGAGATGCGCCACGCCCTGGAGCTCACCGAGCCGAAGCTCGTCGTCGCCGACGCGCCCCGCGCCAAGCGCCTGGCCGCCAGCGGCGTCGAAGCGCCCGTGGTGACGCTCGACATCGAACGCCCGATCGCCGAGGCGCTGGCGCCGCTGCTGGAGCGGGGCGGCGAGGGGGCGGAGCTTCCCGCCGTGATGCCGGACGACGATGCGACCATCCTCTTCACGTCCGGCTCCACCGGGCTGTCCAAGGGCGCGGTCTCGACGCACCGGGCTGTGACCAGCGGCGTTTACACTTACTCCATCTCGATCCTGACGCTGCTCGGCATCATGGAAAGCGAAGGGCGCGGCCCGGCCAATCCCCCCAAGACCCTGGTCAACGTCCCGCTCTTCCACGTCACCGGCGAAGTGCCGGTGCTCCTCAACAGCTTCGTCATCGGCCGCGGCATGGTGCTGATGGCGAAATGGGATGCGGGCGAGGCCTTGCGTCTCATCGAGCAGGAGCGAGTCACCTATTTCGTCGGCGTGCCGACGATGAGCCTCGAGATGATGCAGCATCCCGATCGCGAGAAATACGATCTGTCGAGCCTGACGGACGTCGCCGCCGGCGGGGCGCCGCGGCCCGTCGCCCACGTGAAGCGGCTGCAGGAGAGTTTCGGCGGCGCCCAGCCGGCTCTCGGCTACGGCCTTACCGAAACAAATGCGGTCGGCTGCGGCAATTTCTGGCAGAATTATGCCGACAAGCCCGCCTCCACCGGCCGTCCGCACCGCCCAATGGTCCAACTCGCCATCCTCGGCGACGGCGACGCCCACCTTCCGCAGGGCGAGCGCGGCGAGATCGCGATCCGCTCGGCCGCGAACATCCGCGGCTATTGGCGCGACGACGCCGCAACCCGCGCCGCCTTCGCGCCGGGCGGTTACATCCGCACCGGCGACATCGGCTATCTCGACGAGGACAATTACCTGTTCATCGTCGACCGCAAGAAGGACATCATCATCCGCGGCGGCGAGAACATCTCCTCCGCCGAAGTGGAAGCCGCGATCTACGGCCACGCGTCCGTCTCGGAAGCCGCCGTCTTCGGAGTCGCGGACGAGCGGCTCGGCGAAGTGCCGGTCGCCGTCGTCCACTCGGAAATCGACCGGGACCTCACGGCCGAGACCCTGCTCGCCTATCTCGACGGCCGGCTCGCCTCGTTCAAGCACCCGGCACGGATATGGGTCCTCGACGAGCCGCTTCCCAAGCTCGGCACCGGCAAGATCGACCGCGTCGCGCTGAGGGCGGCGTACCGCGACAAGGCCTAGTTCCT
>DASVQT010000128.1:0-15775 GCA_036388975.1 Allosphingosinicella sp. | reverse complement strand
CGAGCACGTCCTCGACCGTCGCCTCCGCCGCTTCCCACAATCCGTCATGGGCGGGGAGCGCGCCGTAGGACGAGCCGAGCGAGCGCAGCCGCCGGTCGAGCAATGCGAAGTGCATCGCTTCGTCGGCGCCGACCCCGATCCAGTCATCGACGAACTCGCGGGGGAACAGCGCGCCGAACCGCCCCGCCAGGTCGAAGGCGAGGTCGATCGCGCCGAACTCGATATGGGCCAGCGCGTGAAGCATGGCGATGCGCCCGCGCTTCGATCCGCCGCGCCCGCGCTTGGGCATGCGGTTGGGCGGCACGAGCTCCGGCCGCTCCGGCCGCGCGGGCCGGTCGGGCATGGCGACGTCGAAGGCGAAGGCGAGCCGCCCCCGGCGCCAGGCGCGGGCGGCGGTGCGCGCCGCGCGCACCTTGTCGTAAGGCGCGGCGGCGAGCAGCACGGCGCGGCAGGCTTGGGCGATGGTTGTCGTCGTCTCTTCCGTCATGAGGCTGCCGGCTGTACCGGCGCGGCAGGGAGGAAGCCATGACGTTCACCGCTCGGATATTGCTGCTCGGCTCGGGCGAGCTCGGCAAGGAATTCGCCATTTCGGCCAAAAGGCTCGGCGCCTACGTCGTCGCCTGCGACAGCTACCCGGGCGCGCCGGCCATGCAGGTCTCCGATGCGGCGGACGTCTTTTCCATGCTGGACGGCGAGCGGCTGCGCGCGGCGGTGGAACGGCACCGGCCGGACTTCATTGTGCCCGAAGTGGAAGCGATCCGGACAGAAATGCTGGTCGCTCTGGAGGCGGAGGGGCACAAGGTGGTGCCCACCGCCCGCGCGACGCAGATGACCATGAACCGCGACGCGATCCGCGCGCTGGCGGCGGAAACGCTGGGGCTTCGAACGTCGCGCTACCGCTTCGCCGAAAGCCTGGAGGAGTTGTGGGCGGCGGCGGCGCATACCGGTCTTCCCTGCGTCGTGAAGCCGGTCATGTCCTCCTCCGGCAAGGGGCAGAGCACGGTAAGCGCCGAAGCCGATCTCGAGGCGGCCTGGACCTATGCGGTGGCGAACATGCGGGGCGACCGCCCTCGGGTCATCGTCGAGGAGTGGGTGGACTTCGATTACGAGATCACGCTGCTGACGGTGCGCACGAAGGACGGCATCCTCTTCTGCCCGCCGATCGGCCATCGGCAGGAGCTTGGCGATTATCGCGAAAGCTGGCAGCCGATGGCGATGTCGCCGGCCGCGCTCGCTTCGGCCGAGGCGATGGCGGCAACGGTGGTCGAGGATCTCGGCGGCCACGGCCTTTACGGAGTCGAATTCTTCGTCAAGGGCGACGAGGCGATCTTCTCGGAGTTGAGCCCGCGCCCGCACGACACGGGCATGGTGACTTTGGTGTCGCAGACCCTTTCGGAATTCGACCTCCATGCGCGGGCGATCATGGGATTGCCGATCCCGGCAGTGCGGCTCCGCGCGCCCTCGGCCTCGGCGGTGATCCTGGCCGACCGGGAAGCGGAGGAATTCCGCTTCGAAGGTCTCGCCGAGGCGCTGGACGGCGACGGGGTGGACCTGCGCATCTTCGGCAAGCCGGCGACGCGTCTCAACCGGCGCATGGGGGTCGCCCTCGCCTCGGCCGAGACGGTTCCAGAGGCGCGGCGGATTGCCGCGGAGGCCGCGGCGACGGTTCGGATCGTCTATTAAAGGCCGGCGACGTCCGTCGTATCGGCGTCCGTTTCAGCCTCCGCCTCGACCGGCTCGGCTTCGGGCTTTTCCTCGATCTGGTAGGCGGCATAGCGGCCGAGTTCGGCGCGCTGCGCTTCAAAGGCGCTCGGCGCCTCCTCCACCGGCGTGAGCCCGTCGCGCGGATCGGGCGCCCAGGCCGCCGTCTGGGGTTCGGCGCGCCACCCGGTCTCGAGCACGGCATGGTGGGGGCCGCCCTGCCCCGCATAAGCGTCGCGCGCGGCAAGCGCGTCGCAGTTCAGGCAATCGGCGTTGCGGGCGGCGTCGCCTTCCGCCCAGCCGTAGAGCTCGGCGAAGCGCGGTCCCTGCTCGGCCAGCGCCGAGTCGGCAACCACCGCGCCGCGGTCACGCGGGTGGACGGCGGCGCCCTGGAAATAAAGCGGGTTGATCTGTCCGATCGCGCTTTCGCCGACATGGACGCCGAACGCGCCCGCGGCGAGGATCAGAGCCGCATAAGCGGAGTAAACCAGCTTCCTGTCCATACCCACTCCACTCGATACGCGGTTACGGGCCTTAAACGAGGATCAGCGTCGCGCGTTCCGGCGCGGCGCGCAAGGGACTAGTCTTCCGGTCCCGTGCGATGTTCGGAAAGGCTGCCGGCGATTGCAGCACCCGAGTTCTGCAACCCGCCCTTCGACAAGCTCAGGGCTGGCGGCTTTCTCGCCGGAGCCCCCTCGCCGAACGCCAATCTTTCCAAAACCGCCAGGGCTGAGCCTGTCGAAGCCCGGTTTGCACCACGCCGAGTTCGGCAACCCGCCCTTTGACACGCTCCGGGCTGGCGCCTTCCCTGCCGGAGCCCCCCGACGGACGCCAATCTCCCCAAAACCACTAGGGCTGAGCCTGTCGAAGCCCGGTTTGCAGCACGCCGAGTTCGGCAACCCGCCCTATGAAAAGCTCAGGGCCGGCGGCTTTCCCCGCCCTCGCGTTCCAGCTCTGATCGAGGCTCAGGACCTCACGCCAGCTCCTGCGCCGCCTTCAGCACCTCCTCCGCATGGCCCGGCACCTTTACCTTGCGCCAGATGCGCCTCACCACGCCGTCGCGGTCGACGAGAAAGGTGGCGCGGTCGATGCCCATATATTTGCGGCCGTACATGCTCTTCTCGACCCAGGTGCCGAACGCTTCGCAGACGGCGCCGTCCGGATCGGAGGCGAGCGGGACCTTGAGGTCGTACTTTTCGGTGAACTTGGCGTGGCTCTTCGCCGGATCCTTGGACACGCCGAGGATCCACACGCCGGCTTTCTCGAACGCTTCCGCCAGCGCGCTGAAGTCCTGCGCTTCGCGGGTGCAGCCGGACGTGTCGTCCTTGGGATAGAAATAAAGGACGAGCTTGTTGCCCTTGAAGTCGGCGGGGCTGATCGTCTTGCCGTCCGCCGCTGCCAGCGCCACGTCCGGAACCGGATCGCCCTCGTTCAAACTGGCGTTCAACATCGTCTACTCCTCCTGGGAAACCTGGTGCCAGAGCGCGCCGATCCTCTGCCGCGCATCGGCGCAGGCTTCAAGGAGCGAGTCCCAATCCTTCTGCCCGCAGGCCGCGGCGACGAGCGGGCGCGTCGCTTCGGGCGGCGGCTCTCCGGCCGGCGCGACGAGGCGGATCATGACCAGGATGCGCACGAGGAGGCGCAGCGCAGGATCGATTTCGGGCCCGACGAGGCCGGCTCTGGCGAGTGCGGCGAGGGCGACCTCGAGATGCGGATCGAGGCCGATGCCGCGGCCGAGCTGCAAGGTGTGCACCGCGAATTCGAGATCGACGAGGCCGCCGGGCATGAGCTTGACGTCGAGCGGTCCCGACGGCGGCTTGTTGCGCGCGATCTCTGCACGCATGGTGCGCGCATCCTCCCTCAGCTTCGCCGGGTCGCGCGGGCGGCTGAGGACCGCGAGGATGTCTTCGTGCAGCGCCGCGCGCGCTTCGGGCGAACCGTAGACCGGCCGGGCGCGGGCAAGCGCCATATGCTCCCAGGTCCAGGCCTGCTCGCTCTGGTAAAGGTTGAAGGTTTCGGTCGAAACCGCGTGCATGCCGTCGCTTCCGGACGGGCGGAGGCGCGTATCGACCTCGTAGAGCGGACCCGCCGCGGTGGCGACGCTGAGCGCGGCGGTGATCCGGGGCGCCAGCCGGTTGAAGTAATCGGTGGCGCGCAGCGGCTTGGGTCCGTCGCTTTGATTGTCGTGCGTGCCGCTGAAAAGATAGATGAGGTCGAGGTCCGAAGCATGGGTCAGCGCCTCCCCGCCGAGCCGGCCGAGCCCGAGGATCAAGAGCTCGGAGCCGGGCACTTTGCCATGGCGGGTCTCGAACTCGGCGACCGTCGCATCGGCGAGGACGTTGATCGCGGCTTCGGCGATGCGGGAATAGCCTTCGGCGACCTCGATCGGGTCGCTCGCCGCGGCGACGAGCTGAACGCCGAGGGCGAAGCGCCGCTCGTTGACGAGGCGGCGGACGCGGTCGAGCACGAGCTGGTAATCCTCGCCCGCGCGCTCGGACCGGCGGAAGTCGGCGATCAGAGTGTCCACGGGCGGAACCGGCGCAAAGGCGCTGGCGTCGATCAAGGTGTCGAGCAGCTCCGCGCGCCGCCCGAGCTGTTCGGCGAGAGCCGGCGCGTGGCTGAGCATGGTCGCGAGGATGCGGGTGAGCTCCGGCTGGGCTTCGAGGAGGCGGAAGAAGTTGATTCCGCTCGGCAGGCGCTCGAGCAGCTGGTCGAAACGGTTGACCGCGCGCATCGGATCGGGCGCCTTGCCGAAGGCGTCGACGAGCACGGGAAGCATCGCCTCGAAGGCGGAGCGGGCCGGCGGGCTGCGCAGCGCCCGGACCTTGCCGGAGCGCCAGCCTTCGACCCGCAGCCGCGCGGCCACCGGATCAGCGAAACCGGCGCCCGCGAGGCGCGCTTCCAGCGGTTCGGCGCCTTCCGGAAGGAGATCGCCCTCGCCCGCATCGAGGCCGTCATAGGCGCGCGCGACCTGCGTCACAGACGGCCGGACGAGGTCGATCAAGGCTTCCGCGTCGCCGAGGCCGTGCAGGCGTGCCACATTGCCGAGTTCCTCCGCGCTCTTCGGGAGCTCATGGGTCTGACGGTCGTCCACCATCTGCAGCCGGTGCTCGATGGTGCGCAGCAAGGTGTAGCTCCGCGCCAGCGCCTCGGCGTCCGCGGCGTCGATGCGGCCGGCTTCGCCGAGCGCCCTCAGAGCATCGAGCGTCGCCGGGACGCGAAGTTCGGGTTCACGGCCGCCGTGGATGAGCTGGTGGATTTGCGCGAAGAATTCGATCTCGCGGATGCCGCCGCGCCCGCGTTTCAGATCGTAGCCCGGCCCGAAGGCCTGGCCTTGCGCATAATGGTCGCGAATGCGGCGGGTGATGGACTGGATTTCGCCGATCGCTCCGAAATCGAGGCTGCGCCGCCAGACGAACGGGTGGATCGCGTCGAGGAAGTAGCGCCCGACCGCCGGATCGCCGGCCACGAACCGCGCGCGGATGAAGGCGGCGCGCTCCCAGGGCAGCGCCGAACTCTCGTAATAGCTGATCGCCGCGCCGACCGGCAGCGCCATCGGAGTCACTTCCGGAGACGGCCGAAGCCTCAAATCGACACGAAACGCGAAGCCGTCTTCCGTCTTTTTCTGGAGCAGTTCGGCGACACGCTTGGCGATCCGGACCGCAGCTTCTCCGACATCCTCCCGAGGGCGGCGCGGCAGCGTGGCGGGATCGAAGAGCAGAATGAGGTCCACGTCGGAGGAATAGTTGAGCTCTGAGGAGCCGAGCTTTCCCATGCCGATCACTGCGAAGCCGCGCGGCGCCTCGCCCGGCGTGCGCTCGGAAATGGCGGCCGCGACGGCCCGCTCGATGCTGCGGTCGGCCAGGGCGGAAAGGCGCGCCACCACATCGTCGAGAGTGAGAAGTCCCGCGAGGTCGCCTATGCCCAGCGCCAGCGACAGACCGTTTCTTGCTCGCCGAAGCGCAGCCATCGGGTCGGGCGCCTCGTCGCCCTCGCGGGCCGCGGCGTCGAAGGCATCGTCGAGCGACGCCCCCTCCAGCGCGGCGGTGACGGCGAGGCGGGCGGCGAGCTGCTGGCGCAAATAAGGAGAGAATCGGCGGGCGCGTTCCAGCGCCTCGTTAATCTGCCGTTTACTTTGTGTTTCCTTCATACAACAGCCATCGCTCTTGACGTTGAGGAGGCGCAACGAGTGCAACTCCACCGGCTAACGTGAGTTATTGCTGACGTGGATACACTGAACTCGAAACGGGAAGCGATGACCAATGCACCGGCAAGGCGGTTCGTGAAGGTGGCCCCGCCCACCGTTCACGCCGGCGTCGGGAACGCGCTGCGTCAGGCGTTCCAGATGGACGGCGAAGCCCGTTCGTTGAAGGCGTTCGAGGACCTGCTCGCACGCCTCGACTGAGCCGGAGCAGGGGCGCGGGCCGCCACGAAAGCACCGACATTCCAGAGTCGTCATCCCGGACTTGAACCGAGGTCCACCTTCTTGCGGGCGCTGCTTGCAGAAGAAGGTGGATGCCGGATCAGGCCCCGGCATGACGGCGGGGGGAATCCCTATCCCCCGCTAGGGCTGAGCCTGTCGAAGCCCGGGTCGGAGCATCGCGAATCGTCCTTCGACAGGCTCAGGACTAGCGGCAGGGTTGAGGCCCTACCCTCAATCAGCGCCCTTAATCCTCGAAGTCGCCCGATCGCGGATCGCGGTCCTTTGAAAGATCGTCGACTTCGCTCATGATCGACTGGAGAGCGCTCTGGTTCGGGTTGGTCTCGTGCTCGCGGCGGCTCGGAAGCTTGCCTTCGGCGAGGAGGTTCTCGAGCGCGACCCGACCGCGCGCGACGCGGCTCTTGATCGTGCCGACCGCGCAGCCGCAAATTTCGGCCGCTTCCTCGTAGGCAAAGCCGCCGGCGCCGACGAGGATCAGCGCCTCGCGCTGGGGCTGCGGCAGGTGCAGCAGCGCGCGCTGCATGTCGGACAATTCGACGTGGCGATCCTGGCTCGCCGGCGCCGCCAGCAGCTTGGACGCCGTCAATTCGTCCCAATCGCCCTTGAAGCGCGCGCGGCGCATCTGGCTCAGGAACAGGTTCCTGAGGATGATGAAGGTCCAGGCACGCATGTTGGTGCCGGCCTGGAAGCGCTTGCGCGCCGCCCAGGCCTTGAGCAAAGTTTCCTGGACGAGGTCGTCCGCCAGGTCGCGGCTTCCCGACAGCGATCGGCCGAAGGCGCGCAGGTGCGGAATGACCTGCGCGAGCTGATCCTTGAACTCGTTGTCGGGCAGCGGGACGGGCTCGGCCGCCGGGAGGTTCCCGGTTTCCGCCTCGTCATATTCCGCCGGTTGGTCCACCGCCATCAGGCCCCCGATCCTACGCAAACAAGAAGATGGTCATGCGCATCGCGGCACGCGGCGCGCGCCGTCTCTGCCGGACAGGTAGAGGCTCAGGACCAGATGAACAAGATGACCGCGAAAGCGATCAGGACGAGCGCGAGGCCCCAACCCAGAACGTAGCGCGTCATCTTGGGCGTCGTGCCCGCCCGGGCTTCGGTCGCGGTGATATGTTCAGGCCCGTCGTTCATGCGCGCAAGAGTCCCCTCGCTTCAGGTTCCAGTCGTTACGAGCGGGGAACGCCCGCTCGCCGTGCCGGTTCCCTCAGGCCGGAATCGTCGCCGTGTCGAAGAACAGGGCCTGGGCGATCGCCGCCTTCACCGTGGACCGCTGGAACGGCTTGGTGATGAGGAAGGTCGGCTCCGGCCGCTCGCCCGTCAGAAGGCGCTCGGGGAACGCCGTGATGAAGATCACCGGCACCTGGAATTCGGCGAGGATGTCCTTCACCGCATCGATGCCTGAGCTGTCGTCGGCGAGCTGGATGTCGGCGAGGACGAGACCGGGGCGCCGCGCCATCGCCTGCGCGACCGCTTCGTCGCGCGTCACGGCGACGCCGGTGACCGTGTGGCCGAGGTCGCGCACGATGGTTTCGATGTCCATGGCGATGATCGGCTCGTCCTCGATGATGAGAACTTCGGCGCGGGTCTGCCGCTCGATTTCCGCAAGGGCTTCGGTGACCAGGGATTCGACCTCTTCGGCGGTGCCGCCGATCAGATAGCCCGCGTCCTCCGAAGTGAAGCCTTCCATGGCCGTGAGCAGCAGGGCCTGGCGGGAGAGCGGCGTGATGCGGGCGAGGCGCGCCTTGGCGATCGACTCGGGATCGTCGCCGTCCGTATTGTCGGGATCCTCTTCGATATTGGCGGAGGACCAGATGGCGTGAAAGGTGCGGTACAGGCCGAGGCGCGGATCGACGTCGCGCGGGAAATCGCCCGGCGAGGCGACGATCGCCTCCAGAGTCGCGCGCACGAAGGCGTCGCCGTGGCCCTGGCTCCCCGTCAGCGCACGCGCATAGCGGCGAAGGAATGGAAGGTGCGGCGCGAGATCCTGGCCAAGCGACATGTTCTTTGCGACTCCTGTGTCCGTTAAGGGTGCCTATGGATTGGCCGTCCCCCGCATTGCAAGCCCGCCGGTGAGACGCCCGGCCGGGAGCGCGGCCCACCCGGGAAGGTCCCGCGGATAGGGCGTGCCGAGGCGTGGAACCAATGGCCGACTTTTTTGTTTCCATGGCCGCGCTGGCGGATTATTTCGCCGGCGACCATGGGGTCTGTCCGGCGGGGACGGCGGCGCTGAAGCCGGTCCGGCAGGCCTCGATAAAAAGAAAAGCGGGCACGGCGCGGTGCCGTGTGAGGGGTAAGCCAGTTGAGCTTTGCGGACGAAACAGACGGCGAAGGCCGGCGCAAGGCCGGTCAAGGCGCCGGCGACGGTCATGCGGGGACTTCGGTGAAAAAGCAGAAAAAGAAGCCGGCCGCGCCTGAAGTCGGCAATGCCCTGCGCTCCGCCTATCAGCGCACGCTGGACGAGGACATTCCGCCCGAAATGCTCGATTTGCTCGGCAAGCTTGGATAGGACCGCGCCCCAGGACGTTCCAATCGGCGTGACCGACAAAGTGAATATCGCCGACGAAAGAGGCTGGGCCGCGCGCCGCTACGGGCGCATGTCGACCGGGCTCAAGATGCTGCTCATTCTCGTGGCGGGCTTGCTGCCGCTCGGGATCGTGGCGGTGACCGCCTCCATCTTCAGCGCGCGCGAGAACTGGTCGCGGGACGAAGTGGAAATGCGCGCCGTGACGCTGCAAAGCGCGCAGCGGCTTCACGTCGCGGTGATGCGAAGCGCCGTCGTGGTGCGCGCCGCGGCCCCGGCGCTTTCGCAGGTGCCGAACAACAGCGCCTTGTGCCGGCGAACGATGGAGCGGCTCGAGCCGCTGCAGCTCCTTCCCGCCCGTTATGCGATTTATGGCGCAGGGGGACGCCTGCTCTGTGCGACCGAGGGGTTCTCGCCCCCCGCGGGGCTGGCGAGCGTCCGCCGCTCCCAGCTCGAGATCAGCCCGGACGGCCGGATCCTGCGCTTCGTGCTTGTCGACGAGAACGGCAATCTGGAGGGCGCCGGCGAGTTCATGCGAGACGATCTCGCACGGCTCATCGACCCGCACCGGCCGGGCACCTCATTCGACATCGCCCTTGTCCAGAACGGCCGCACGATGGCGCTGCACGAGGGTGCGGAAGCCGGCCGGCTGCAGCAGGAGCGGACCACCGAGCGGCCGATCGCGGGCGGCATCGTGCTTCGGCTCCGCGCCGCCATGACGCCGATCACGGCCGCCGAGCTGCTGATGATCCTTCTTCCCATCCTGATGCTGGTCTTCGCCGCGGCGATCGGCTGGTACATTGCCGAGCGGCTGCTGCTTCGCCCGCTGGTCCGGATGCAGCGCGCCGTCGCCGGCTACCGCCCGGGCGACCGCGGCCTCGATCTTCCCACTTTGCGCTCTCCCGCACGCGAGATCGGCGAGCTCGGCGAAGCCTTCGACGACGTCACCCGCACGGTTGCGCGGCACGAGGCGGAACTCGAAGCGGCGGTGGAGCGCCAAACGCGGCTCGTGCGCGAAGTCCACCACCGGGTGAAGAACAACCTCCAGGTCGTCGCCTCGCTGCTGAACCTCCATGCGCGCGGCGCCACCAGCGAGGATGTGGCTGCCGCCTACGCCTCCATTCAGCGCCGCGTGGACGCGCTCGCCGTCGTCCACCGCAACCATTATGCCGAGCTCGAGGAAAATCGCGGCGTGGCGCTGCGCTCGCTCATTGCCGAGCTTGCCGCGAACCTGCGTGCCACCGCCCCCGCATCGGCGGCGCACATGCAGATCCGGCTCGACGTCGAGCCATTCTACGGAACTCAGGACGTTGCCGTGTCGGTCGCCTTTCTGGTCACCGAAATGGTCGAGTTCGGCATGTTCTGCGGCGCGACCTGGATGTCGATCACGCTGGAAGGCGACGAGGACGGCGTCGGCGCGGGCAAAGGCGGCGGGCCGACCCATGCCGCCCTGTCCATCGAATCGGATAGCCTCGCCGGCGAGATGACCTGCGACCCCAAATTGTTCGAGCGCTTCGACCGGATCGTCACCGGCCTGTCCCGCCAGCTCCGTTCCGCCCTGGACCGCGACACCGTGCGCGGCCGTTACGCGATCCGGATCGCCGTGGTGGACCGGGCGGAGCGCTGAAGCCCGGCCGTTGCTGGCCGGCCGCTCGGGCGTCGGCCGTGCTGCTCGGCTTCCGGATCAGGCGGCATCCACAAAATTTCAGGCCGATCCGAATTTTTTTGCAAGGCGCGCGGAACCCACCTGCCGGTGTCTCGTTATGCTGTTCGGATAGTGACCTTTTGCCCCCCCGCTCTCGCTATCCAGAACATGAGCCCGGACGCGCTAACCTCCCCCCCCCCCGGTAGCGCCTCCGGGCTCAACTTTTTTCGGCTCGGGGCCGCTCGCCCAAAAATCATTTGCCGGAATGCAGCAATCGTCCGCGGGGCGATTGTGTGACTTAGCCTCGGCTTGCAGCTGCCTTGGGCGCTTCTCACCCGCGGCGCGGCCGGCGGAACCAGCGCCTCGCGCGGGGCATTTACCCGACACCGGCTCCGGCGCCAGTTCCCGCTCCGGGTCATTTTGGGAGATGCCAGATGAAGAAGCTTCTCGTGATCGCCGCCCTCACCTCGGGGCTGGTCCTCTCCGCCTGCAACACCGTGCGCGGGGCGGCCAACGACGTCGACTCGGCGACCGACTGCGTGGACGGCGTCAACAACAATTGCTGAGCCGTCGCGGCTCCAGCTTTCCCCTGGTTTCGAAGCTTCTGCGCCGCCTCCGGGCGGCGCTTTTTTGTTATGTCGTGCGCCGCTGCGTACCGTTGCGCAAACAAGCGCCGCCGGATCGCCTTGAAGACTCCGGCGGCGCCCGTTCGTCAGCGGCCGCGCGCGCGCTCGACGGCTTCGGCGCGGCAGGTCTGGACGTAGACATAGGCGTTGAGCGTGCGGCTGCCGCCATTACCGCAAACACGCCTGGCCGCCTGAGCGATTCGCCGGTCGATCTCCTCGGCGTCGCGCTGCGGATCGAGATCGTGGATGTCGACTTCCCGCGCTGGAACCTGGTCGCGCGCGGCGGCGGGTGCGGCAAAGGCGATTGCGGCAACGGCGGCCGCGGCGATGGTGGCGAACGTCTTCATGTCTTTTCTCCCAAACCCCGAAATTCCCCTGTCAGCCCAATGTGAACTGGTCCGCAGCGAGGAGCGATGTCGCCGCTTGCGGATTACATTGATCGTTCTTGCGTGTTTTATGCGAATAATACGGTTCGGGCGGAATCTGTCAGCCGCCGTTCAGGTGCGACGTGTGTAACTTGCTCGAATAACAAGGGGAGTTAGGGACGTGGGCACCGCATTTTCGGTTCTCGATCAGCATCTCGAAGCGGCGAGGCCGGGCGGGCCGCAGGGCCGGCTGGTCCTGTCGAAGCTTGCCCCGGGGCGCACGGTGATCGGCGCCAACGCACCCTCGATCAAGATGGTGCTGGAAGGCGAGGAGCTCTACCAGATCGACGGGCGGACGCTCCGCGTCGAGCCCGGCCAGTTCCTCTACCTCGATGCCGGCGCGTCCTGCCTCGGCACCAACAAGGTCGACACGGTCGGCATCTGCCTCAGCCTTCCCGACGAATGGCGCGGCCCCGGCGGAACGGAGGGTCACGATCCGGTGCTCGGCCGCGCCCTCGTCTTTTCGGCGCATACGAGCGCGCTCGGGCGGACTCTGGAGCATTTCGGCCGCGAGATCGCGCGCGACGTTTCCAAGGGCGCCGCGCTCGCGCCCGACATCGTGGCGCGCGCCGGCGCGGCCGTGCGCGAGCCTTTGGCCGACAGCCGCGCCGCGATCGAGGCGCTGAAGGTGGTCAAGGCATCGACCCGCCAGTCGCTCTTCCAGCGGCTCGAGCGCGCGCGCGGCTTCCTTCACGCCAATGACAGCCGCGCGGTGACGCTGGGCGAGCTCGCCACGGTTGCAAACCTTTCCCAATTTCACCTTGCTCGTTATTTCCGCCTCGCCTTCGGCCAGCCACCCATCGCTTATCACCGTACGCTGAGGCTTGCGCGCGCGGCGGAATTCCTCACCCATGAGGAAGGCACGATCGCGGAGGCCGCGGAAATCGCCGGTTATTCCGATTCGGTTTCGCTCTGCCACGCCTTCCGGCGCCATTACGGCAAGGCGCCGCGCGCCTGGCTGGGCGATGCCATGAAGGCCTGCCGCGATGCCGGGCCGCCGCTCGCGGCCTGAGCAGGCCGATCTCCTGCGGGGTCAGCGCCGGGTGCGCACACGCCCCCGCGCGTCCAGGACCTTCGGCCCGGCGCCGGGCTGACCGAAATAGACGTCGACGCTCCGCCTGCCGCAACGGTCCTTGATGGTGATCCCGTACGAGGGTCCGGCTGCGCTGGACGCGTAGCGGGCGCGCAGGATCCGGAAATCGTCGGCCGACGCTTGGTGGCTTGCGCAAAGGCCCGGCAGCGCCTCCGGTAGAGTGCTGCAGCGCCCATCATCGCCGCCGACAGCGACCCTACGGTGCAAAGGCCGGCCAGGAAGTCGATCTCGATCACCTCGCTTGCGCTTCGCGCCGTGGCCCCGAACACGTCCATGTCGTAGACACCGATCAGGAGACCGCAGCCGCTCGCCGCCGATTCCGCGAGATTGTGCGCTATGGATTCCAAGACCGCCTGCTTCATGGGCGCCGGATAACAGATGCCGGCGCAACGGTGCAGCCGCAGTGCGGCCGGCTCGGTCTTCGCGGCGACCGCGGAGCAGCCCGGCGTCGCTTGCGCTCGCCATGCGTGCGCAGCAAGGCCGGACGCGAAATGGGGGCCGGCATCGCTGCCGGCCCCCACTCTTCCGTGGCCTTCTGCCCGGCCGAAGCCTGGCATCGAAGCTTTGGAGAGGGTTCCGGCCGAGGCCTTTCGGCCCCGGTCGGTTCCCTTTCGGGTTCCCCGTCCGGCACGTGAAGCGCCTTCCGAAAGATCCCATGGCTGCCTGGCAAAGCGAACTTCACCGGGTCCCTTGCGGGTCCCCTCGGGAGCAAGCTCCTCTGGTTTCCCGGGACGGCCTTTCTCGAAGCGAACTTCGAGACGCCCTTCCCTTCCGGACCTTGGTCAAGGAGCAAGCTCCCTGCGTCCGATCCGATCGGTTCGAAACACGAAGCGAACTTCGTATCCCGTCCCTTTCGCGGTTTCCCCGCTGCCCGAAGGCTTGAAGGTCCGCTGGACCGGTTCGGGAAAGTGGGGTCGGCTCCGGCTTTCGCCCTTGCCTCGCGCTTCTTCCCGTCCGCGCCCGGCCCGCTTCGGCTTGTTACGGTATTCCCGAAGGTCCGCCGTCTTTTCGCCGCCGAGGCCGCTGCTTCCAATCCGCTTTCCCGTTTCCGGGAGGCTTCTCTTCCGCCGCCCTTGAACAATGCGCGCCTGATTCGATTCGTGCCATAGCGACATGCCTGTGGATAACGGGGATATCGGGGATGAAACGATCTTAATTGGCGCGCGAGCGGTCGCTGCCGCAGCGTGCGTCTCACAACTTAGCGGACACGAAGAAGCCCGCGGAAGTCGCCTTCCGCGGGCTCTTCGTTGTCGACGCAGTCGCTGCGCTTAGCGCACCGAGCGGCGGGTGAAGAGGTTGACGATGGCGAGGAGAATCAGCGCGCCGACAAAGGCGGCGAGCAGCGTTCCGCCGTCGAGCGGGCTGTTCAGGATGTTGCCGTCGGCGCCGAAGAAGCGTCCGAGGAGGAAGCTGCCGAGCAACGAGCCGACGATGCCGACGACGATGTTGAGAAGGATGCCCTGCTGGCCGTTCGTGCGCATGACGATGCTCGCCAGCCAGCCGATGATGCCCCCGATGATCAAAGCGACGATGATGTTCATGGGCTATACTCCTGGATACTGCCCCGGCCGCTGCGGCGCGGGATCGTTTCCAAGACGCACCGACCAGCCAGCCGGTTCCCTGATTACGATGAACCGAAGGCGAGCTTCGTCCCACGCTGCGGCGGCGGCGTGTCGCTCGCCTTGAGGTAGAAGTGCGCCAGGAGGAAGGCGAGCGACGCCGTGTAGCAGAAGCTCGCGGCGTCGCGGACGAACAATAGGCTCGCGGGCAGCATCAGGAGGAGGATGGTCCTGAGATGCCATTCACCGAGGCGGGCCGACTGGACCCCCATGGACGAGCCCGCCTGGCGGAAGGCCGCCCGCCGCACCGCTTCCATGATGCCCAGCCAGAAGAGGCCCGACAGCAGATCGGAGAAGATCGCATCGCCCGGTCCCTTGCGGGCGATGCCGAGCGCGATCCCGCCGAGATAGAAAGCGACATGCCCGTTCAGGCACTCGATTGCCGCACGCCAGCGGCCGAGGCCGAGTTCATGCTCCAGCCATCCGGAGAGCGGCGAGAAAACTCGCTCGATCAGCGCTTCGTCGATCCTCGTCATGTCTCCAGCCTAAGTCGAACGGCTTTTCCTTATGGTTAACGATGCGAGGCTTAGAGCAGGAAGTCCCCGGGGCCGAGTGGCTGGCCGGCTTCGACATGCACGTCGATGACGAGGTCGGCGACGCCGTCGCCATTCACGTCGCCTTCGACGCGCCAGAGGTCGCCCGCGACGTTGAACGCGCGAAGCTCGCCCGGCCCGTTCGGACCCGCACCGGAGAAGGCGTTGGAACCGATGAATGCGAAGGCTTCGTTCGAGTCCGGCGTGCCCGCTTTGGCGTCGACCCGGTTGAGGTCGATCTTGTCGGTGCCGGCAACGAAGCCGTTGACGATGTCGGTCGCACCCGCCGTCGAGTCCGACACGAGCGAATAACGGAACAGGTCCGCTCCCGCGCCGCCGGTGAGCACGTCCGCTCCGCCGCCGCCGTGAAGCTGGTCAGCACCCGCACCGCCCGTGATCGTGTCGGCCGACGCGCCGCCGAAGACCCGAAGCACGCCGTTGGTTTCCGCCGACCCGTCGAAGACGAAGGTCTCGTGCGCCTGGAGCCGGCTGGCGTTGACCGTGAAGGTCGCGCCCGCCGCGAGCAGGGCATCGGCCCAGGTGATCGCATAATCGAAGTCCCCGTCGCCGCCGCCGGCAAATTCGTTGTTGGCGCTGGTCAGAATGGCGATGCTTTCGACGTTCGTCAGCGCATTCTCGAAGCCCGCGGCGTTGAAGTCGATCGTGTAATCGCCGCGCAGATAGACGACGTCGTAGCCGCCGCCGCCGTTGACGCTGTCGCCGGCCGCGAATCGTCCGTCATGGCCGAAGATGAAGGCGTCGCCTTGCTGGCCGCCGGTGAACGTATCGACACCGAAGCCGGCATAGACTTGCAGCGCGGCGTCGGTTTCCGCCGAAGCGTCGAGCGTGAAATCCTCACCGGCCTGGAGGTTGAAGCCGTTCACCTTCATGAGCCCGCCCGCCGCGACGTTGCCGTCGACGAGCGTCAGATCGTAATCGTAGAGGCTCGTTCCCGCCTGGCCGTATTGCGTGCTCGTTCCGGAGATGAGCGAAATGCCCTCGATGCCGACGAGGCTCGACTGGCCCGTGATGGTCCAGATGAAGGTCACGCCGGCCGAATAGTCGCCCTGGAGGATCAGCGAGTCGCGATTGTCGCCGCCGTCGACCAGATCGCCGCCGCCGAACGCGCCGCCGAAATAGAAGCTGTCGACCCCGTCCTTGCCGAAGAGCAGGT
>DASVQT010000127.1:0-15204 GCA_036388975.1 Allosphingosinicella sp. | reverse complement strand
CATCACCATGTACACGCCCGGCCAGCTGATCCGGTCGGACAGAACGAGAGCGAGCGCTCCGCCGACGAGCGCGGCTGTCCGGAACCCCATTTGGTAGATCGACGAAAGGATCTCGACCGTTGCAGTGTCGTCGGCGACGTCGATGCGCCAGGCGTCGATCACGACGTCCTGAGTCGCCGAGGCGAAGGCGCCGATCACGGCAATGAGCGCGAAGGTGCCGATCGAAACGGCCGGGTCCGTCATCGACAGCGACAAAAAGGTCGCCGCGAGGATCGCCTGGCAGAGGACCAGCCAGCCGCGCCGCCGCCCGAGCCGGCCGAGGACGGGAAGGCGAACCCGGTCGACCAGCGGCGACCACAGGAACTTGAAGGCGTAAGCGAGGCCGATCCAGGAGATGATGCCGATGGTGGCGAGGCTGATCTGCGCCTCGCCCATCCAGGCGTTGAGCGTGCCGACCAGGAGGGAGAAAGGCAGGCCGGCCGAAAAGCCGAAGACCAGCATGATCGCCGTCTTGCGGCTTCGGAGCGCCGCGCCGAGCAGCCGCAATCCGCTTGGCTTCTTCAACTCGGCCGCTGACGCCACGCTCACTCTCCGTTCGATGGGGAAGCGGAAGCTTTAGCGAGTTTCGCCCGATTGCAAAGCGGCCCCGCTTGCCATCCCGCCGCCGCCGACGCACGATCCGCCGCCATGGACATGGCCGCAACCCAGCGCCCGACCGAGGGCCAGCTCGCCCTCGCCCGCGCGATCGCCGGCGGAAGCGAGAGCCTGGGCGGCGAAGTGCTGACCGTTCCCGCCGCCGTTTATACGGACGAGGCGCGCTTCGCCGCGGAGCGGGAGCGGCTGTTCGCCCGCCTGCCTACCGTGATCGCTCCGTCCGCGCTCCTTCCGCGGCCGAACATGGCCGTGCCGCACGACGGCTTCGGCCTTCCCCTTCTCCTCACCCGCGACAAGGAGGGCCGGGCGCACGTCTTCTTCAACGTTTGCCGGCATCGCGGCACGCGGCTGGTGGAAGGCGCAGACGCCGTGACGGCGCCGCGCCTCGTCTGCCCCTATCATGCCTGGAGCTATGCCTGCGACGGCCGCCTCGCGGGCCTGCCGCGGGCCGAGACCTTTCCCGGCATCGACAAGGCGGGGCATGCGCTTGCCGAGCTTCCGAGCCGCGAGGCGGGCGGGCTCCTCTGGTTCGCGCGGGGCGACAGCGCCGACTTCTCGGACGCCGACGCGCTCGCGCCCGAATTCGACGCCTTCGGCCTTGCCGGCCACCATCTCTACCGCCGCCGCGTCCACGACGTCGCCGCGAACTGGAAGCTGGTGATGGACGCGTTCCTTGAAAGCTACCACGTCCAGCGGCTCCACGCGCCGACCATCGCCCGCTTCTTCGCCGACGGGATCACCGCCGCCGACCGGATCGGCATCCACCAGCGCTCCGCCGTCGGCCGCACCGATTATGTGAGCGGGCTCGACCAGGCGGACTGGCCGGCGCTGAGGGCGGTGATCACCTTCGCCTATCAGCTCTTTCCCGCGACCGTGCTGATCATGAGCCCGGACTATGTGAACCTGATGGTGTTGATGCCGCAGGCGGCGGGGCGCACCTTGGTCGAGGATTTCATGCTCATTCCCGAAGCGCCCCGCACGGCCGAGGAGGAGCGGCATTGGGACAAGAGCTGGCGCATGCTCGACCAGGGCGTCTTCGCCGCCGAGGATTTCCGCGCCGCGGCGCTGCAGCAGGAGGGGCTGGGCTCGGGTTCGCTCGAGGCGCTGACGATCGGGACCCTGGAGACGGGGATTCATGCCTTTCACGAGCAGGTGGAAAAGGCGCTGGCCTGAGGTCCTCCCCATCGCAGATGGGGAAGGGGGGTGTAGGCGGGTCGGCATGCCGGGGGCATGCCGAAAGCCGGAACCGGCTGCGCAGCAGCCGCGGGGCGAAGCATGGTGGAGGGGTAAACGGCGCAGGCCCCGGAGCAATTTGCACGAACCCGCAGGTTCAGAGCCACCTACCCCTCCACCAGCCTTCGGCTGGTCCCCCTCCCCATTCTCCGAATGGGGAGGAACTCAAACCGCCTTTTCGTAGAGGCTCAGCTGCGGCGGCAGCTTTTTGACTTTCTTTCCCTGCAGCACCTCGTCGAGGCAATCGAGCGCGGCCTTCAGCACCTTGTCGGAATAAGGCTTGGCGAGACAGCCGACGGCGAGCGACTGCGCTTCGTCCGGGCAATGGCCGCTGACGAACAGCACCGGCACGCCGCGGCCGCGTGCAATCCGCGCGACGCCCGTTCCGTCGCCGTCGCCGTTCAGTTTGATGTCGGTCATGACGAGGTCGATCTCCTCCTCGCTTTCAATGACGGCGCGGGCGGCGGCGAGGTTGTCCACCGTTGCCACCACCTCGTAACCCGCCTCGCCCAATGAGAATTCATTGTCGAACGCGACCAGGGGCTCGTCCTCGACGACCAATATGCGGCGGATCAGCCTTTCACGTTTGCCGAAGAGCATGTAAGTCCCGCGCGCCTCCCGATGGGTTGTTCGGCTCTCGTAACGAGCGAAGCCTCCGTCGGTGCCGAAGCGTCGCATCGCCTTGGCGCAAAACCCGTTCCGATTGCCGGAGAAGCCTTTTTTGCCCCCTCGCCGCCCCCCTTCCAACGATCGCCCCGGCCGCGCCCCGCCGAGCCGCGGCGGCCGTCCCGGACGCCCGCAGCGCCCCGCCGACGCTTCGTCCGAGCGCGGCACCGAGAGCCGCCCCGCCCGTCCGAAGCGCCCCCGCGACGACGCCGCCAAGGCCGAGACCCGCGCACCCAAGCCGCAGCGCCGCGCCCGCCCGGGCGACGCCGCGGACGCTGGCGCGGCGAAGCCTCGCCGCACCGCCCGCACCAGCACGCCCGAAGCGGTCGCCCGCCGCGAGGCCAGGCCCCAGCGCTCCGAGCGCGCCCGTCCCGGCGACACCGCCGAGCGCCGCGACGCGCGGCCGCAGCGGCCTGTCCGCAGCCGTCCCGGCGAAGCTCCGGCGGCGCGCGAAGCGCGCCCGGCGCGGCCGCGTGCCGCTGCAGCCGCCGCGCCGGCTCCGGCGAAACCCCGCGCCGCCCAGGCGGAGCGTGCCGCGGCCGGCGAGCCGCAGCGCATCGCCAAGCTCCTTGCTCGCGCCGGCATCGCCTCGCGCCGCGAGATCGAGCGGATGATCGAGGAAGGCCGAGTCGCGATCGGCGGCAAGGTGCTCGAAACGCCGGCCACCATCGTCACCTCGCTTCATGGCGTCACCGTGGACGGGAGGCCGGTCGCCGCGCCGGAAGCGACCCGGTTGTTCCGCTTCCACAAGCCCGCCGGCTTCCTCACCGCCGAGCGCGACCCCGGCGGCCGCCCGACCATCTACGACCGCTTGCCCAAGGGCCTCCCGCGGGTGATGCCCGTCGGGCGGCTCGACATGAACACGGAAGGCCTGCTCCTTCTCACCACCGACGGCGGCCTGAAGCGCCAGCTCGAGCTTCCGGCCACCGGCGTCGAGCGCACTTACCGCGCCCGCACCTTCGGCGAGATCACGCAGGAAACGCTGGAAACGCTGATCGAAGGCATCGAGATCGAAGGCATTCGCTACGGCCCGATCGACGCCAATCTGGAGCGCCGGACGGGCCGCAACCAGTGGATCGAGCTCAAGCTTCGCGAAGGCAAGAACCGCGAAGTGCGCCGCGTGCTCGAACATCTCGGCCTCCAGGTCAGCCGCCTCATCCGCACCGCCTACGGCTCTTTCTACCTCGGCGACCTCCCGCCCGGCGCGGTGGACGAAGTGCGCCAGCACGAGCTGGTGGAGTTTCGCAAGGGGATGAAGGGCAGTCCTCCCCGGCACGGGGAAGGGGACCAGCCGAAGGCTGGTGGAGGGGTAAAAGGCGCAGGCCTGCTCGGACCCGGGCGCAACTCGCAATGATCGGAGCCTTCTACCCCTCCACCATGCTTCGCATGGTCCCCCTCCCCCCGCTACGCGCGGGGAGGAATTCCCCATGCGCATAATCTCCGGCGCGTGGCGCGGCCGCGCCCTGTTCGGGCCGGAGGGGCAGGACACACGCCCGACGTCGGATCGCGCCCGAGAGGGACTGTTCTCGATGCTCGCCAGCCGGCTCGGCAGCTTCGAGGATCTCCAGGTCGCCGACCTCTTCGCCGGCACCGGCGCGCTCGGCCTCGAGGCCTTGTCGCGCGGCGCCGCGCGCTGCACCTTCGTCGAGCGCGAAACGCAGGCCTTGAAGGTGCTGAAGCGCAACATCGACAAGATGGGCGCGGGCGACCGCGTCGAAGTGCGCGCGCAGGCCGCCGAAAAGGTCGCCCTCCCCCTCGCCCCTTGCGACCTCGTCATGATGGACCCGCCCTACAAGACCGGCCTCGCTCAAAAGGCGCTCGACCGGATTGCCGCGCCCGGATGGCTCGCCCCCGGCGCCTGGGTGAGCATCGAGCTGAGCGGCGAAGACATCGTGCTCCCCGAAGGCCTCACGCTCGACACCGAGCGCCGTTTCGGCAAGGCGACCATCATGCTGCTGCGCCGCGACTGAGGCGAAGCTCAGCGGCGGTTCACCTTGTTTCTCCTAGGCTTGCCCTCCGAGCTTGCCACAGGATCGCAGCCATGCAGCCGACCATGACCGAGCGCCTCCGCGGCGCGCTGCCGTCGCTGGCCGTGCATGCGCTGCTCGTCTTCGCGCTGCTGCGCGGCCTCGCCGTCGGCGCCGCGCCGCCCGGTGACGAGGCGGCGAAGCTCAACGTCGTCGACATTCCGCCTCCGCCTGCTCTCGCCCAGGTTCCGCCGCCCCCGCCCATCTTGGACTCCGGCGAGACCGAGTCGGAGCGCGTCGGCGATCCGCGCGAGGAAGGCGCCGCCTCCGCCCCGAACATCCTCTCCAAAGCAACCGAGATCGTCGCCCCGACCCGCGAGGCGCCCTCGCCCGTCCGTGCCGCCGAGAAAGCGAACACCGGCAGCGACACCAGCACCGGCGCCGCGCCCATCCCGGGCCCGGGCACCGGCAGCGGCGGTTCCGGCACCGGCACGGGGAGCGGCGACGGCGGCGCCGGCCTGGGTGCCGGCGGCGGCGGCGGACGCGGCGCCGGGCGCCTCCGCCCGCCGCGGCGCCTGCGCGGACGCCTGTCCGATAGCGACTATCCGCCCGGTCTCGTCGAACAGGCGCCGAGCGGGGTCGTCTGGGTGCGCTATGTCGTCGAAACGGACGGCAGCGTGTCCAACTGCACCGTGACCGAAACCAGCGGCCACCGCGCGATCGACGAGATCACCTGTGACTTGATCGAGCGCCGCTTCCGCTACGATCCCGCGCGCGACGGCGCCGGCCGCCCCATTCGCTCCAACCTCGTCGAGAAATACGAATGGGAAGTGGAAGACCTCCCCGAAGAGTATGAAGAACGCCGCACCCGCCGCGGCCGCCGCATCTTCTGACCCTACGCCGTCATTCCCGCGAAAGCGGGAATCCAGCGCAAGCCTCCACCGCACCGGTCGCCGGAAACGCCGCACTGGATCCCCGCTTCCGCGGGGACGACGGTAGGAGGCCAGCCTTGCTCTCCCGCTCCCCGTTCCCTAGCTGTTCACCCGTGACCGACTCCCGCGCCCTTTCGCCCGAGCCCCGCTATCTCCAGGGCCTGAACCCGCCGCAGCGGGAGGCCGTCGAGACGACCGACGGGCCGGTGCTCGTCCTCGCCGGCGCGGGCACGGGCAAGACGGCGGCGCTGACCGCACGCCTCGCCCACCTCATCGCCACCCGCCGCGCATGGCCTTCCGAGATTCTCTCCGTCACCTTCACCAACCGCGCCGCGCGGGAGATGAAGGAGCGGGTCGGCCGCATCGTCGGCGACGCCGTCGAGGGCATGCCCTGGCTCGGCACCTTTCACTCGGTCTGCGCCAAGATGCTGCGCCGCCATGCCGAGCTGGTCGGCCTCCAGAGCAACTTCACCATTCTCGACACGGACGATCAGCTGCGCGTCATGAAGCAGCTCATCCTCGCCGCCGACATCGACGAGAAGCGCTGGCCGGCGCGTGCGCTGGCCGGCCTCATCGACCGCTGGAAGAACAAGGGCTGGGCGCCCGCTCAGATCGACGCCGGCGAGGCGGAGGCCTGGGCGAACGGCAGGTCGGCCGAGCTCTACAAGCAATATCAGGAGCGGCTGCGGGTCCTGAACGCCTGCGACTTCGGCGACCTCCTGCTCCACATGCTGACCATATTGCGCAACGAGCGCGAGGTGCTGGAGCTGTACCAGCAGCGCTTCCGCTACATCATGGTGGACGAATATCAGGACACCAATCAGGCCCAGTATCTCTGGCTCCGCCTGCTCGCGCAGGAGCGCAAGAACATCTGCTGCGTGGGCGACGACGACCAGTCGATCTACAGCTGGCGCGGCGCGGAAGTCGCGAACATCCTGAAGTTCGAGGCTGACTTCCCGGGCGCGAAGATCATCCGCCTGGAGCAGAATTACCGTTCCACCCCCCATATCCTTGCCGCCGCCTCGGGCGTGATCGCCCACAATGGCGGCCGCCTCGGCAAGACGCTCTGGACCGAGGAAGGCGAAGGCGAAAAGGTCAAGGTCGTCGGCGTCTGGGACGGGCCGGAGGAAGCCCGCCGCATCGGCGAGGAGCTGGAGACAATTCAGCGCCGCGGCTCGCTCGACGACGCCGCCATTCTGGTGCGCGCCCAGTTCCAGACCCGCGAGTTCGAGGACCGCTTCATCGCGATCGGCATGCCCTATCGCATCGTCGGAGGCTTCCGCTTCTACGAGCGCGCCGAGATCCGCGATGCGCTCGCTTATCTGCGAGTCATCGCCCAGCCCGCCGACGACCTCGCCTTCGAGCGCATCGTCAACGTCCCCAAGCGCGGACTCGGCGACAAGGCCGTCGCCAAGATTCACAGCCTCGCCCGCGCCGAAGGCGTGCCCCTGATGCAGGCCGCCGCCACCATCCTCGACACGGACGAGCTGACCGGCGCCGCCCGCCGCTCATTGGGCAACCTCGTCGGCGATTTCGCCCGCTGGCGCTCCCGGCTCTCCGAACTCCCCCATCCCGAGCTCGCCCGCCTCGTTCTCGACGAAAGCGGCTACACCGCCGCCCTCCAGGCCGACCGCTCCGCCGAAAGCGCCGGCCGCCTCGAAAACCTCGCCGAGCTCACCCGCGCGATGGAGGAATATGAGACTTTGGGCGCCTTTCTCGAGCACGTGTCGCTCGTCATGGAAAACGACGCGGAGCGGGACACGGAGAAGGTCACCATCATGACCATCCACGCCGCCAAGGGCCTCGAATTCGGCACGGTGTTCCTCGCCGGCTGGGAGGAAGGCGTCTTCCCCTCCCAGCGCGCCCTCGACGAAGGCGGCCAGGCGAGCCTCGAGGAGGAGCGCCGCCTCGCCTACGTCGCGATCACCCGCGCGCGGCGAAAGGCCTTCATCTTCCACGCCGCCAACCGCCGCATCTACGGCCAGTGGACGAGCTCGATCCCGAGCCGCTTCGTCGGCGAACTCCCCGACGCCCATATCGACCAGGAACATACGATGAGCGGCGGCGAGTCCCTCTGGCGCGCCAACTGGTCCGAACGCGCCGACCCCTTCGCCGATGTCGCCCGAAGCACGGGGAGAGGCCCGGGCTGGCAAAGGGCGGCCACCGGCGGCACCTTCGAACGCACGCCGAGCCGCGTCCAGGAAGTCCGCTCCAGCGCCATCAGCCTCGGCAACCCCGGGCGGGACGACATCGAACTGGGGCAGCGGGTCTTCCATTCGAAATTCGGCTACGGCACCGTCGCGCAGATCGAAGGCAACAAGCTCGAAATCGACTTCGAGCATGCCGGGCGGAAGCGCGTGCTCGATAGCTTCGTGACGCTCGCCTAAGCCGCAGCGCAGCTCCCTCTCCCCTGAAGGGGAGAGGGTTGGGGAGAGGGGGAGTCCAGAAGCAAAGCGATCGCGTCAAGCACGCCCTCCAGGTTCGCCATCCCTTCCGCATTCGTGAAGCGCAGCACCCGGTAGCCGCGCTCGGCGAAATACGCCGTCCGGACCTCGTCTATGTCCAGCGTGCACGCATGGCTCTCGCCGTCCACTTCTATGACCAGCATCGGCGTGCGGCAGGAGAAGTCGGCAATGTAGCGGCCGATCACGTTCTGACGACGGAACTTGGCGCCGCACAAGCGCTTGGCCCTCAACTGCAGCCACAGCCGCTTCTCGGGCGCCGTCATCTCGCGGCGCATCAGTCGCGCGAACGCAACGAGCCTCGGGTCACGCATGAGTCACTGCCCCTCTCCCTAACCCTCTCCCCTGAAGGGGAGAGGGAGTTACGAAGCAGCTCCCCCTCGAGCTATCTCTTCAAATCAGCGTACGGCCGCGTGGCAGCAAAGCGCCTCGTCATGCACGATCTTCGAGACGGGCCTTCACCAAGCTCAGTCTCTCCCCAGCATGGGCGGAGGCGCACAGGATCTCCGCCGCCGCCCCCCTGTTCCCTGAAGCTCCATCATTCTATGGACCGCCCATGACCGACGAAGACCCTCCCGTCCGCGACGGCCGCCTGCTCACCACGGCGGTGTGCGTCGCCGCGCTGGCGATCTGGTTTGCGGCGATCTGGTTCATCTTCGGGGACATGATCTGATGGATTTTGACGACCTGCTCGGCCGTTATTTCGGCACGCCGGACCTCGCGAAGGTGGAGCCCGGCGCGCTGGCGGCGGGGGTGGAACGGATGCAGGTCGATCTCGGGCTCGCCAAGGATCCGGGGCAGCGGTTCGGATTGTGGGCGGTGCTGCACATGCTCGGGGCGGCGCCCGACCTCGACGTCGCGTTCAGGACTGAAAGCGAGCGCGACGCCGCACGCAACTTCATGGACATGGCGGACCGCCTCGCCGCGGACTGATCCGGCGCCACGCACCGCGCGCCGAACGCCGCGGCGCGCGCTGCCAACAGCTGGCGCGATTTCCCGAGCGGCGGCGGCGATATTCGCCATGCCGACGGGCGCCCTTCAGACCGAACCGAGCTTTTCCGCGCTTCTCCCGACGCTGGCACGCTCCCTGCATGCTCCCGGCAGAGACAAGGGGAGCGAGCGTGGAGATTGGAACGGCAGCAAGGGTCGCGGTGCCCGTCCTCGTTGCGGCGGCCGTCGCCGCCGTCTTGCTTTCGCCGGCCGGCGAGTGGCTGAGCCTCGAACGGCTCGCGCAAAGCCGGGACGCGCTCGCCGCGGCGGTGGCGGCACGGCCGGTCCTTTACGCCGAGCTCTTTCTCCTTCTTTGCATCGCGGCTTCCGCATTCTGCTTCCCGGCCGCGCCGCTGATCGGAGTCGCGGGCGGAGCCTTGTTCGGCTTCTGGCCGGGGCTGGCGCTGCTTGCGCTCGGCTTCACGATCGGCTCGACCCTCGCCTGCCTCGGCTCGCGCCACCTGTTCCGGACCTCCATCCATCACAGGCTCGGCGCCCGCGCCGCCGCCATCGAGCGCGGCTTCACGCGGCACGGCGCGGCCTATCTCCTTGCGCTGCGGATCAACCCCCTGGTCCCTTATTGGCTGGTCAACCTCGCCATGGGCCTCACCGCCATGCGCCTCCGCACCTATGTGCCGCTGACCTTCGCCGGATTGCTCCCGGCGCTGGTCGTCTACGCCAATGCGGGGAGCGGGCTCGCCGCGGCGCGCGGGGCGGGCGAGATCGTGTCGCCGCTGCTCCTCGCCTCGCTTCTGGCGCTCAGCCTCCTACCGCTCGCCGCCGGCCGCCTCCTCGCCGGCCCCGCCCCGCGGCTCCACGAGCCGACGCGCGTCTGACCCTTGGCCGCTGCGGCGCGCGGCGGACGTTGCCCCGCCGCCGGAGCGCCCCTAAGGCGCGCAGCTGATGGCCTCTCCCGTCTCACCCGAAGCCGCGCGCGAAGACATCGGCCCGCATCCCTTCCGCGTCGCGAACTTCCGTTATTACTGGACGGCGCGGCTTTCGGCGACGCTTGCCCAGTCGGCGATGATGCTGATCATCAGCTGGCAGGTCTACGACGTCGCCCGCACCGGCGGCATGAGCATCTCCGAAGCCGCGGCCCAGCTCGGCCTCATCGGCCTCATCCAGTTCGTGCCGCTCTTCGCGCTGACGCCGATCACCGGCTGGACCGCCGACCGGCTCGACCGGCGCCACATCGCCCGCGCCACCCTCGCCCTCCAGATCGTCGGCGCGGCGGTGCTCGCCTGGTCGACCTGGTCGGGCACGCCGAGCCTCGCCACCCTCTTCTCCGTCGCCTTTCTGACCGGCATCGCCCGCGCCTTTTCGGGACCTGCCCTGGGCGCGCTGGCGCCGAACCTGGTGCCTGCCAAGACGCTGCCGCGGGCGATCGCCATGTCCTCGATCTCCTGGCAGGCGGGCATGGTCGCGGGGCCGGGGCTGGGCGGCTACCTTTACGACTGGCGGCCGGAAGCTTCCTACATCGCGGCGACCGCCTTGTTCGCGGTCGCTTTGCTCTGCCTGTTCATGATCGGGCCGGTGCCGCGCCCCGCGGTGGAGCGCGGCCGCCACCCGATCCGCCAGATGATCGACGGGCTCACCTATGTGCGCACCAACCGCCTCGTCCAGGCCGCGATCACGCTGGATCTGTTCGCCGTCTTCCTGGCCGGAGCGACCGCCCTTCTCCCCATCTACGCCCGCGACATCCTGAAGGTCGGCACGGAGGGGCTCGCCCAGCTCGGCGCCGCGCCGGCGCTCGGCGCCACCGTCACGGCCCTGTTCTTCTCCTTCCGGCCGCTGCGCACCAATGTCGGCACCAAGATGCTCGGCGCGGTGGTCGTGTTCGGCATCGCCACCGTCGTGTTCGGCCTGTCCACCTCCATGCCGCTCTCCCTCGCCGCCTTGTTCGTGGTGGGATCGTCCGACATGTTCTCGGTGTTCGTGCGCCAGTCGCTGATCCAGCTCCACACGCCCGACGCAATGCGCGGACGCGTCGGCGCAGTGTCGCAGCTCACCATTTCGGCGTCCAACGAGCTCGGCGAAGCGGAATCCGGCTTTCTCGCCGCCGCCGTCGGACCGGTCGCGGCGGTGGTCGGCGGCGGCATCGGCGCGGTGGTCGTCACCCTGCTCTGGGCGCGCTGGTATCCCGAGCTGCGCCGGGCGCGCAGCTTCGATTCGCCCCCGCCCCAAGCTCCGGGGCCGGCGCCCAGTTGACCAGGGCGTACCGCCTCCCCCGAGTCACGGGCGTCACCCGGTGCACGGCCTGCGAGCGGAAGAAGCGCGCGCCGCCGCGGGGCAGCCGGTTCCCGGGCCCGAGCAGCACCGGCATGATCTCGAGGTCGCCGCCGTCGTGATCCGCGGCCGCCGACAGTTCCACCGAAACGGAGATCACCCGCTCCCTTTGCTTGTCGTAACCGGCATCGCCGTGCCACGCCTGGAAGTGCGATCCGGCCTCGTAGCGGAGGAGCTGCAGCGGCTCGGCCATGGGCGCGACCGCGATCCCGAGCGCCGCGCCCGCTTCGGCAAACAGGGCGTCGAGCCGCTCGTAGATCCAAAGCGTCGCCTCCGATCGGGGACGATAGGCATGGAGCACGTCGCGAAGGGCGGGGTCCGGGCGGTACCCGCCTGCGCCGTAGACCGGCGCCGGCGCGAGCGCGCTTTCCTCCGCCAGCGCGATCAGGCGGTCGCATTCGGCATCGCTGAACGCGTGCGGCCGGTCGTGGAAGAGCGCCATGGCGGTGGAGGCTAACGTCGAATGGGAGTTGAACCAAGCGATCCGCTGCACAATGTGTCGTCGGACCAGCAAAGGAGACAAGACGTGAGAGCGGGCAGCATCCTCGAGACGATCGGCAACACGCCCCATATCCGGATCAACCGCCTGTTCGGCGATGCCGAGGTCTGGGTGAAGTCCGAGCGCGGCAATCCCGGCGGCTCCATCAAGGACCGGATCGCGCTCGCCATGATCGAGGATGCCGAGCGCTCCGGCGCCCTTCGCCCCGGCGGCACCATCGTCGAGCCGACGTCGGGCAATACCGGCATCGGCCTCGCCATGGTCGCGGCGGTGAAGGGCTACCGGCTGATCCTCGTCATGCCCGAAAGCATGAGCCTCGAGCGCCGCCGCCTGATGCTCGCTTACGGCGCGAGCTTCGATCTCACCCCGCGCGAAAAGGGCATGAAGGGCGCCATCGCCCGCGCCCAGGAGCTGATCGGCGAGATCGAGGGCAGCTGGATGCCGCAGCAGTTCGAAAATCCGGCCAATATCGACGTGCACCTGCGCACCACCGCGCAGGAGATCCTCGCCGATTTCCGCGATTCGCCGATCGACATTTTGATCACCGGCGTCGGCACCGGCGGCCACATCACCGCCTGCGCCCAGGTGCTGAAGAAGGAATGGCCGGGCCTGCAGGTCTTCGCCGTCGAGCCGACGCTGTCGCCGGTCATTTCCGGCGGCGCGCCGGGCCCACATCCCATTCAGGGGATCGGTGCCGGCTTCGTGCCCGGCAACCTCCACACGGACCTCCTCGACGGCGTCATCCAGGTCGATCCGAACGACGCCAAGGAGATGGCCCGCCGCTCGGCGCGCGAGGAAGGCATCCTCGTCGGCATCAGCTCGGGCGCGACTCTCGCCGCCATCCGCCAGAAGCTCGCCGAAGCCGGCCCGGGCAAGCGCGTCCTCGGCTTCAACTACGATACGGGCGAGCGCTACCTTTCGGTGCCGGACTTCCTTCCGGAGGAATGAGGCAGGCCTAAGGGTGGGCGACGGTCCTTGAGGACAGCGCCCGCCCTTAAGGCTCCCGCGCTCTTGCTGCCTCTGCGGCTTCGTTGCCGAGGAACCCGAAGCCGACGCCCGCGGCAACGGCCGCGTTGGCGATACAGTTGAGCTGTTCGTCGGGAAGGCGCGGCAAAGCGAGGGGAACGGCAAAGGTGATCAGCCCCGACTCCACCCGGAGGGCCGCGCCCGGCGCAATGCCGCAAAAAGCTTCCAGGCGCCGCGCGAACCCGGCCAGCGCCTCTCGCTGCGGTTCGTAGACGGGCAGCGTTTCCAGGAGCCCTCTTTCCCTCAGCCACGCGCGCGCCAAATCGAGACCGCGGCGCCGGAGGAGATCGGCCCAGGCGTCTCCATAGCGCGTGTCGGCATCGGGATCGGCGAAGCGGGCGAGCCAGCCCCTCTCCATCGAGGCCTCGGCGACGCAGGCAAGCGTTTCGTCGGACGGAATGCCGCGGCCGCCGATCACCACCACGTCCGACTGCAGCTCGCGCTCATAGTGGACGGCAACCTGCCGGGCGGCGATGCCGCACCGGGCAAGCCGCGCCTCTACCGCGCGCACGGTGGCGGGCGGCGGGGTGTCGGCAATGAACGAGGCAAGAAGGAGCGCGGCGATCATGGCGCAAGCTTACCGCTGCGCCTCCTCCTCCGCCAGTCTCGCCACGTCGAGCCACACCTGCCGCTCGCGTTCGGCATCTTCGACGGCGCGGTGGCTGACAAAGGCGGCGCGCCCCTTCTCCGCCGCCGCGGCGAGCACGCGCGCGACCGCTGCCTCGACCTCCGCCTCCGGCAGCGCCGCCGCGAGAATGGCCCGCGCCGTGTCCGCCCGCGCTTCCTCCGTGTCCTTGAGTCGCAGGGCGTGGCGCGGCAGGCCGGCGCCGCGCAGGAGCTGACTCAGCCACTTGCCGTCCCAGGAGGGCGCGCTCGCATAGACGGAGTGGCCGCCGACTTCGCTCAGCAAGCGGTGCGCCACCGCCTCGACGGGCGTTCCTTCTTCGACAAGGCGGCTGCGCGAAATGCCGTGGATCGCTTCCGCCTCCACGTCCCAGTCGGTCCATTCCGGCGGTGGGCGGATCAGCATATTCTCCGAGCGGCCGTCCTCGAAGACCCAGCCGACCTCGATCGGATAGCTCTTCTTGCCGAGGGAGGAGGCTTCGAAATCGATGAACACGCGCATGGCCGCGCCAACGCACGGCGCCGGCTCCGGTCTCCCGTTCCCGACTCCGGGCGCAGTGGACGCGGGGCGGCGGCCTCCTTTAAGGTGCACCGATCGAAACGGGGAAGGACCATCACATGAGCAAGCTGCCTCTGACCGCCGCCGCCGCCTTGGGCGCGCTCGCCCTCGCCGCCTGCGAGGTCAACGTGTCCAGCAACGACGCGGCGACGCAGAATGCGATCGAGGACGTCCGGAACGGCGCGGCCGATCTCGTCAACGGCGCGGGCAACGTCGCGGCGGATGTCGGCAACGAGCTTGGCGAAGCCGCGCGCGACGCCGGCAACACGATCGGCGACGCGTCCCGCAGCGCCGGCAACGCCGCCGACCGCGTCGGCGACGCAACCGCGGACGAGAAGACGGACGTCGCCGTCAACAAGCAGTAGGATCAGCCCCGGCCCACCCAGGTGAGGTGGGCGCGGGCATAATCCTCCGCCGCCGCTTCCAGCAGCCGCGCGCCCGCTTCGGGCGTGGCGAGCGCCGGATTGGAGCCGATCCGCCCGTCCGGGAAGCGGCGGCGATAATCGGCCGCGTCGGAGAAGCTCCCGTCCGGCGCAATCTCAGGGTGCATCTCCGCTTGCTTCACCTGATCGGGATAGGCCGCTTGGGTGATCGCGACTTCGGCCGGCGTGGCGTGGCTTCCCTCTGCCTCCCCATACAGGGCCTCGCGCAGCTCCGCCGCGGCCGGAAGCTCCCACCAGTTGGTGAGCCGGCACTCGGCCGGCGCCGCGTTCGACGCCGGCGCGAAGCTCGTGGCGCTGTAATATTCGGCAAAGGCGGCGCCCAATGTCGCGACGTTGCCGCCATGGCCGTTCAAAAAGGCGATGCGCGTAAAGCCGTGCCGCGCCAGCGACGCGATCACGTCCGCGACCACGGCGATCAGGGTCGAAGGCCTGAGCGAGATGGAGCCGGGAAAGCCGAGATGGTGCTGCGCCATGCCGACGGCGATGGTCGGCGCCACCAACGTCCCCGAACGCTCCGCCGCCGCGCGGGCGATGAGTTCGGCGCACAGCGCGTCCGTGCCGATGAGGCCGTTCGGCCCGTGCTGCTCGGTGGAGCCGATCGGCACGATGATGTCCTGCCGCTCGGCGAGATAGGCTTCGACCTCGCTCCACGTCCGAAGATCGAGGCGGACGTTGCCGGCGGGAGTCATCGCGCGTCCGCCATGGCATAAAGGAAGTCGACATAGCCCATCGCCTGGTCGACGAGGCCGGCGATGCGCGGGTTGCGCGGCTCGATGACGAAGAATTCGTCCGGCGCATGGGCGCCGCCGCCGGTGCCGAGCCCGAACTGGCCGGCGGGGAGCCGCAGCGGATCGCCTGTGAAG
>DASVQT010000126.1:0-2894 GCA_036388975.1 Allosphingosinicella sp. | reverse complement strand
AATGTTGAAGATGACATCGAAGAAGTGGTCTCCCCGCCAGACCTTTCCGATCCAGCGCTCGTCCTCCATCTCGATCTCGTAGCCGTGGCCCTTGAAGAAGGAGAGGATCTTGGGCGCGTCGGACGGCTTGCAGAAGACGTCCAGGTCCTTGGTCGGCCGGGTGATTCCGGTGAAGCAGGAAAGGGCGTAGGTCCCGGACAGCAGGAACGGGATGCCGCTTTCCTTCAGAAGCCTCAGGCTCTCGACATAGAAGTCGACGGCTTCCGGCGGCGGCTCGAAGGCCGACGAATCGAACTTGTCCAATTGTGTGCTCACGGGCCGGAGAACGGGGCCGGAGGAATTGCGTTCCGTTGCCGGTCGGCGCGGCGCTCTCTAGCGTCAGCAGGGATGAGCGGCCCGGACTGGATCAAGAAGGCGGAGCGCGTCGCCCGCACCTTCGAGGCGGCGACCGCCGGCGCCGCCGGTGCCAGCCACAACGTCTACGTCATCCTGCTGCACGACCCTTCCCGCGCCGGGCGCTGGGGCCTTTACGTGGGGCAGACGTCGCGCGACCCCGATCTTCGCTTCGACCAGCACAAGGCCGGCCACAAAGCGAGCCGCGCCGTGAAGCGATTCGGCGTCGGCCTGCTCCCGCACCTCGTCGATCACCTCAACCCGTTGAAGCGAGAAGAATCGCTGGAGATCGAGGCTGCGCTCGCCGACGCGTTCCGTGCTGCGGGAATAAACTGGATCGAGGGCGGCCACTGACCCAGCCCGAACCGCCGCAGGGATTCGAACCCCTCAGCGAAGCCCAAAAGGCGGAGCGCAACAAAGAACTCGAGGGTTCGATCGCGCTAAGGTCGGAAAATGGAGCGGGCGAAGGGATTCGAACCCTCGACCCCAACCTTGGCAAGGTTGTGCTCTACCCCTGAGCTACGCCCGCTCGGCGGATCGCTCGAAGAAGGAGCGATCAAGGCGGGGCGGCCAATAACGGACGTTGTGCGCCGCGGCAAGGGCTTACTTGGGCTTGGCAGACCCCCGCATCATCCCACATAGGGCGGGGCATCACCTCGAGGAGCGAAAAACATGGCGTCACTGGGCATGAGCGCGGCCGAACGCGAAGCGCTGGAGACCTTCCGGCGCGACGTGATCGAGCCATCGCAGACCGCCCTCGTCATCGTCGATTTCTGGGCCGAATGGTGCGGCCCGTGCAAGCAGCTCACCCCCGTTCTGGAAAAGGTCGCGGCGGACTATGCGGCGCGCGGCGTGAAGCTCGTCAAGGTGGACGTCGACGAGAACAAGCTCATCGCCGCCCAATTCCGCGTCCAGTCCATTCCCACCGTTTACGCCATCTTCCAGGGCCAGCTCGTCGCCGACCTGACGCCCGCGCGCACCGAAGGCCAGCTCACCCGCTTCCTCGACGAGATATTGAAGCAGCTCCCGATCGAAGGCGAGGAGCAGGCCGTGGAGGCACAGATCGAGCCCCTCATCGCCATGGGCGAGGACGTGCTGGCCGGCGGCGACGCCGAGCGCGCGGTCAGCATCTTCGCGCAGATCATGGACATGGCGCCGGACAATCCCGCCGTCGTGTCGGGACTCGCCCGTTCGCTGCTCGCCGCAGGACGCACGGATGAGGCCAAGGCCCTGATCGAGTCGCTTCCCGAAAAGCTCGCCGCCGATCCGGCGCTTGCCCAGGCGAAGTCTACCCTCGCCATTGCCGAACTGGCGCCCGCCGACGCCGAAACCGCCGAATATGAGCGCCGCATCGCCGCCAATGGCGAGGATCATGAAGCGCGTTACGAGCTTGCCGCGGTGCTGATGGCGCGCGGCGACCGCGACGGCGCCGCCGACCAGCTCCTCGCCTCGATCGCCGCCGACCGCGACTGGAACGAAGGCGCGGCGCGCAAGCGCCTCCTGCAGTTCATCGAAGCGGTGGGGCTGGAAGACCCCTGGGCCGGCGCGCAGCGGCGGCGGCTGTCCGCCATCCTGTTCGGCTGATGGGGGGCGGCGCGCTCCTTCGGGTTCCCATTTTCCCGCTCGCGGGCGCGCTTCTCTTTCCCCGCGCCCAGCTTCCGCTCCACATCTTCGAGCCGCGCTACCGCGCGATGGTCCGCGACGCCCTTGCGAGCGACGGCCTCATCGCCATGGTCCAGCCGCGCGACGAAACCGACCCGCCCGGTTTGTTCGAAATCGGCTGCATCGGACGGATCGCCGTGTCCGATGAACTGGAGGACGGACGCTTCAACATCGTCCTCGACGGCCTCACCCGCTTCCGGATCGCCCGCGAGGCCGAAGTGGAGACGCTCTACCGGCAGGTCGATGCGGACCGCAGCGGCTATGAGGAGGACGATGCCGAACCGGAGCCGCTCGGCATCGCCCAGCGCGCCGACCTCGAGCGCGAATCGCGGCGCTACGCCGATGCGCTCGGCTACCAGGTCGATTGGGACGCGGTGGGGCGGCTCGACGACGAGATGCTGGTCAACGGCATCGCCCAGATCGCCCCGCTCGACATCGGATCGAAACAGGCCCTGCTGGAGGCGAGCGACATTGCGGAGCGGACGGAGCTGCTCGTCCAGTTCATGCAGTTCCAGCGCATGGCGCCCGGCGGCGCCGACGGCCCGGAGACGCTGCAGTGACGGCGCCGTTCGACGAGCGATTGGTTGAGCTCCTCGTCTGCCCGGCGACGCGAACGAAGCTGCGCTACGACGCGGAAGCGCAGGAGCTGGTCTCCGACGAAGCCGGTATCGCCTACCCGATCCGCGGCGGCGTCCCCGTCATGCTTATCGAAGAGGCGCGGCGCGTGTTTCCTCCCCATGCCCAGCATGGGGAGGGGGACCATGCGAAGCATGGTGGAGGGGTAAATGGCTCGGCGTCAGAGGATCGGCCGCAGGACGGCTGAAGCCGGCGCCCTTTAC
>DASVQT010000125.1:0-7999 GCA_036388975.1 Allosphingosinicella sp. | reverse complement strand
GGACGGCGCTTGCGAGCTACACGCTCGGGACCAACCTGGAGCGGCTGACGGGCACGTCCGCTGCGGGGCAGACGCTGACCGGCAACGCAGTGGACAACGTCCTGACCGGCGGCACGGGCAACGACCGGCTCGACGGCGGCGCGGGCGCGGACCAGCTCGCCGGCGGCCTCGGCGACGACGTTTATATCGTCGACGGCGTCGATTTCGTCATCGAGGCCGCCGGAGCGGGAAATGACGAGGTGCGGACTGCGGTCGCTGCATACACGATCGGCGCGCACATCGAGGCCCTGACCGGTACAGCCGCCTCGGGCCAGTCTCTTACCGGCAATGCGGGCGCGAACTGGATCAGCGGAGGCGCGGGCAACGATCGTCTCGACGGCGGCGGCGGCATCGACTGGCTTGCCGGCGGCTTGGGCGACGACAGCTACTTCGTCGACGATCAGTCCGACTACGCCCATGAACTGCCGGGGCAAGGCACGGACAGAGTCTACACGCGAGTCAGCGCGGCGCTTCCCACGGGGAGCTCGATCGAGATATTTTCCACGGCGGACGATGCCGGCAAGGAGGCCCTCGTTCTCGCCGGCAACGAACTGGACAATCGCATCATCGGCAATGCCGGGAACAACACGCTTTACGGGCTTGACGGCAACGACCGGATGGAGGGGCTCGGCGGCAACGACCTGTTCCTCATGACGGGTAACGCGAACGGCAGTGCCGACGGGGACACCGCGCTCGGCGGCGGCGGCGACGACATCTACGTGCTCGACAGCGCGGCCGACAAAGCCGTTGAGCTCGCCGGCGAGGGCACCGACGAGATCAGGACGGCGCTGGACGTCTACAGCCTCGAGGCGATCGCGCAGGTCGAGAACCTCACCGGCACGTCCGCCGCGGGGCAGGTGCTAACCGGGAACGGCCTCGGGAACGTCCTGTTCGGCGGCATGGGCGACGACGTGCTGAACGGCCTTGCCGGCAACGACACGCTGATCGGCTTCGGCGGCTTCGATACGCTTCGCGGCCAGGCCGGCGACGACGTCTACATCATCGATGCCGCCGACACGATCGTCGAGCTGGCCGGCGACGGGTTCGATGAGGTGAGGACGCAGGCTGAGATTTTCGTGCTCGCCGACACGCTCGAGAATCTGCGTGCGAACAGCGACATCGGCCACGACTTCCGCGGCAATCAAGGCAGCAACGTCATCGTCGGCGGGGATGGCAAGGACATCATCCGCGCCCAGGACGGCGGCGGCGACCTCCTGTTCGGCAAAGCGGGCATCGACAGCTTCTATTTCGGAGGTGCCTTCGACAATGGCGACTTTGTCGATGGCGGCGACGGCCGGGACACGATCCTGCTCCAGGGCAATCACGACCTGACGCTTACGTGGAACATCACGGGCGCGAGCAGCGTCGCGAACGTGGAGGAAATCTCGCTCCTGTCCGGCGCCGTCACCACGTATGGCCAGAGCGGGGCCGGCCTTTATTCCTACCGGCTGCGGCTCGTCGACGGCAACGTCGCCGCAGGACAGGTGCTGAAGATCGATGGATCCATGCTCGGCACGGGCGAGAACATGACCATCGACGCGTCGGCCGAGACGGACGGCCTGCTCCAGACCTTCGGCGGGCTCGGCCGCGACGTGCTCACGGGCGGAGCGCGGAACGACGCCTTCGTGTTCGGTGATGACGGCCGTTTCGCGGCCGGGGACGCGGTGAACGGCGGCGGCGGCGATGATATCGTCTACCTTCGCGGCGATTACAGGATCGACTTCGGCGCCGCTTCCTTCGCGGGCGCACTGACGAACGTCGAGGGCATCGTGCTGCTTGGCAGCGCCCAAACCGAGCTTGCCGCAGGCGGCGACGGCGACTTCGATTACTGGCTCACGTGGAGCGACACGATGCTAGGCGCCGGCGCGGCGATGATGGTCGACGCAACCGGCCTGCGGTCGCATGAAACCTTCATCTTCGACGGCGTGCGCGAAACCGACGGCCTCCTGAACCTTTCGGGCGGTGCGGCGGGCGACACGTTGATCGGCGGCGCCGGGGCGGACCAACTGCACGGCGGCGGCGGCGGCGACCTGCTGAGAGGCGGCGCCGGCGCGGACCTGTTCCGCTACTCGGCGACCGGCGACTCGGTGCTTGGGGCGTCGGATACGATCGAGGACTTCGTTGCCGGCCAGGACAAGATCGACCTGAACCGGGTCGATGCCAAGGCTTCCACGGCGGAGAACGAAGCCTTCGCCTTCATCGGCGCCGCCGCCTTTACGGGCGCGGGGGGCGAAGTTCGGGCGGTCCACATTTCCGGCTCGCTCTGGCGCGTCGAGGCAGACGCGAACGGCGACGCCCGTGCCGACCTGTTCCTCGAGGTTCATCTCGCGGCCGGGCAGGCGCTCACGGCGGCGGAGTTCATTCTATAGACGCCGGACGGCGAAGGCGGTGAACCACAATGGTTCATATGATTGACACCTTCACGCTCTTTTGAGGCGCATCAAGCCCGCGCTGGCCGATACGCAGCTGATTCGAGAGGGCCGGTCCGTCAGGGCTGGCCCTTTGCTTTGGCATTGGATGCCGGCTGAACAGTAGGGGCGGTGCCGTCCTTCGAATCCGGGACGCCGCTTCTACACTGGTGCTGAGACAGCTCTGCCGCCTTCAGTCGAGCGGATCAGTATTCAACCAGCCGGTGCGGGGACGCGCCGGCTTTTCTTTGTTTGGAGAAGGAGGGCGAAACGATGGCCAGACGGAAGCGGTGGACGCGGCCGGGGACCCTTGCGCGCGCGATCAGGACTGGGTGGACGAGGCGCTGCTGGGCCAGCTCGCTGCGATCGGGGAGACGAAGGACTTCGAATTCGTGCTGGGGCAGCTCCCGGCGCCGGTGAAGCGGCGGCTGAGCGACATGTGGTTCTGGCAGGCCCATGGCGGGCAGGTGGAGCCCGCCCGAGCGGATGCGGGCGGGGATTGGCGGGTGTGGCTGGTCATGGCCAGGCACGGCTTCGGGAAGACCAAGGCGGCGGCGGCTTGCGACGCCGATCGGGTGGTGGCGGAAAAGAACATGGGGGGCGAGATGGTGGAAGGCGTGCTCCGGGCGGCTGAAAGCGCGCTGCCGCTGCGCCTGGTGCATGCGGCGCAGGGGACGGGCGCGCGGGCGAAGCCGGTGGCGGCCTTGTTCGAAGGGGACGGGCGAAGTTGGCGGGTGCGTTTCCCCAGCTGGAGGACGAGCTTGCCGGGCTCGCGGAGGGCAGCGGCTATGAAGGGCCTTGGCCGGGTTGACGTCGAAGTGGGACCCCTGATGGGGTCCCGGGGTTCCCGTCGAAGTGGGACTTCGATGGGGTCCCGGAGCCCGGACGGGGCGGACGCGATGGTCTGGGCGATGCGGGAGCTGATGCTGGGCAAGGCGGCGCCGGCGCCGCGGCGCGGCGGCTGTGAGGGCTCAATATTCGACGGTGACGACGACGCTGTCCGTGTAGCTGCCGGCGGCGGCGCTCTGGCCGGCGGGGATTCGGCCGAAGACGGTGAGGGTCTGGGCCGCGCCGCTTCCCGTGCCCGACACGCGGGCGCCGAGCGCCGAGCCGTCGCCCCAGGCGAGGGTGCGGGCGCTGTCGCGAAAGAGCTGGTAGGCGAGAAAGGCGCCGGCCGGGCCGGCCATGCGGCGGGTGCCGCCGCTCGCATGGGCGCCGGCGCCGAGCGAGACCTGGTAGGTGCCGCCCGAGGAACAGTTGACCGAAACGGAGGCGGCGGACAAAGCGGCGGCGCCGCTATAGGCGCCGAAGCCGAGGCTGCCCGCGCTCACCGAGCAGGTCGGCGAGACGGGCGCGGCGACCGAGACGGTGCCGGTGGCGACGGTGCCGCCGCCGCGCTTCAGGACCACGGTCAGGTTGTCCGAATAAGAGCCGAAACCGGGGTTCTGGGCGGCCGTGACGCGCGCGAACATGGTGAACGTCCGGGTCTGGCTGGAGCCGGAGGTGAAATCGATATTGAGGTCCACCCGGGCCCCGCCTTCGCACCAATAAGCGGTGCGCGCGGCATTCTGGAAGACGTCGTAAGAAAGGTTGCTCGCGCCGCTGCGCATCTGGCGCGGCCCGCAGGAGCCGTTATTGCCGCCGGTGAGGTTGAGGCTCAGCGAATTGTTCGACCCGTCCCCGGTGCAGGTGACGGTGATCGTGCCGGTGCCGTCCACGGCGGCGCGGGTCTGGGTGTCATAGGACGAGAAGACGATCCCGCTCGACGAGACCGAGCAGGAATAAACGGCCGCCGCGGCCGGAGCGGGCGCGAAAAGGAGCGCGGCACCGAGCGCCGCTGCGAGCGCCAACGCCCATCGCCACAGCCTCGCCCGAATGTGCGCCGCGTCCAATGCCATGGCGAGGCGTGGTAAAGGAAAGCGGTAAAAAGGGCGTTAACCCGCGAAAAGCGTCGGGGCCGCGCTTGGCATTTCGCGACTTCGCTCTTCCAAAGTGGCTGAAACCATTGCAAAACCGGCTTCGGGGAGTGGCCTGCCGGTTCGGCGCGGGCGCCGCATCGGGGATGAAATAGCGTGGACAAGGTCATTCTGCTCGGCCGCGACGGCGGCGAATTCGTCGCGAGCTCCGGACGGGGCGGTCATCAGGACAATCCGCGCGTCGCGAAGCTCGCCTCCGGGGGCTTCGTCGTCGTTTGGCGCGATTTCGGCGACTCCGCGAAAAATGACGAGGTCAAGGCGCAGGTCTTCGACGCCCAGGGGAGCCGGGTCGGCGGCGAAATCGCGGTCAATACGATCGAAGAGGGCGCGCAGGGTTCTGCACGCGTCGTGGGGCTGGCCGGCGGCGGCTTCGTGATCGTCTGGTCCGAGCTCCTGCCGCCATTCGGCGACACGATGCAGATCTTCGATGCGTCCGGCGCGAGGGTCGGTTCCGAGATCGCAGCGAGCCTGAGCAATCTCGCCGCGCTTCCCGGCGGCGGCTTCGTCGGGCTTTCGGGAAACGAGGGGCAGATCTACAGCGCCGCCGGCGCCAAGGTCGGCGGCAGCTTCGCGGTTGGCGAGGCGGGCGGCGGCGGCAGCAGGGTCGAGGCCCTGCCCAACGGCACGTTCGTCGTCGTCCAGGCGCGCGCAAGCGGCGGGACACTCGTCCAGTTCTTCGACGCAGGCGGCGCCAGGATCGGCGCGGACCGCATCAATGACGGCAGCGTCATCAACAACGGCTTCAGGATGGCCGCGCGCGACGACGGCGGCTTCGTGATCGTCTGGGAATCGGCAGACGCTTCGGACGAGAACGGGCTGGGTGCCTACGCGCAGATGTTCACCGCGGCGGGCGCGAAGCTGGGCGGTGAGATCCTGTTGTCGGCGACGACTGCGTTCGGTCCGCCCCCTTCGGTTGCGGGGACCGCGGGCGGCGGCTTCGTCGCGACGTGGACGCACGACGCGGTGTTTCAATATCAGGTGCGCGGCCAGGTCTTCGATGCGGCCGGCGCACGCGTCGGAACCGAGTTCCTTCTGACGCCGGACGGCAAGGAGACGTTTCCCGAGCATTACGAGCCGGCCCTTGCGGCATTGAACAACGATCGCTTCGCCGCGGTCTGGGTGGGCACCGGCGGGCCGAATACCGATCCGGAGCCCGACACCGGCACCGCCATACGCGGCCAGATATTGAACGCGCTCGGCCCGATCGACCTCGGTATCGCCCCGAGCACCGGAACGATCAGCGAAATCGCCGTCGGCAACGTCGCCGCCGCGGCCCTGCTTCCGGTCTCGCCCGCGATCAATTCGGCCTACAGTTTCGAACTCGTCAGCGACGAAAGCGGCGGTGCGCTCGCCTTGGCGAACGGACGCTTCGTCGTTGCCGACAACCGCAAGCTCGATTTCGAAACGGACCCCAGCGTCGGCATGACCGTCCGGATCACCGACTCGGCCGGCAACGTCGCCGTGCGCAGCGTCGCGCTCGGCGTCGCCGACGCGGCCGTGGAAGTGCGCTACCGCGGCGGCAACGAAGTGCATGCGGCGACGCAGACCGCCGGAATGCAGGGCGATCCCAGCATGACGCGCCTCGCGGGCGGCGGCTTCGTTCTGGTGTGGACCCAGTTCGAGCAGGTCGGCGACGGCAGCGGATTTTCGGTCAAGGGACGCGTTTTCGACTCCGCCGGAGCGCCGCTGGGCGGCGAATTCGCGGTCAACAGCCTCACCTTCGGCCTTCAGTTCCAGCCAAGCGTCGCGGCAAAGGCGGACGGCGGTTTCGCAGTGGTCTGGACCGACTCCAATGCCGCGGACGGCGACGGCTACAGCGTCAGGATGCAGGTCTTCAATGCCGCCGGCCAGAAATGGGGCGGCGAGCTGACCGTCAACAGCACGACGGCCGGCGGGCAGTCCCAGCCCGTGATCGCTTCGCTTTCAAACGGCGGCGTCGTCGTCACCTGGACGGATGCCAGCCAGACCGGCGGCGACACCAGCTTCGCCGCGGTGCGCGGGCAGGTCTATGACGCAGGCGGCGCCCGGGTCGGCGGCGAATTCCTTGTCAACGGGACCACGCAAGGCAATCAAAGCGTGCCCGCGGTCGCCGGCAGCCCCGGCGGCGGCTTCGTGGCCGTCTGGACCGACGCCAGCGGCCTCGCTCCGGACACCAGCAACTGGGGTGTCCGGGCGCAGATTTTCGACGCGGCCGGCAACAAGGTGGGCAGCGAGTTCGTGGCCAACGAAACCACGGCAGGGCGCCAGTACAACGCCGCAGTGGCGGTCGGCGCCGACGGCCGCATCCTCGTGCTTTGGGAACATAACGATCTCACCCCCGGAGCGGTGCGGGAGACGCGCGGCCAGCTCTTCGATCCGAGCGGCACACGCATCGGCCACGAATTCACGATCGACACGTACGGCTTCGAAGCGCGGGCCGTGGCCGCGCCCGGCGGCGGCTTCCTGATCAGCTGGACAACGGCGGACGACCCGCTCGACGGCGCGCTCACCGCGGTCTTCGCGATGCGGCTTGGCGCTTCGGGCGAACGGCTTGGAGACCCGTTCCTGGTCAACGCCTTCACCGCGGGTAACCAGACCGAGAGTGCGATCGCCGTTCTGAACGACGGCACGATCGCGGCGTCCTGGATGGACAATCTGTCCATGAACGATGCCAACGTGAAGCTTCGCCTGTTCACCGACATCGATAAGCCAATCGCCCGCGCGGACGGCTTCACCACGAGCGAGGCGGCAGGCTTCGCCGCCAGCCTTTTCGCCGACAACGGCTCCGGTGCGGATACGGGCAGCGGGCTGCAGGTGACTGCGGTGAACGGCGCGGCCGCGTCCGTCGGCCAGCAGATCGTGCTCGCCTCCGGCGCCAGGGTGACGGTGAACGCGAACGGCACGCTGAGCTACGATCCCGCGGGCGTGTACGACACGCTCGCGCCGGCCGGCTCGGGCGCGGCGAACGCGCAGGCGACCGACAGCTTCACCTACCAGGTAACGGGCGGCGCTTCGGCGACGGTGACGGTCAAGGTCAACGGCGCCGAGTCGCCGGGCGACCTTTATCTCGGCTCGGCCAATTCGGACTCGATCACCGGTACCGCGGCAGCGAACACCTTTCTCGTTCAGCAGGGCGGGAGCGACCTGGTGCGCGGCATGGGCGGCGACGACCGCATCTTCGTCGGCTTCCGCCTGTCCGAAACGACGAGCATCGACGGCGGCGAGGGCAACGACACGCTCTTTCTCCAGTCCTTCGGCCCGCGCACGCTCACCGCGGCCAACCTCGCCGGTATCGAGACCGTGTTCGCCATGGACTCGGGCGACAACCGGTTCGGAACCGCATTCGCGACCGCCGTCGGCTACGATTTCACGATCGGCGATGCGGCGCTCGGCGCCGGCCGGGTCCTGACCATCGACGGTTCGACTCTGACGTCGACCTTTCCGAGTTCGGCGACGCTAACCGTCCGGGCGGGCGCCGAAACCGACGCGCGCTACGTGATCACCGGCGGGGTCGGCGCCGACCAGATCGAAACGGGCGCGGGCAATGACGAGATCGACGGCGGCGCGGGCAATGACAGCCTGAAGGGCGGCGCGGGC
>DASVQT010000124.1:0-11149 GCA_036388975.1 Allosphingosinicella sp. | reverse complement strand
GCCGAACCAGTAATAATCGTAGCCGCGCGGATCGGTGCGTTTGTCGATCTTGAGGCGTCCATAGTCGCGCAGCCCTTGGCGGACGACGCGGACGCCGCGCACCGCCTCGGCGGCGACCGGCGGGAAGTTCACGTTGACCAGAGTGCGGGCCGGCATCGGCTCGGCGATGAGCGGAGCGAGGACGCGCTCGGCCCAGGCTTCGGCGGCCGAGAAGGGCACGGTGTCGCCCATGCCTTCGCGCGCGTAGCTCTGGCTCAGCGCCACGGACGGGATGCCGGCCAGGGCGCCCTCCATGGCCGCGGAAACGGTGCCCGAATAAGTGACGTCCTCGCCCAGATTGGCACCGCGATTGATGCCCGACAGGACAAGGTCGGGCCGTGCGTCCTTCATGATCTCGGCGAGGCCCATCATCACCGCGTCGGTGGGCGTGCCGGTGACGCAGAAGCGGCGCTCGCCGAGCTTGCGCAGGCGCACGGGCCGGGTGAGCGTCAGCGAGTGTCCGGCGCCCGACTGCTCCTCGCTCGGCGCGACGATCCAGACGTCGTCGGAGAAGGTGCGGGCGACGGTTTCAAGCAGCTTCAAGCCGCGCGCATGGACGCCGTCGTCGTTCGTCAGGAGAATGCGCATCGCCGCCGCTATGCCCCAGCCGATCGGGTGCGGGCAACCCGCGTCCGCCTGCCGCGTTGGTCGGCCGAGTTCCACGTCCAAGGAGTAAGCAATGCGCCTTCCCCATAACAGCTTCGTCGTCGTCGCGGACGGCGAGAAGATGCTCTTCTTCCGGAACGAGGGCGATTCAGAATTCCCGCAGCTCGTCGTGGAGCGCAACCGAGAGCAGGAAAACCCGAAGGACAGCGACCAGAAGACCGACGAAGCCGGCCGCAGCCATGCGGGCGCGGGCCCGGGCGGCAACAGTTACGGCGAGACGGACTTCCACAAGCTGGAGAAGGACCGCTTCGCCCACGAGACGGCCGACATGCTGAAGCGCTGGGCGCTCCGCAACGACTTCGAGCAGCTCGTCGTCGTCGCGCCGCCCAAGACGCTGGGCGAGCTTCGCAAGCACTATCACAAGGAAGTCGAAAAGCGGCTGGTGGGCGAGATCCCGAAGGACCTCACCAACATGCCCGTGCCCGACATCGAGAAGGCGCTCCTCGCGCACTGAGCTGGGGCGGGTGGGGCTCAGGCTGCCGGAGCTTCGAAGCTTCCGTCCGAGCTCTGCAATCCGCCCTTCGACAGGCTCAGGGCTAGCGCTGTTGGGGGAATCTGAATCCGGCCGCCAGGGCTGAGCTTGTCGAAGCCCGGATCGTCCGCGCTGCGTTTCACTTCATGACGACCGGCGCTCACCGCGTTGGGGCGGCGCGACGCGACGCGACATGAGAAAGGCCCCGCCGGTTCGATCCGGCGGGGCCTTTCCTTGAGCCTCTAGGGCGCTCAGGCCGTTTTGCGCGCCACGCGGTGGCGGGCGACGAGCGCCGCGGCGGCCGCGCCGAACAGCAGGATCATGGGCGGCGCCGGAACCGGGGTGCCGCCGTTCGAGCCGCCGGTGGACGTGCTGCTGCTCGTGCTGTTGTTGTTATTATTGTTATTATTATTGTTGTTGTTATTGTTATTGTTATTATTATTGTTGTTCTGGTTGTTGTTGTTGTTCTGATTCCAGTTGCTGTTGTTGTTATTGTTCGTGTTGTTGTTCGTCTGCTGCTGATTCTGGTTTTGGTTCTGCTGCTGGTTCTGGTTCTGGCTCTGGTTGTTGCTGTTCTGGTTCGAGTTCGAATTGTCGATGTCGATCCCGATGGTGGTGCCGCCCGTGGAGGTGGAAACGCCGCCTGTGGAAGTCGAAACGCCGCCGGTCGACGTGCTCACGCCGCCCGTGGACGTGCTGACGCCGCCGGTGGAGGTCGACACGTTGACGTTGCCGCTCGACGTCGAGATCGAAGCGCCGCCCGTCGAGCTCGAAGTGGAGCTGGAGGTCGAACTGGAGCTCGAAACGCCCGACGACGTGGAGCTGGAGCTGCCGCCCGACGAGGTCGAAGTCGAGCTTCCGCCCGACGTGGTCGAAACGCCGCCGGTGGACGTGCTGGTCGACGCGGTGAAGATCGCATTGCCGCTGGACGAGCCGCCGAAAAAGCCGCCCGAGAAGAAGCCGCCGCCGCCGAACCCGCCGCCGCCGCCGCCGCCGAAGCCGCCGCTGCCGCCGATGGCGAAGCCGCCGCTGCTGGACACCACCGGCATCACCCCGATCGCGGGGGGAAGGGGCGGCGGGACGAAGCCCATGCCGGGCGCCGGCTGCGTGATCGTCCGCGTCGTGACTCGGGCGGGTGCGGGCGCCGCGCAGACGGTGCGGCGAACGGTGCGCCTCACCACGCGCCGCTGCGCCGTATGGCGGGCGCGGCGCACCTGCTGGCTACGCGTCGCCGTAGCGGTCGTCGCCTTGGCACGGGCCTGCTTGACGATTGCTGGACGTGAAGGCGGATTTTCGGCGACGTGCACGGCGCCTCCGCCAATGATCGCCCCTCCGCATGCGCATGCGCACAATTGCGCCAAAGCCATTCTGACCGACATAAAGCACCTGTTCCTGGCCGCAGCGACTCGTGTCCTCGACGATCCGAAGTACTCCGCCGCTGCTTCGGCTATGCTCAGCACATGCAAAGGATTGGTTTAAGTTCAAGCGCGTTAACCATGTTTGCCCCGGTTTGGGGCTGTTCTCGGGGGTGGGCGAGGACTTGCGTCCCATATCAAGACAAGCCTGACCGCGCGGTAAAAGGATTTCGGCTTTGACTTGGCATTGGGGCAGGCCTCGCGGCCGAATCGGGGCGCCCCGCCGACGCGCGATTCGGCGCCCGATTCGCGATCCTGCCGGCGGCACGTTTCAGTGGCGTTGCGCTACCCATCCGAGGCCCTTGCAGAGACGAAAAGGGAAGAATTTTCACGCACGTTTTGAGTGACTTGCGGAGACACACCGGGGCGCGTATAGGCGCGCTGGGGCAAGCTCCGACTCCGCAACATAAGCGGTCCGGAGCTTTGGAGAGGTACCGATCCGGCTCGCCGGCCGATCGGTAGAGTTGGAGGGGTGTATGGCTACGGCTTTGAGTGACATCTACGGTTCGCAACACCATGCGGATCCGGCGCTTGTTCCCGATACGGGCTACCGCCCGGGCGCCAACGAAGAGTTCATGAGCCCGCTGCAGCTGGCTTATTTCAGGCAGAAGCTGCTGGGCTGGAAGGACGAGATCCTGCGCGAATCGCAGGGCACCATCGCCCAGCTCAAGACCGGGCCGCTGCGCGAGGCGGATCTCACCGACCGCGCGTCGAGCGAGACGGACTGGGGCATCGAGCTTCGTACCCGCGACCGGCAGCGCAAGCTCATCTCCAAGATCGACGCGGCGCTGCGCCGGATCGACAGCGGCGAATATGGCTTTTGCGAAGTGACCGGCGAGCCGATCTCGCTCGCCCGCCTCGAAGCCCGCCCGATCGCGACCATGACGGTGGAAGCCCAGGAGCGCCACGAGCGCAACGAGCGCGTCTCCCGCGACGATTGACCCGGACGCATCCTCTCTCCGCCGGGGGGCGGGGAGGGGAGCCTCCGTTTCGTATCGTTCGGACGCAGGCGGCAAGGTGCCGCCATTGCGTTCTTATACGAGAACGCTGCCGGCCGCGTTGCCGCACGATCGGATACGCGCCGCGCCGCCGCCTGGGCAGCGACGTCGTCCGGCATAAAGGATGACGCGCAGCGGCCAGCCGCCGTTCGCACCGCCGTTTGCAGTGGCCTGAAGCGTCCTCGTTTAAGCGCCGCCCAAGGGACGCGCGCCTTCGCTCAGGACGCTCCCGCGATCAGGTCGCCGGGACGTGAAGGCCGTTCAGCTCTTCCTTGAGCCAGAGTTTCTCTTTCTTGAGGCGGGCGATGAGCCCGGCATCGGGGAGGGGGCGCTGGCTCTCTTCAGCGATCCGCTTTTCGAGCCCGGCATGCTTCGCCTGAAGTGCCGTCATATGCGCCTGATCCATTCCCGTCTCCTTCATCGTTCGGGTTCGAGGCCGTGGATTAGATCAAACTCGCGCGCCCTTGTCTCCCCGTCTTGGGACGATCCGAAGACATATGTACGACGAGCGGTTGACGGCTTAACGTCTGCGCGGTTCATCCCAAGGGGACGGAGGGTTTGGCATGGACATGAATGGCGGGGGTCCCGATCCCGCGGAACGACTCACCTGGCTGAGGACGGAGCATCGCGATCTCGATGCGGCCATCGACTCGCTGGAGCGCACGCTCGCGACCGACCAATTGCAGCTCGCCCGGCTGAAGAAGCGCAAGCTGCGCCTGAAGGACGAGATCGCCCGCATCGAGGACTCGCTGGTTCCCGACATCATCGCGTGAACTGACGCGCAGCGGTCCGCGCGGGCCGCGGCGTGCGCTTGAGCGGTGCCGGCGTGTCGTTCGTCGAAACGGCCGCGCCTCGTTTCGCCGCCGTGCTAGGCTCGCGGGCCTCAGCAACGAGGAGGCCACCATGATTGGCAAAGCCCTGTTCGCTTGCGGCGCGGCCGCATTGTTCGCCGGAGCCGCGAACGCCCACTCGATCAACGTTCTCGGCACCAACGCCGATGCGGTCGCCTGCTTCCGGGCGGCGGACGCCGAAACGGCGCGGCCCGCTGCGCTCGAGGCGTGCACCCGGGCCGTCCGCTCGGAGGAGCTGACCAGCTACGACCGGATGGCGACGCTCGTGAATCGCGGCATCGTCCAGTTCCGGCTCGAGCGCTTCGACGCCGCCATCGCCGATTTCGATGCGGCGATGGAGATCGAGGCCAACCAGCCCGATGCGATGATCAACCGCGGCATCACCATGCTCGCCGCCGGTCAGGACATCGAGTCGTCGATGCGCTATATCGACGATGGTTTGGCGCGCGGGCCGCAGCGGCCCTGGGTCGGCTATTACGGCCGGGCCGTCGCCAACGAGCTCGCCGGCCGCGATGCCGCCGCCTATCGCGATTATCGCCGCGCGTCCGAGATGAGGCCGCAGTGGTCGCTGCCGCGGGCGGCGCTGGCCCGGTTCACCGTCCGGAGCTGATTCACCCTCTTTTGTCGTTCCCGCCGCTCGAGCCCTGTGGCAAGCTGCTGCAATGGAAGGACATGACGCGCGCGCGGAGCTGACGCCCAGGGTCGTCGACTCGCTTTATGTCGAGGCGATGCTGCTCGCCGACGAAGCGCGCGCTTATTTCGACAGCGCCGGGCAGGGCGACCGGCTGGCGCTCGACGCGCGCGTGCGGATCGGCTTCGCCTGCGAGTCGCTGAGGGTGACGACGAGGTTGATGCAGGTCATCGCCTGGCTGATGACCCAGCGCGCGGTCGCCGCGGGAGAGCTGCCGGCGAGCATCGAGCGGCGCCTCGGCGACGCGCCGGAAAGCGACGAAGCGGTGCTGCCTCTCCTTCCCGAAGCCGCCCTGGCGCTGATCCGGTCGAGCCGGGACCTGTACGGCCGCATTCGCAGGATCGACGACGGCGCCGCGCCGGAGCCGGCGCCGAGCCCGGCGCGAAGCCTGCTGAACCGGCTGCAGCGTTCTTTGTGATCCTCCGCGCGGGGGGAAGGGGGTCTTCACTTGGCGCGATACGGGTCTCGGGTCCCCCTCCAATATGCTCCCCATGGTCCCCCTCCCCGTCCCGGGGAGGATTGGCTACAGCGCCCCGATGAAAGCGTTCGAGTTCACTTATGGCCCCAAGCTCATCGCCGGCGCGGGCTCGGCCGCACGGCTGGGCGACCTGCTTCCGCCGGGCCGCTGCCTCTTCGTCACCGACGCGACGGTGCGCGCGCTCGGGCTTGCGGACGCGGCGCTGGCGTCGCTCCCCGACTGCATCGTCTTCGATGCGGTGGAGCAGGATCCCTCGCTCGAGACGCTGAACGCCGCCGTCGCGGCGGGCAAGGGCTGTTCGTCGGTGGTCGGATTTGGCGGCGGGAGCCCGATGGATGTGGCGAAGCTCGCCGCCTATCTGCTTGGAAGCGGCGACGCGCTCGGCGACATCTGGGGCGTCGGCAAGGCGATAGGCACGCGCCTGCCCTTGGCGCTTGTGCCGACCACGGCGGGAACGGGCTCCGAAGCGACTCCGATCAGCGTCATCACGGTCGGCGGGAGCCTGAAGCTGGCGGTGAACAGCGCGCCGCTGACCGCCGACTTCGCGCTCCTCGATGCCGAGCTGACCCTCGGCCTCCCCCGGCACGTAACGGCGGCGACGGGCCTCGACGCGGCGGTGCATGCGATCGAAGCCTATACGTCGGCGCGGCTCAAGAACCCGCTTTCCGACGCGCTTGCCCGCGAAGCGCTGCGGCTGATCGACGCCCATCTGCTCCGGGCCTGCGACTCGCCGGGGGACGTCGACGCACGCGGCGCGATGCTGCTCGGCGCGCATCTCGCGGGCGTCGCCTTCGCCAACGCGCCGGTGGCCGGCGTGCATGCGCTCGCTTATCCCTTGGGCGGGCACTTCCATGTCCCGCACGGACTTTCCAACGCTCTGATGCTGCCGCACGTGCTCGGCCACAACATGCATGCGGCCATGCCGCATTATGCGGAGCTCGGGACTTTGCTCGCCCCGGAAACGGCGGGCGAGGGGCAGCAGGCGCAGGCGGCGGCGTTCGTCGCGCGCATGGTGGCGCTGTCGCGCGCCGCGGGGCTTCCGCAGCGCTTGAGCGAGGTGGGCGTCGAGGCGAGGCATCTGGATCTCCTCGCCGCCGAAGCGATGAAGCAGGAGCGGCTGCTGGTGAACAATCCGTGCGCGATCGGCGAAGCGGATGCGCGCAGGCTCTACGAGGCGGCGCTGTGAGCCGCGCGCCGCTGCTCGGGCGCGGAGCCTATCGAGTCTGGCGGGAGATCGGCACCCGCTGGGCCGACAACGACGCATACGGGCACGTCAACAACACCGTTTATTACCAGTGGTTCGACACCGCGGTGAATGCCTGGCTGATCGAAGCGGGGCTGCTGGACGTGACGGCAGGCGACCCGATCGGGCTCGTCGTGGAAACCGGGTGCCGATATGCGGCGCCGCTGTCCTATCCGGAGCCGGTCGAGATGGGACTGGCGGTGGAAAGAGTCGGGGGATCGAGCGTGCGGTTCCGGCTCGGGGTGTTCGCCAAGGGCGCAGCGGAGGCGGCGGCGGAGGGGTTTTTCGTACACGTTTACGTGGGTCGGGAGTCGCGGCGGCCGGTGCCGCTGCCCGAGGACTGGCGGCGGGTGCTCGAAGGGATCGGCGGCTAGGTTCCTCCCTGCCGCGAAGCGGTGAGGAGGGGGACCACCCGAAGGGTGGTGGAGGGGTAGATGGCGCAGGCCTTCGGTTCTTGGCGCTTGATCCTCGGAAGCCTGCGCCTTCTACCCCTCCACCATGCTTCGCATGGTCCCCCTCCCCATCTTGCGATGGGGAGGAATCAGGTGCCGAGCAACCGCGCCTTCGCCTCTGCATATTGCGCCGCGAGCTGCGCCACGTAGGCGCCCGCGGGCTGCACCCGGTCAACCGCGCCGATGCCCTGCCCGGAACCCCAAATGTCCTTCCATGCCTTTTTGGAGCCGTCACCGCCGGCGAAGTCCATCTTCTTGTGGTCGCCTTCGGGAAGGTTGGCCGGGTCCATGCCGGCGGCCTCGATCGAAGCGCGCAGGTAATTGCCGTGAACGCCCGTGAAGTAGCTCGAATAGACGATGTCCGAGGCTTTGCCTTCGACGATGCCGTTCTTGTAGGCGGCGACCGCATTGGCTTCATCGGTCGCGATGAACGGGGAGCCGATATAGGCGAGGTCGGCGCCCATCGCCTGGGCGGCGAGGACGGCGCTGCCGGTGGCGATCGCGCCGGACAGGCAGAGCGGCCCATCGAACCATTGCCGGATTTCCTGAACCAGCGCGAAAGGCGAGAGCGTCCCCGCATGGCCGCCGGCGCCCGCTGAAACGGCGATAAGGCCGGTCGCGCCCTTTTCAATGGCCTTGCGGGCGAAACGGTCGTGGATGATGTCGTGAAGGGTGATGCCGCCCCAGCTCGCCACGCCCTGGTTCACTTCGGCGATCGCGCCCAGCGAGGTGATGACGATCGGCACCTTCCACTTGGCGCAGGTCGCCATGTCGGCTTCCAGGCGGTCGTTGGAGCGGTGGACGATCTGGTTGACCGCGAAGGGCGCGGACGGGCGATCCGGATTGTCGCGATCCCAGGCGGCGAGTTCCTCGGTGATCCGGTGGATCCACTCGTCGAGCATCGACTGGGGCCGGGCGTTCAGCGCCGGGAAGGAGCCGACGACCCCCGCCTTGCACTGGGCGATGACCAGATCGGGGTTGGAGACGATGAAAAGGGGCGCGCCGACGACCGGAAGGCGGAGGCGCTGCAGGATCGGGGGAAGGCTCATGGATAGGCGCCATAACGTTTCGCGCCGAGAACGCAAAAGGGAAGGCCGCCGGTGGGCTGACCGGCGGCCCCTCCTGGGGAACGAGGGAGCGTTCCCGGAGTAGGGAACGGCCCAGCGCTTCGCGTATCGCGCCTAGCCGAACCTTTTCGGAACTTCCCAATCGAGGCGCAGCATCTTCCAACATGAAGACGCCGACCGGGAAGTAAGAATGAGCATTAACAAACTAAATCCTTCTTAAAGGATGCAGAAACGACTGCATCCATCATCTGCATGGTTAACTTCTCTCTTGCGGCGTTGGTTCCGGGCGACGGTCCCGCCGGTTGGCTCTGCCGCGGCTCGCCTCGAGACGGGACGGCGCGGGTGACAGGGCAGGGCCGCTTTGCTAGTCACGCTTGACGCCTGCCGGGCTTCCCGCCCTAAAGGAGGCCGATGAGCGACTTGAGACGCTCCGCCATGGAGCCGATGATCCGATGACCGCACGCATCCTGCTCGTCGAGGACGATCCCGTCCTTTTGTCGATCCTCACCGCCGCCATCGGCTTCGGCGGCTTTTCGAGCGACGCGGTGAAAACCGGGCTGGAAGCGCTGAAGGCCTTCGAGAAGGGCGGCTTCGACGCGGTTCTGATGGACCTCGGTCTTCCCGACATGGACGGCGGCGAAGTGCTCACCAAGCTGCGCCAGACCACCGACATTCCGATCATCGTCGTTTCCGGCCGCGGGTCTGAGCGGGACAAAATCCAGGCGCTCGATCTCGGCGCGGACGATTATATCGCCAAGCCCTTCCTTCCCGGCGAGCTGCTCGCCCGTCTGCGCGCGGCGCTGCGCCGCCATCGGCGCGGCCGCGGCGGCGCGGACGGAGAAGCGGCGCCGCAGCCGAGCGCCGCCGATGCGGAGCGGATGCCGATCCGGCTCGGTCGGGTGACGCTCGATCCGCTGCGCCGGTCGGCCGAAGCGGAAGGGCAGGAGGCCCAGCTCAACGAGACGGAATATAAGGTGCTTTCGCTGCTCGCGCGGGAGCGGGGCAACATCGTCGGCCGCGCCGACGTGCTCGCTGCGCTCTACGGCGACACGCCGCCCAAGGAGAGCCGGATCGTCGACGTCTATATTTCGAACATCCGCAAGAAGCTGACGTCGCTGCCGGGTGGCGAGGAGCTCATCTCCACCTATCGCGGACGCGGCTGGATGATCCGCCGCACCTGAGGCCGTTCGCCGGCCGCGCTGCGCTGAAACGAGATCGGGGCCGGCCTCCCTGGGGAAGCCGGCCCCGCCCTCGTTACGCGACGCGAGGGGCCGGGACACTGGTGGAAGATACGCTCCACGAACCGACAGCCGCGCTTATACCGATTCGCGATGCAAGCGGGCTGAATGATCCTTGCAGCGCGCGTTCAGCCGCGTTTAGCCGCCGTTCACACGATTTTTCAGCTTGGCGCTGCAGGGCTTCGGACTGGCGCGAGAAGCTGAACGGGAGGATGCGGGGCGCGCTGCAAACCGCCCGTCGGCGGGCTCAGGGCTGGCTGCTGGTTCAGTCAGCTTCTCTTTTTGTTGCGAAGATTCGTCGGAGCGCAGCAAACCGCCCTTCGACAGGCTCACGGCCAGCGGGAGTGTTCAAGCCGCCCGCTCTTCTTTGGCAAGCTTCCCTGAACCGCCAGGGCTGAGCCTGTCGAAGCCCGGTTCGCCCAGCCAAACTCAATTGCTACCGCTCCCCGCCGGCCGCTGCGCCTTCGCCGCGTTCGGCGCCAGCGTGGTTCCGAAGAAGCTGTCGCGGTACCAGCGCGGCGCTTCGGCTGCGTCGGCGATCTCGCGGGCGATGAGGTAATTGAGTTCGGCGAAGCGCGCGCCCGCATTCCAGTCGAAGGGAAGGCTGAGGTCGTCCTGGGGCGAATGATATTGCGTCGAAAGGAAGCTGCGGAAGCGCTCTCCGCCTTCGCCGGCGAAGCCGGTCATCAGGAAGACGGCCGGCACGCCCTCGCGAACGAACATATAATGGTCCGACCGGGTGAAGAGGCCCTGCTCGGGCAGCGGGTCCGGAGTGACCGACACGTTCATCCGCGCCGCCGCCCTGGAGACGATCGGCCCAAGCGTCGAATGTTCGGCGCCGAAGGCGATCACATCGCTGAAATTGTAGGTGAGGACCGGCATGTCGAGATTGACAACGCCGACGACACGGCCGTTCTCCACCACCGGATTGCGGGCGAGATATTGGGCCCCGAGCAGGCCCTTCTCCTCGGCGGTCACCGCTGCGAAGATGACCGGGCGGCGCGGGCGGTTGCCCGGCTGGCTCATCTGGCGGGCGACTTCCAGCAGAGTGGAAATGCCGGTCGTATTGTCCATCGCGCCGTTGCGGATCCTGTCGCCCTCGCCGCCCTCACGCACGCCGAGGCCGTCGAGATGGGCCATGAGCAGCACATATTCGCCGGCAAGCGCCGGATCGGTGCCCGGAAGGATGCCGATCACGTTCGGGCTCGACATCGGCGTGTTGGCGCTTTCGCGCTGGAAGCCGGCCGTCTCGCGAAGCGCGAAGCCGCGCGGGCGTGTGCCTTCGCGCGCCGCTTCCGCCATCACTTCGGCGAAGCTCCGCCGCGCACCCTGGAACAGGGCTTCGCCGGCGGCCGGATCGACATTGGCGACGAAGCGCAGGCTCGGCGCGTCGTTGAAGGGCTCGCCCTGGGGGTCGACCCAGGTGATGCCCGGCTCGGGAAGGCGCGGGCTGCGCAGCGGAAAGCGCGCCGCCGCCGCCGGCGTGCGCAGCGTGATCAAGCCGACGGCGCCGCGGCGCGCTGCGATCCGCCGCTTTTC
>DASVQT010000123.1:0-19687 GCA_036388975.1 Allosphingosinicella sp. | reverse complement strand
CGATTGTTCGAATCAGCGGCCCGCGGGCCGACGCCGCGCTGCAGGCGCTGACGGGCACGTTGCCGGAGCCGCGGCGCGCCACCCTCGTCACCGTGCGCGGCGGCGACGGCGAATTGCTCGACCGTGGGGTTGCACTCCGCTTCCTTGGCCCGCGTAGCGCGACTGGCGACGATCTGGCGGAGCTGCACCTCCATGGCGGACGCGCGGTTGTGGCGGCCGTGCTCGGCGCACTGGCTGTGATCAAAGGCTTGCGCCAGGCGGAGCCGGGTGAATTCACCCGCCGCGCGTTTGAGAACGGACGGATCGACCTCGCCGAGGCCGAAGGCCTCGCCGATCTCCTCACCGCCGAGACCGAGGCGCAGCGCAGGGCCGCCATTGCCATGGCAGGCGGCGCGCTGAGCCGGCAGGTGGATCAGTGGCGCGAACGGCTGCTCGGCATCGCGGCTGCCGTAGAGGCCGAACTCGACTTCGCAGACGAGGGCGACGTCCATGAAGGGACAGCTCCTGAGATCGCGGGGAAGATCGAGGAGCTGGCGGCCGCGATGCGGGAGACGCTGGCCCGTCCGCCTGCGGAGCGGCTCCGCGACGGCATCAGGATCGCCATCGCCGGTCCTCCCAACGCCGGAAAGTCGAGCCTGCTAAACGCTTTGATCCAGCGCGAGGCGGCCATCACCTCGGAAGTTGCCGGCACGACGCGCGACGTGATCGAAGCGCCGGTCTCGATCGCCGGCATCCCGCTGCTGCTGATCGACACCGCCGGGCTGCGCGACACGGAGGACCGGATCGAAAGCATCGGGGTCGAGCGCGCGGAGGCGGCTGTCGCGGGTGCCGATCTCGTCCTGTGGCTCGGCCCGCCAAGGCAGGCGCCTCCGAATTCCATTCGGATATCGCCCAAGTCAGATGTTCACGCCATCGACTTAGACGCGGACATTGCTGTCTCCGCAGCCACCGGCCACGGCCTTGCCGATTTGATCGCCTTGGTCCTAGAAAGGTCGCGTGGCATGCTTCCTCAGAGCAACGAAGCGGCTTTGAATGCGCGTCAGCGCGAACTGCTGCGCGCGGCTCTTGCCGGGCTCGACCAAGCCTCGGCGGCCTCCGATCCGCTGATCCGTGCTGAGCATCTTCGCCGCGCACGCACGATGCTGGACCGCATTACAGGGCGGGCCGGCGTCGAGGACATGCTCGATGCCTTGTTCGGACGCTTCTGCATCGGGAAGTAGGTTGTTCCACGTGGAACATCGACATACATCCGGCGGGTGACCGAAACCTACGATATCGTTGTTGTCGGCGGCGGCCATGCCGGCGTGGAAGCTGCCTGCGCGGCCGCCCGCATGGGCGCGTCGGTAGCGCTCGTCACCTTCGATCGTCGGCAGATCGGGGCCATGTCCTGCAACCCGGCGATCGGCGGCCTCGGCAAGGGGCATCTCGTCCGCGAGGTCGATGCGTTCGACGGGTTGCTGGCCCGCGCGGCGGACGCAGGCGGAATCCATTATCGCATGCTCAACGCGAGCAAGGGCGCCGCAGTCCGCGGCCCGCGCGTCCAAGCGGACCGCAAGCTGTTTCGCGCCGCGATCCAGTCCATGGTTCAAGCGCAACAGGGGCTCACCATTGTCGAGGGCGAAGCCGAAGGCCTGCTCCTTCAGGGCGATTGCGTCGGCGGCGTCCAGGTCAGCGGCCGCCCCGTTGTCGCCAAAGCCGTGATCCTCGCCACGGGAACGTTCCTCGGCGGCAAGCTGCACTTCGGCATGACAAACTGCGCCGGCGGCCGCGTCGGCGAGCGGGCGGCGACGCAGCTTGCCGGGCAGCTTCGGGCGCTGGACCTCCCTCTCGCCCGTTTGAAAACCGGTACGCCGCCGCGGCTCGACGGCCGAACGATCGACTGGGCCGCGCTGGAGCGGCAGGAATCGGACGGCGATGAATGGACGATGTCGCCGATGAGCCGTGCCCGCACGGCACCGCAACTCTTTTGCGCCATCACCCGCACGAACCTCGAAACCCACGACATCATCCGCCGGTCCCTTGATCGCTCCCCCTTGTTCTCGGGCGAGATCAGCGGCGTCGGCCCACGCTACTGCCCGTCGATCGAGGACAAGGTGCACCGCTTCGGAGATCGGGACGGTCACCAGATTTTCCTCGAACCCGAAGGCCTCGACGACGTCGCCGTTTACCCGAACGGCATCTCCACATCGCTACCTGAGGATGTGCAGCTCGACATGGTTCGCTCCATGGCCGGGCTGAAGAGGGTCGAGATCCTGCAGCCGGGCTACGCCGTCGAATATGACCACGTCGACCCGCGCATCCTGGAGCCGACGCTGGGCGTCCGTCACGTCGAGGGGCTCTACCTCGCCGGGCAGATCAATGGCACGACCGGCTATGAGGAAGCCGCGGCGCAAGGGCTGGTCGCAGGGCTCAACGCGGCAGCTTGGGCCGGAGGCCGTTCGCCGACCATCCTTGACCGCGCCGACAGCTATATCGGCGTGATGGTAGATGATCTCGTCCTCCAGGGCGTCACTGAACCTTACCGGATGCTCACCGCCCGCGCGGAGTACCGGCTGCGGCTCCGGGCCGACAATGCGGAAAGCCGGCTCACGCCCATGGCGATTGCCGCCGGCTGCGTCTCGCCTGCCCGGCGCGCCCACTTCAAGGCCGTGCAGGAAGAGCGAGCCAGAATCGAAGCTCTGCTTGGTCGAGATCATAGCGCGCGTGAGCTTCAGGTGGCCGGCGTCTCGGTGCGCGACGATGGCGTGAGGCGCACGCTCGCCGACTGGCTGCGCTTTCCAGAGTTGGACGGCGACGGGCTGCGGCGGCTGGTGCCGGAGCTCGCCAAATGCACATCCCGGCTGGTGGAAGAGGCCGTTCAAGATCATCGCTACGCGCCTTATGTGGAGCGCCAGAACAGCGAAGTGGCTCGGTTGCGCTCCGACGATGCCGTGCGCATCCCTGCCGAACTGGACTTCCACGCCGTCGGCGGACTGTCGAGCGAGATGGCGGAGAGGCTGTCACAAGCACGGCCATCGACGCTTGGGGCCGCCTCGCGCATCCGCGGCATCACGCCCGCTGCTTTGTCCGCGATCCTGGTGCATGCGCGCCGGAGAGCCGCCTGATGGACGAAGCTGGCGCCGAAGCCTGGCTCATCGCCAATCTCGATGTTTCACGTGAAACAATGACCCGTCTACGCGCCTTCGTGTCGTTGCTCCGCGACGAGGCTGAGCATCAAAACCTCATTTCCAAAGCCACCTTGGACGACCTCTGGGCACGCCACATCGTGGACTCCGCGCAGCTGCTGCGGTGGGCCCCCTCCCCCGCCGCAAGCTGGGTCGACCTCGGCACCGGTGCGGGCTTCCCCGGCCTGATCGTCGCCGCCCTTCACCAAGGCCCGGTGGTCCTCATCGAAGAGCGCAAGTTGAGAATCGACTTCCTCGCGCGCGCGGCCGGCATTCTCGGGATCGCCGACCGCACTGAGATCATCGGTCGTAAGGTGGAGCGCGTGGATCGCCGCGTCTTTGACGTGATCAGCGCCCGTGCCTTCGCGCCGCTTCCGAAGGTGCTCGAGCTCGGCAGCCGTTTTTCCACAAATAAGACACGTTGGATTCTTCCCAAGGGACGGAACGCGCGTTCGGAACTGGATGCGGTGCAAACATCGTGGCAGGGTGAGTTCCGCATCGAACCGAGCCTCACCGATCCCGATGCCGGGATCATCGTGGCCGAGGGGGTGAGAAGGAAGACGAGTTGATCCGGATCGCGGTAGCCAATCAGAAGGGCGGCGTCGGGAAGACCACGACGGCGATCAACCTTGCCACGGCGCTGGCGGCGACCGGCTGGAAGGTGCTGCTGATCGATCTCGATCCCCAAGGCAACGCTTCGACCGGCCTCGGCATCACCCAGTCCCAGCGCGAACGCTCCAGCTACGAACTGCTCACCGGCCAGTGCCGGGTCGAGGAGGCGGTGGTGGCGACCCGGGTCCCGCGGCTCGATCTCATTCCGGCGACGGTGGATCTTTCCGGCGCCGAGATCGAGCTCATCGAGTTCGATCGGCGGACCCACCTGCTCGACGATGCCTTCAATGCCGTTCCGCCCGGCCGCTGGGATATCTGCCTGATCGATTGTCCGCCCTCCCTCGGGCTGCTGACGGTGAACGCGCTGGTCGCGGCGAGGCAGATCCTCGTTCCGCTGCAGACCGAGTTCTTCGCGCTCGAGGGGCTGAGCCAGCTCCTTCAGACGATCGAGCGTATCCGGGCGCGCTTCAATCAGGGCCTGTCCATCCTCGGCGTCGCCCTCACCATGTTCGATCGCCGCAACCGCCTGTCGACGCAGGTTGCCGACGATGTTCGCGCCTGTCTCGGCAAAGTCGTCTTCGAAACCGTGATCCCGCGCAACGTCCGCCTTTCGGAGGCGCCGAGCCACGGCATTCCCGCGCTGATCTACGATCATCGCTGCCCGGGCTCCGAAGCCTATATGGCCCTCGCCCGCGAGCTGATCGGGCGCCTTCCCAAGCCGGCGCCGGCGGAAGCGGCATGAGCGAGGACGCGCCCGCCGCCCGCCGCCGTCCTTCTGGTCTCGGCCGCGGCCTTTCCTCTCTGCTTGGGGAAGTCGCCAAGGAAGCGCCGGTCGACGCCGCCGCAGCCGCCAGCGCGCGCAGCGGCATCCAGATGATCGCGGTGGCGAGCATCGAGCCGCATCCGGGCCAGCCGCGGCGCGTCTTCAAGGAAGAAGCGCTCCTCGAGCTCGCCGAGTCGATCAAGGCGCGCGGCGTCATCCAGCCGATCGTCGTGCGTCCGCACAACAATCGCTACCAGATCGTGGCGGGCGAGCGCCGCTGGCGCGCCTCGCAAAAGGCGCGCCTCCACGAGATACCGGCCATCGTCCGCGACTTCGACGACAATGAAACGCTAGAAGTCGCGCTGATCGAGAACATTCAGCGCCAGGACCTGAACGCGATCGAAGAAGCGCAGGGCTATAAGCGCCTGGTCGAGGAGTACGGCCATACCCAGCAAGAGCTCGGCCGCCTCGTCCACAAATCGCGAAGCCACGTCGCTAACCTATTGAGATTACTAGACCTTCCTCCGGCCGTGCAGGATCTCGTCGGTGAGGGGAAGCTCAGCATGGGTCATGCCCGCGCGCTGATCCCGGCCGACGATCCCGAAGCGCTGGCGGACGAGGTGGTGAAGCGCGGCTTGTCGGTCCGGGAGACCGAGAAGCTGGTGCGCGGCGGCCGTCCGCGCCAGCTCAAGCTTGGTCCGATCGAATACAAGGGCGGAAATGCCGATGTCGCGGCGCTGGAGCGGCAGCTCGGCGACATGCTCGGCCTCAAAGTCGAGATCAAGCACACGCCCAAGGGCGGCACGGTGGCGCTCGGCTATTCCACCCTCGATCAGCTCGACATGATCTGCCAGCGTCTGAGTGGCGAGAAGATCTGAGGCGGAGGGGGCGGTCGGATGACCATTCATCCCGGCAGCCCTGAGCCTGTCGAAGGGCGGGTGGCAGTGCGCTGACGAACCGGACTTCGACAAGCTTAGCCCTAGCGCTGGCTATTACAGAACCATCTGGGTGACAGCCGCCAGGGAGCGTTACCTCAGCCGCGCCGCTTGGCGGCAGATGGCGAACAGCTCTTCGTCCACCGCAAGCGGGCCCAAGCCGCCGGACGATTTCACCTGGCGTTCGGCCTCCAGCAGCCGCCCCATGCTCTTCGCCAGAAGATCGGAGCGCCAGCGGCCAAGCTGACTCGCGACAGCGTCTTTTTCCTTCCAGAATATGGCTCTAGCGGCGGGTGACGCCATGACGCTGCCGACGTTCGAGCCAGCTTCCACTTCCGAGCGGAGCTTCGTCAGCAAGGTCATGCGGCGCAGCACCGCGCGGATCAGCGGAATGCCTTCGATGCCTTCGCTCTTGAGGCGGACCAGCTCGGCGCGCAGGAGGTCGCTATTGCCCGAGCCGACGCTGTCCACGAGGCGGGTCAGGTCTCCCTCCTCGGCCGCCGCGCCCACCGCGTCGACCGCGTCGTGGTCCAGCTCGCGCGGCGCGTCGGGCGCGGCGTCGAGGTACAAGGCGAGTTTCTTCAGCTCCTGCTCGACGATGGAGCGGTTGCCGGCGCAGCTGTCGGCGATTCGGCGCGCAAGGTCGGGCCGGACGATCAGCCCCTCCGCCCGCGCCATCTCGCCGACGAGCCGCTCGGCGTCGCGGCCTTCCGGGACGTAGCTCGCCAGCGCCATGGCCGACGGATGGGCGAGGGCCAGCTTGACCAGCTTCGAAGTGGGCTTGAGCGCGCCGGCAACCAGCACGACCGGATTGCCGGCCGCGGGCGCTTGCGTCAGCGCCTCGATGGCCGGCAGGACTTCGTCGCCGGCGGGCTCCACCACGATGTAGCGGGCGCCCCCGAACAGCGAGATGGAGGCCGCTTCGTCGGCGAGGCGGGCGGGATCGCCCTTGAGCTCGCTCCCGCTGAGATCGACCCGCTCGGCCTCCTTGCCCATGGTGGCGGCGAGCAGCTTCACCAGCGACTGCGATCCCGCTTCGTCGGGCCCGTAGAACAGGAAGAAGAGCGTATCGCCCGGGGACTTGAGCGCACGCTCGACCTGCGGCCGCGTCGCCTTCACGGCTGCTGCGGCTGCTGGCGGGTGCGGGCGGCGTACAAGGCGAGGCGGCTCACGATCTGGTCGGCGATTTCGCGGCTGAGCCGCTCCAAGGCCGTCTGTTCGGCCGCCACGGTCGCATATTCGGAGCTGACCACGTCGATGCCCGCGTCGGAGCCCGCCGTCGCGTCGATCAGGACGGTGCCGACCGACGTGTCGATTAGCCGGTAGCGGGCGCGCAGCGTGCGGCGCTCGCGCGTGACCGCGTCGTCGGAGCGGATGCCGAAGCCGGTGATCTGGTCGTCCAGCTCCACTTCGAGCCGATAGCGCACCTGGCCACCCTCGGGTGCCTGCAGACGGTCGATCAGCGCCGTCCGCACGAGCCAGCCGGCGCGGCCGCCGATCGGCCCCACCTCGACCGCCCGCAGCGACTGCGCGACCTGGCCCTGCCCCCCGCCCTGGTAGAGCGGACGCAGGCCGCAGCCGGAGAGGGCGAGGGCGCTGATGAGCAACCCCACAATCGCCAGGGCTGAGCTTGTCGAAGCCCGGACCCGGCGCGCTGCAACCCGCCCTTCGACAGGCTCAGGGCTGGCGGTTGTGGTAGCGAGGCTCATGCGACGACGTTCACGAGGCGGTCGGGGACGACGATGACCTTGCGCGGGGGCTTGCCCTCGAGGACCCGCATGACCTTCTCGGAAGCCAGCGCCATTTCCTCCAGCGCCTCGCGCGCCGTGCCCTTTGGCGCCGTCAGCGTGTCGCGGAGCTTGCCGTTGACCTGCACGGCGATCGTCACTTCGTCGTCGACGAGGAGCGCCGGGTCCGCTTCGGGCCAGGGGGCGTCGGCGATCAGGCCCTCGCCGCCGAGCGCCTGCCAGGCCTCCTCCGCGACATGCGGCACCATCGGCGCGACGAGGCGGAGCATCGTGCGCGCCGCTTCGGCGCGGTCCGCGGACGCCGGTGCCTTCTCGACCGCGTTGACCAGCTCGTAAAGGGCCGCAACCGCCTTGTTGAAGGCCAGCGCCTCGATCGCCTTGCCGACTGCGGCGATCGTCTGGTGAAGCTTGCGCTTCAGCGCCCGGTCCTCGCCTCCCGCTTCGCTGCCCTCCAGCTCCGTAGCAAGCCGCCACAGCCGCCGGACGAAACGCCAGGCGCCCTCGATGCCGGCTTCGGACCATTCCAAATCGCGCTCGGGCGGCGAATCGGACAGCATGAACCAGCGGACCGCGTCGGCGCCGTACTGGTCGACTATGACGTCGGGATCGACCGTGTTCTTCTTCGACTTCGACATCTTCTCAAGCCGGCCGACCGTCACCGGCTCGCCCGTGGCAAGCAAAGTGTAGCCACCGTCGGCGCCGCGCTCCACCTCCGACGGCTCGAAATAGACCGGACGCTCCTCGCCCTCGGGCACGCGGGAGAAGCTGGCATGCGTCACCATCCCCTGGGTGAACAGCCCCTGGAACGGCTCGGCGACGTCGAGGCGGCCGATGCGCTTCAGCGCCCGAGTCCAGAAGCGGGCGTAAAGGAGGTGGAGGATCGCATGCTCGACCCCGCCGATATATTGATCGACGGGGAGCCAGCTCTCCGCCGCCGCCTTGTCGAACGGCTTGTCGGCGGGCTGGCTTGCGAAGCGAATGAAGTACCAGGACGAGTCGACGAACGTGTCGAGCGTGTCGGTTTCCCGCCGGGCGGCCGCGCCGCACTTCGGGCACTCGGCCTTGCTCCAGGTCGGGTGGCGGTCCAGCGGATTGCCGGGAATGTCGAAGCTGACGTCGTCCGGAAGCACGATCGGGAGCTGCTCGCGCGGCACCGGCACGGCGCCGCAGCCGTCGCAATGGACGATCGGGATCGGCGTCCCCCAGTAGCGCTGGCGCGACACGCCCCAGTCCCGCAGCCGCCACACCGTGGTACCCTGCCCCCAGCCCCCCGCTTCGGCGCGGCGGATGACCTCGGTCTTGGCGTCTTCGACCGAAAGCCCGTCGAGGAACTGCGAATTGACGATCACCCCGCCGCCGCTGTCCGCCTCGCCGACGACCGGCGCGTCCGCCGCTTCGGGCGAGGCGGCGACCACGCGGCGGATCGGCAGGCCGTATTTGGTCGCGAATTCGAAATCGCGCTGGTCGTGGCCGGGAACGCCGAAAATGGCGCCGGTGCCATAGTCCATCAGCACGAAGTTCGCGACCCAGAGCGGCAGCTTCCACTCGGGATCGAGCGGGTGGGCGACGGTGCGGCCGGTGTCGTAACCCTTCTTTTCCGCCGTTTCGAGCTCCGCCGCGGTCGTGCCGCCGCGCTTGCACTCGGCGATGAACGCGGCAAGCTCGGGATCCTGCGGCGCCAGCGCCTGTGCGATGGGGTGATCCGGCGAGATGGCCGTGAAGCTGGCGCCAAAGATCGTGTCGGGGCGCGTGGTATAGACTTCGAGCGCGTCGTAGCCGGCAATGGCCGAGTCCACCCGGAACCGGAAGCTAAGCCCTTGGCTCCGCCCGATCCAGTTTTCCTGCATCAGCCGCACCTTGTCCGGCCATTTGTCGAGCGTGCCGAGGCCGTCCAGCAGCTCCTCGGCGAAGTCCGTGATCTTCAGGAACCATTGGCCGAGCTTGCGCCGTTCCACCAGCGCGCCGGAGCGCCAGCCACGGCCGTCGATCACCTGCTCGTTGGCGAGCACGGTCATGTCGACGGGATCCCAATTGACCTCGCTGTCCTTCCGGTAGACCAGCCCTGCCTCGTAGAGGTCCAAAAACAGCGCCTGCTCGTGCCCGTAATAGCGCGGATCGCAGGTCGCGAGTTCGCGGCTCCAGTCGAGCGCGAAGCCGAGGCGCTTCAGCTGCGCCTTCATCGTCTCGATATTGGCCAAGGTCCATTCACCGGGATGGACCTTCTTCGCCATGGCGGCATTTTCGGCCGGCATTCCGAACGCGTCCCAGCCCATCGGGTGGAGCACGTTGTGGCCGGTCATCCGCTTGTAGCGGGCGAGCACGTCGCCCATCGTATAATTGCGAACGTGGCCCATGTGGATGCGCCCCGAGGGATAGGGGAACATCTCGAGGATATAGGCCTTGGGACGCGCGCTGTCGTCGGAGGCGCGGAACGTACCGCTCTCCTCCCAGATCTTCTGCCAGTGCGCGTCGGCCGTCTGCGGATTGAAGCGCATTACTGGCCTTTTTCAGTGATTTAGCGGATGCTGGCGGCCCGGCGCAGGTCGCGGGCGCGGGTGAGGATAATCTCCTCCAGCCGCTGCACGGTCGCGGCGGTGACCGGCGCTTCGAGCCACTGGCTGCCCTGCAGCGTCTGGCGCGAGGCGGCGACGCGCAGCGCATCGGCACGAAGGTCCGCATCGAGGATGGTGACGGTGAGCTTCACCCGCTCGTTCGGCGAGGCCGGGTTGGCATACCAGTCGGTGACGATCACGCCGCCGTTCGAATCGGCTTGGGCGAGCGGCGCGAAGGACAAGGTGTCGAGGGCGGCCTGCCACAGATAGGCATTGACGCCGATGGTCGTCGTCCGGCTGGCGGCGACATCGGCGGCCCGTCCGCGATCCTCCGGCGCGTTGCCAAGCGTGCGGTTGATGTCGTCCTGCACGAACTGGCAGCCGGCGAGGCTGAGGGCGCCGGCGGCAGCCAAGGCAAGGGAGAAAGAGCGGGCCATGATATGTCCTTAGAAACTGAACGCTTCGCCCGCCGTTATAGAGGGAGCCGCGCGTGCGGCAAGCCGTCTCTCGGTGGGCGAAGGGGCGGCGCCGCACGTTCGAACGGCCAGGCGGCAGGGATACGGACGCCATGGTTTATGTGGACTGGGGGCAACATGTGGCGACGATTCGGCTCCGGACCGATCCGGCCGCGCTAGGCAAGCCCAGCAGCGGCGACTACATCCGTGGCAGCTTTGGAGGTGAAACCGTGCGTCGCAGCGGGGGCATTGCAGCAGTAGCGGGAGTCGCGGTCGCCGCGGCTTCGCTGATGCTTGCGCCGGCCACCGCGCAGACGAGCCGCGCGTCCGCTCCTTCGCTCCGCGGCGCGCCCGCTGGGTCGTTCACCCCGGCCGTCGCCGATCCTCGGCTCGCCGCCGCGCTCGCCCGCCGCGGCAATGCGGCGCCCCGTTTCCGCTTCACCCCGGCCATGGCCACGGCCGAGCGCAGCCGCCCCGTGCAGGTTGCGGTTCGGGCCCGCGCCGCATCGCCGACCACGGCCGCAAGCCGCGTCCCGACCGCGTCGGCGACGCCCGTCACGGCGATTACGCCGGCGTCCTACAATCTCGGCGCCTCCGTCGGCTGGCGCCGCTTCGCCGTCACCGGCGATGTCGTGGAAAGCCGCGACGGCGTCGTTCCGGGCCGCCGCGCCACGGCGCAGGTCGGCATGAGCTACCGCGCCAACCAGCGGATTACGGCGCGCGTCCAGGCCTCGGCCGAGCAGACGGAAGGCCGCCAGCGGATCGTGGCGGAGGACGAAGCCTATGCGGTCGACGTGGCGGGCTCCTATTCGATCGCCCGCAACGTCGATGTGACCGGCGGCGTCCGCTACCGGATCGCGCGCGACAGGCTCGAGCCGCTCGCGACCGACCAGCGCCGCGACAGCCAGGCCGTCTATATCGGCACCGCCTTCCGCTTCTAAGCGCAGACCGGGCGCCGGTCCTTTTTAGCCGTCGCCGTCCCGGTCTGGGGCCGTCCAGGCGTCAATTGCCGCCCAGCCATAGGCACCTTTCAGCAGAGCGAAGCGCGTCGCGGTCATGCCGCCGAGCGCGATGAGGGGTAGCCGAGCGCTTGCCGCCAGCCGCTCGAACCCGTCCGGCCCGAGGACGAGCGCATCCGGGTGGCTACGGGTCGCGAACACCGGGGAAACGAACGCCGCAGCCACTCCGGCGGCGTCCGCCGCTCGCAGTTCGGCTAGATCGTGCGCCGGAGCCGTCCTCAGCCCGTCGCCGGACCCCCGTCCGTGACTGCCGTCGGCGCCCCAGGCGCGCGCCTCTTCCGCAGGGCCGGCGAGCAGCAGCAGGACGTCCGCGCGCCGCGCGCGTATCTGGTCGAACAAGACACGCCGTGCCCCGGCGTCGGTGCGATAATGTCGAAAGACGATCCCCGCGCCCGGGGGCAGCCGGTCGACGGCGAACATGAGCGAGTCGCCGAGCCGCTCGTCGGTCATCAGCCAGAGGCGCGGGAGAGGCTGGCGGGTGTGCATCGCCCTTTCTATAGCAGCCGCGATGAGCGACGCATCTTCGAGGCTGACGGAGGTCAGGGAACGGATCGCGCGGGCGGCGGGCTCGGCGAAGCGGCCGCCCGAAGCGGTAACGCTCGTCGCCGTTTCCAAGACGCACGACGCCGATGCGATCCGTCCCCTGCTCGACTCCGGCCAGCGGGTCTTCGGAGAGAACCGGGTCCAGGAAGCCGAAGCGAAATGGCCTGGCCTCCGTGCTGCTTACGAGGGCGTCGAGCTCCACCTGATCGGCCAGCTCCAGTCGAACAAGGCCGAAGACGCCGTTGCCTTGTTCGACGTCATCCACTCCGTCGATCGGGCCACTCTCGTCGACGTGCTCGGCAAGGCGATCGGCAAGGCCGGCCGCGCACCGGCCTGCTTCATCCAGGTCAATGTCGGCGAGGAACCTCAAAAGGGCGGCTGCAGCCCCGCCGAACTCCCGTCGCTGCTGGAGCGGGCGCGGGGCGCCGGTCTGCCGGTCGCGGGCCTGATGTGCATCCCGCCTGCGGACGTGGAGCCGGCGCCTTACTTCGCCCTGCTCGCGAAGCTCGCCCGCCGCCATGGTCTCGAGGGCCTCAGCATGGGCATGTCGAGCGACTATCCGACTGCGGTGACCATTGGCGCCACTCACGTGCGCGTCGGCACCGCTTTGTTCGGAGAGCGGCGCTGAAATACGACGGCCTCATCCTGGATTTCGACGGCGTGCTTCTTGAAAGCGAATATGCCGGCAACGCCCAGATCGCCGAATACCTCACCGCCAAGGGCCACCCGACGTCGGCCGAACAGTCGATGACGCACTTCATGGGCCTGAGCGGGCGCGATTTCGTCGCGGCGATCGAATCGTGGATCGGCAGGCCGCTCTGGGACGACTTCCACGACGCGCGGGCGGCCGAAGACCGCCGCGTTCTCGAACAAGGGCTGGAGGCGGTCGCCGGCGCGGTGGCATTCGTCGAAAACCTGCCGCCGGATCTTCCCCGTGCGATCGCGTCGTCGAGTTCGACGCACTGGATCGAAACGCACCTGCGCCACCTCGGCCTGCTCCGCCACTTCGAGGGTAGGATCTTCAGCGGCGCGGAGCATGTGCAGCGCGGCAAGCCGGCGCCCGATCTCTACCTCCACGCCGCCGCTGCGTTGGGTGTGCCGATCGCGCGCGTGGTGATCGTCGAGGACTCCCCCGTCGGCGCCCAAGGTGCCCTCGCCTCCGGAGCCGAGGTCATCGGGCTCGTTGCCGGCAGCCATTGCCTGCCTGGCCACGCCCAGCGCCTGCGGGCGCTCGGAATAACCCGGATCGCAGTGAGCTTCGACGAAGTCGCCGAGATGATCGGTCTGCCCCTGTCCCCGTCCTTGCGAGCGTAGCTTCGTCGCTATGACGACTATGCGCGTTAGAGCTGGTGGCCGCTCCTGAGGCGCTTGGTCTTAAGGTAGGCCTCGTTGTGCGGATTGAGGCCGCTCTTGAGCGGCACGCGCTCGGTCACTTCGACGCCTTCCGCCGCAAGGCCCTGCACCTTTTTCGGATTGTTGGTGAGGAGACGCACGCGCGTCTGGCCGAGGCCTTCGAGCATGCGCGCCGCGACGGCATAGTCGCGCTCGTCGTCGGCGAAGCCGATGCGCAGGTTCGCGTCCACCGTGTCGAACCCCTGATCCTGCAGCGCATAGGCCCTGAGCTTGTTGGCGAGACCGATGCCCCGCCCTTCCTGGCGAAGGTAGAGGAGGATGCCCCATCCTGAAGCGGCAATGGCGGCGAGCGCGTCGTCCAGCTGGGGTCCGCAATCGCATTTCAGCGAGCCGAATACGTCGCCGGTGAGGCATTCGCTGTGGAGCCTGACGAGGGGCGGCTCGCCCGTCGGTGCGCCGATCAGCAGCGCGACATGCTCCGCGCCGTTGGCGAGGGCGCGGAAGGCGACGATCTCTGCCTGCTCGGCATGGCGCGTCGGCAGGCGCGCGCGCGACACCATGCGCAGCGATTCGGAGCGGGCGGCGGCGCGCACCGCGACTTCGGTGACGGCAATGGCGGAAGGATCGCGCCCGACGAACAGGGCGGGCAGCAGACCCGCGAGCCGCGCCAGCGTCAGCGCCGCTTGTGCGCCGGCCGCGTCCTCCAAGGGCGCGGTGCGGAACGGCCCCTTGAGCGGCGAGGCGAGATCGCGCGCCGGATCGGCGACGTCACGAGCTTCGGCGAGGCCGAGCCAGGAGGTGCGCTCGATCCGCACCGGCCCCACCGGTATGCCGTCGCGCTGATTGGCGAGCTTCAGGATCGCGGCGCGATGCCCGGAGATGAGGAGATCGGCCGCGCCCGCGCCGTCAAGCTTTGCCAGCGCCTGGTCGTCCGCCGTCTCGACCGCCAGATACGCCGCCTGCCCGATCGCGACCGGCGAACCGCGCCGCATCGCGTCCATCGCTTCCACGACGCTTTGCGCTTCTGCGCTCAAATGCGGAACTCGGTCACCAGCGGCACATGGTCGGACGGGCGGGTCCAGCCGCGGCACGGCTCGTGGACATGGTGGCCGACGGCGAGCGCCGCCACGTCTTTCGTCGCCCACATATGGTCGAGCCGCCGCCCGCGGTCGTTGCGGGTCCAGTCCGGCGAGCGGTAGCTCCACCAGGTGTGGAGCCGGCCTGGCGCCGGGTGGAAATGGCGGCCGAGATCGACCCAGTCGCCGCTCTGCTGCAGCCCGGTGAGCGCTTCGACTTCGATAGGCGTGTGGCTCACGACGTTGAGGAGCTGCTTGTGACTCCAAACGTCGCATTCGAGCGGTGCGACGTTGAAGTCGCCGACGAGCACGGTCGGCACCTTGAGCGACTCCGACCAGCGGGTCATGCGCTCGATAAAGTCGAGCTTCTGGCCGAACTTCGGATTGACCTCGCGGTCGGGAATGTCGCCGCCGGCGGGAATGTAGACGTTCTCCAGCCGGATGCCGCATTCGAGCCGCACGCCGACGTGGCGGGCCTCGCCGTTCGCCTGCCAGTCCAGCCGGTCGTCTTCGCGCATCGGCAGGCGAGAAAGAATGGCGACGCCGTGGTGCATGCGCTGGCCGCACAGGATGGTGTGAACATAGCCGAGACGGTGGAACATCTCCGTCGGAAAGTCGCAGTCGACGACCTTGGTCTCCTGCAGACACAGGATGTCGGGCGATTCCTGCAGGAGGAACTGCTCCACGATCGGCGCGCGCGCGCGCACCGAGTTGATGTTCCAGGAGGCGATCTTGAGGCTGAGGGACATGGGCCGGGTCTAGCGGCGAGCGCCTTCGCTGTCGATGCGGACGGCGCCTCGCCGGACATGGAAAGGCCCCCGCTCCGGGGGCGTGGAGCGAGGGCCAACCAAGCGTTGTAACGCGAGGTCAATTGCAGGATCCGGCCCAGGGAACAGGGGGAAACCCAGGCTGGGGATCCGCAATTGCAGTCTCCCGTTTATCGGCCGCTTCCTGTCGGGAGCATGAATGACACATTGTCTCCACGCTTTTCCGACGCGGTCCTTTCCATCAGCCGCGCGGGCCGCCGCGGCGGCGCGGATCGGTGAAGCGGAACAGGCTGTCGGCCACCGGCACGTTGAAGCGCTGGTTCGACAGGCGGATGGTGGTGCGGTTGTTCTGCGCGTCGAGCGAGGTCCAGCCGGTCAGGATCAGCCCGCCCGGCGCGCCGCCGCTCTTGGCGAAGGCGATGGTGATGGTTCCGAACTCGCGCCGGCGCGGGTCGCGGGCTTCGACGAGCATCACCTGGGCATCGTTGCGCGTCACGCGGGAAAAGCGGGCGAGGTCCTGGTTGGGATTGAGCAGCACCGAAAGCGGCGAATCGTTGATCGGCCAGCGCGAGACCTGGCGGACTTCATAGTCGACGAAGTTCAGCGCATTGCCGTCGCCCACGATGAGCATGTTCGCACCGCGGCCGTAATCGAAGCGCACGCGGCCGGGCCGCTTGATCGATACGGTGCCGTTCAGCGTTCGTCCGCGCCGGTCCGTCTGGCTGAAGTTCGCGGTCATCGTGTTGACCGCGCGCAGATGCGCCTGGACCTGCGAAAGACCGCTATTGGCCTGGGCCGCGACCGGCGCGGGCGCCAGGGCGAAGGCGGCCGCGATCGGGGCGGCAGCGAGAGCGAGCGCGCGAAAACGCAGCATGGATGATCTCCGTAAAGTTTCAGAAGTTGCGGGGGATATGGTGCCGCCGCCTTGAATGCCCACTGAACCCGCCGGTTCCGAATGGTTCAGGCCCGGTAGGTCACGCAATCTCGCTCAATTCAGCGGGCGTCCCTCCGGATCGACCAAAACTTCGCGCCGGCCGACATGATCGGGGACGGAGACAATCCCTTCCTTTTCCATGCGCTCGATGAGGCGTGCGGCATTGTTGTAGCCCACGCGGAGCTGGCGCTGGAGATAGGAGGTCGAAGCCTTCTGGCTTTCCGCGACCGTCTGAACGGCTTTGCGGAAGAGCTGGGCTTCGGGATCGTCTTCGCCGACCGGCTGGCCTTCGAACATGTAGCCGCCGTCCTCCGGCTCCTCCGTCACCGCCTGGATGTAGTCGGGATGGCCCTGTCCGCGCCAATGCTCGGCGACGGCGCGCACCTCCTCGTCCGAGACGAAGGGGCCGTGGACGCGGGCGATCTGCTTGCCGCCGGGCATGTAGAGCATGTCGCCCTTGCCGAGCAGCTGCTCGGCGCCCTGTTCGCCGAGGATGGTGCGGGAGTCGATCTTGGACGTCACGGCGAAGCTGATGCGGGTGGGCAGGTTCGCCTTGATGACGCCGGTGATGACGTCGACCGACGGGCGCTGCGTCGCCATGATGAGGTGGATGCCCGCCGCGCGCGCCTTTTGCGCCAGGCGCTGGATCAGGAATTCGACCTCCTTGCCGGCGGTCATCATGAGGTCCGCGAGCTCGTCAACGATGACGACGATCTGCGGCAGGACCTCATAGTCGAGCTCCTCCATCTCGTAGCGCGGCTGGCCGGTCTCCGTGTCGTAGCCGGTCTGGACGCGGCGGCCGAGCGACTGGCCCTTCATCTTGGCTTCGCGCACCTTGGCGTTGAAGCTGGAAAGCTGGCGCACGCCGACGCCCGCCATCATCCGGTAGCGCTCCTCCATCTGCTCCACCGTCCACTTCAAGGCGCGGATCGCCTTGGCGGGCTCGGTCACCACGGGCGCGAGGAGGTGGGGAATGTCCTCGTAGATGCTGAGCTCCAGCATTTTGGGATCGATCATGATCATTTTGCACTGCTCGGGCGTGAGCCGGTAGAGCAAGGACAGGATCATGCAGTTGAGACCGACCGACTTGCCCGATCCGGTGGTGCCGGCGACGAGAAGGTGCGGCATCGGCGCGAGATCGGCGACCACGGGATCGCCCGCGATGTTCTTGCCGAGCACGATCGGAAGCTGCGCCACCTGATCCTCGAAGGCGTGGCTGCCGATCAGCTCGGAAAGGACCACCATTTCGCGCTTCGCGTTGGGGAGCTCGATGCCGATCACGCTGCGGCCGGGGATCGTCGCGACGCGGGCGGAAAGCGCCGACATGTTGCGGGCGATGTCGTCGGCGAGGCTGATGACCCGGCTCGCCTTGATGCCGCTCGCCGGCTCCAGCTCGTACATGGTGACGACCGGCCCGGGGCGGACTTCGACGATCTCGCCCTTGACCGAGAAGTCCTCCAGTACCGATTCGAGCAGGCGGGCGTTGCGCTCGAGGCTCGCCTTGTCGAGGGTCGCGTTGATCGGCGGCGGTGCCGGGCTGAGAAGGTCGATCGACGGCAAAGTGAAACTGTCGCCGAGCGCGAGCGACGGCTGGCGCTCGCGGGCGGGGCGCTTCTTTTCGGGCGCGCGGGTCGGCTCGGCGATGATTGGGGTGCGCGGCTCGGGCGGCGGCACGACCTGACGCCGCGCCGGGCGCTCGGCGGGCTCGCCGACCTCGTCGTCCTCGTCATAGCCGACCGCATGCTCCGAGCGGATGCGAGGCAAAGCGACGCGGCGCGAGGCGACCCATTCGCGCTCCTCGCTGCTGAGACCGAGGCCCACATAAGTGAGCACGATGCCGCCGAGCGCCAGCAGGGCGACGAGCACAACCCGGAACGGCTCCACGATGCCCGGCTCACCGATCGCGCCGAGGCCGCGCTCGACGAGGCTCGAAAGGGTGAGCCCCGTCACGCCGCCCCAGCCCGCGGGCAGGCCGTTGACCGCGCCGGGCACGAGCAGGGCCGCCGATGTCCCGGCGAGGACCAGCCCGATGACGCTGAGGAGCAGCAGCCGCTTCCAGCGCCGCCGCGGCGCCGCCGCCGCGATCCGGATGCCGGTGAGCAGCAGCAGCGGGAGGAGCAGGGCCGAGATCGGTCCCCACAGGGTGAGAAGCAGATCGGCGGTCCACGCGCCCGGCGCGCCCACCCAGTTCTGGGCCGGGCCGCCCGCTTCCGTGTTCAGCGACGGATCGGTGGGCGTGTAAGTGGCGAGCGCCACCGCCGCCGCGACCGCGCCCAGCGCGAGCGTGCCGCCCGATGCGATCCTCAGCGCCTTTCGTGCGCTCCGCTGTGCGCCTTCCCGCCACTGTCCGATGCGTCCGGCGCGGGCGGTGCGTGCTGCTGCAGTGGCCATGGCCGTGCCCCAAATGTTCCGCTTTAACCAACATGCGCCTCCGGGGACTCGCCGGTCAAGCGCTTGGCGTTGCACGATTGCACCTGTAGGGCGGGAAAATGGAGCGCGCGGACGTCATCATCCTCGGCGGCGGCCTTGTCGGCCTGACGCTGGCCATCGCGCTGGACCGGCACGGCCTGTCCAGCATCGTCGTCGATCCCGCCGATCCCGAAACCCAGCTCACCCCGCAATATGACGGCCGCGCCACCGCCGTCGCCAGCGCCTCCTTTCGGATGCTGGAGGCGATCGGAGTCGCCGATGCGCTGCAAGGCGAAGGCTGCCCGATCGAGGCCATCAGGGTCACCGACGGCCTTTCGCCCGGCGGAATCGCCTTCAATCCGCCGGCCGGCGACGATCCGCTCGGCATCATGTTCGAGAATCGGAAGCTGCGCGCGGCGCTCCGCGACCGTGCCAAGGCTGCGGAGCGGGTAAGCCTCGTCATGCCCGCGCATCCGGGCGAAGTGATCCGGGACGAGCGCAGCGCCCGAGTCGCGCTCACCGACGGCCGGCTCCTCACCGCGCCGCTTCTGATCGGCGCGGAAGGGCGCATGTCGCCGACGCGCGAAGCGGCGAACATTCCGCTCGCCCGCTGGCAATATCAGCATGTCGCGCTGGTGATCACGATCGCCCACGAGCGCTGGCACGAGAATACGGCTTACGAGATCTTCTATCCCACGGGCCCGTTTGCGATCCTGCCGATGCTTCAGGCGGAGGACGGGCGCTGGCGCTCGGCGATCGTCTGGTCGGTGCCCGCCGCCGATGCCGACGCCTTTCTCGACCTGCCGGACCGGGCCATGGCAGCCGAGATCGACAAGCGCATGGGCGGCTTTCTGGGCGAAATCTCGCTCGCCGGCCCGCGTGCCAGCTACAAGCTCGGCTTCCACCATGCCGCGCAGATCACCGCCCGCCGCATGGCGCTGGTCGGAGACGCCGCCCACGGTATCCACCCCATCGCCGGCCAAGGCCTGAACCTCGGCTTCCGCGACGCCGCGGCAATGGCGCAGGTGCTGGTGGAAGGCGCTCGTCTCGGCCTCGATCTCGGCGATGCGCAATTGCTGGACCGATACCAGGCGTGGCGGAGCCTCGACACCTTTATGGTCGCCTCATCCACCGACGCGCTGACTCGGATCTACGGCGTGCCTGGCCGCACCGCGTCGGCCGTCCGCCGTCTCGGCATGGGCGCCGTGGAGCGTATCGGACCTTTGAAGAACTGGCTGATGAGCGAAGCGAGAGGCGAAAGCGGGGATTTGCCGCTGCTGCTCAGGGGCCTGCCGGTCTAGGATCCTCCCCATCGATAGATGGGGAGGGGGACCACACGAAGTGTGGTGGAGGGGTA
>DASVQT010000122.1:0-6096 GCA_036388975.1 Allosphingosinicella sp. | reverse complement strand
CTCGCGCGGCGGGGCCTGAAGCTCGGCCGCGACCATGCCGCCGACGGCGAAGCGGTGCGCGTCACCCACCATCCCGAAGCTTTGATCGATGCGCTGCGCAAGATCGGCGGGCGCGGCGCGTTCGAGGGAAGCTACGCCGTCGAAGGCCTGCTCTTCGATGCGCCGCCGGATCGCGACGGCGGTTCCCGCTCGCCGATCGCCGACCGGATCGCCGCCATCGCCGCGCTCGGCCGCGACCTGATGAACCCGGGGCGGCAGCGGCGCGACACGCGGCTCGCACGCCCTGCCGTGCGCGCCGGCTTCGGCCGCAAGGTCGTCGCCCCGCCGCCCTTCGCGCGCGACGCCGTCGGGCGTCCGCTCGAGGAACCGGCGACGCCGACGCTCGCCATGATCGGCCTCTGGTTCACCGACCGGCCCGCCTTCTGGCGCTGGCAGAATGCCTGCATCGCCTGGCAGGAATGGCGCAGCGACGACCGGCGAAACGTGATCGGCCTCACCCCCAAGATGATCATCCCGGTCGCCGCGGTGACGATGTTCCTCCTCGTCTTCCACTGGCCGGCCGACAACGACCTTTCCAAGCTGCGCGCGACCTTCGATCCCGGCAAGCTCGTTCAGATGAGCGAGATGATGGACGCCGGATCGACCTTCTGCTCCGGCCCGTCCTGCGACGGCAAGCACGTCGCAACTCGGGGAACGAAGCCCGCCGCCATGCCGGAGCCGCCGGACGGCCTGCGCCAGGCGGCCCCGGATTTCGGCGCGACCATGATGCCCTTTCTCATCATCTTCCTGGTGCTTCTCGCCGCCTTTCGCCCCGATCTGGTGCGCAGGTTGTTCGGCGTGAAGCGCTGAAGCTGCCGGCTCAGCCCAACTCGGCGCGCGACTTTTCCCAGTTCCGCCCGTCGAACTTACGGATGGTGACGTCCAGCCCGGAGCTGTCGTCGAGCGCGTTCAGGTTCACGCTCCACTCGTCCGGATGCGAGCGCGGCTGGTAGAAGCTCTTGATCCCGCAGGTCCCGCAGAAAAGGTGGTTAGCCGCCCCCGTGCCGAAGCGGTAGCTCACCAAGGCCTCCTTGCCCGAAAGCAGCCGGAAATTCCCGTGCGGCACGCCGATGTGGAGGAAGCCGGTCGCCGCGCAGATCGAGCAATTGCAGTCGAGCACTTCGATCCGCTCCGGAACCTCCGCCTCGAACCGCACCTTCTTGCAATGGCAGCCGCCTTCGATCTTCATGGCCACGATTATGCAGCATTGCTTTCCGCCCGTCACGAGGCCCGACACGCGCATCCTCATCCTCGGCAGCCTGCCGGGCGCCATGTCGCTTGCCGCTGGCCGCTATTATGCCAATCCGCGCAACCAGTTCTGGCGCCTCGCCGGCGCGGTGATCGAACGCGACCTGGAGCCGCTTAACTACGAGGCGCGGCTCGAAGCGCTGCAGGACGCCGGCATCGGCCTTTGGGACACGGTCGCGGCGGCCGAGCGCCGCGGCAGTCTTGACCAGGCGATCAAGCTCCACGAGGCGAGCGACCTCCGGGGCCTTGCCGCCGCGCTCCCGGCGCTCCGTGCCATCGGCTTCAACGGCGGCAAGTCGGCCGCGATCGGCCGGCGACAGCTCGGCGCGCGGCCCGATCTCGCCCTCGTCGATCTGCCCTCGTCGAGCCCGGCCTTCACCCTAGCCTTCGAAGCGAAGCGCGATCGCTGGCTTACGCTTCGTCCGTATCTGGTCGATCATTGACGCGGCGCGCGCGCTCCCCATGTCGGAGCCGGGAGGGACTTACATGCTGACCGGCTTTCTGGCGTTCGCCATTCTCGTCATCCGCCTCTTTCCGGAGACGCCCTTCGCCCGCGCCCTTCAATTGTTCCTTGTCGAAGCGCCGCTCGCCTTTGCCAAAAGGATCGAGCGCCAGCACCTTATCCTGCTCGTCCTGCTCCTCTGCATGGGGCAGACGCTTGCGCTGCTCGGCTCGGCCGAGCTGGCATTGGCTTATGCCGTCGATATGTCGCTTTACGCCGACGCCGTCATCATGACGACGTTCGCGGCCTATGCCGCCCGCTTCAAAGCGGCGTGGCGACATGTTCGCGCCGCGACGCTCCGCCTCGTGACGCGCATCGCTCGCCCGAGACGCCGCGACGTGCGGACGAAGGCGGCTGCGCGCCGGCCCGCCCCGCCGTCTAACGACGACGAACCGGCTCCGGCACTGATCGCGGCCTAAGGCCGCCTCGCCGCCCTCACTGGCCGCGCGCGGCCCGGATCATCTCCGGCGTGACGTCTGCCGGATAGCAGATCGGCGCCGCGCCCCCGGGGCGGCTGTAGGCGCTGCGCCCGCCGCAGCTCCGGCCCGCCCGATCGGTGTTGTAGGGACAAGGGCAGGAGCCCGAATAAGCCGCAATGGACTCGCGGATGATGCGCTGCTTCAGCTGCGTGTCGCTCTGCGCAGCGGCGGGTGCGCCAAGGGCGAAGACGGCCGCGGCGACGGCAATGGAAGCGGCGGCCGCGCGGCCGCCCAAGTTCATGGTCATGATGCGATCCCCCGATCGGGGCGGCCGCAGGAGCGCGGCACGCCGTGGGAGAAAGGCTAGGAAACGAAAGGCACGGCTCGAATCGCGACTTCGTCCGTTTCGGCAGGAGTGAACCGGACACAGATCCGGAGCCGCGGGAGGAACGTCATCTTTTCAATTGCTTGGCGACATCCGAAAAAGGTCCAAAATGGACCTTGTTGCGCAAGGGCGATTTCGCCGCTGGCGCCGCACGCGGCGGCGGCATAATCGCGCGCCATGTCGGTCGAGATCCTTCAAAGGCTCCAGCCGCTGCGCAGCCTGCCGCTGGTCGTCCAATATGGCGCGACCGCGCTCATCGCCTTGGCTTTTTTCGGCCTGCGCTACCTGCTCGGCGGGCTGAACCTCGAACGCGACCAGCTCCCGCTCTTCGTGCTGTTCATGCCCGCCGTGGTGCTCGCCGGCTTCCTGTTCAACCGCGGCTCCGGCTATGTCGCGGTGGCGCTCGGCACCGCGCTCGGCCTCTACTTCATGCTCGATCCGCGGCAGCCCTTCCGCGCTCCCGAGCTCGGCGACGCGGTCCGCATCGGCGCCTTCGTCATCTCCGGGCTCGTCACCGCCTGGCTGGTCCAGTCGCTCCGCCACGCCGTCGACCTTCTGCTCGTGAGGAGCGCCACCCTGGCGCGCGAGCGGATCGAGCTATCCGCCCATGCCCGCGCGCTCGAAGCGGCCGACGCGCAGAAGGAATTGCTGCTCCACGACATCAACCACCGCTTCAAGAACCAGCTCCAGGTCGTCGCCGGCTACATGGCGCTCGGCCAGCGCGACGTCGCCGATCCGAGAGCGTCCGAAGTGCTCGGCACCGCTGCCAATCGCCTGCGCGTGCTCGCACGCGTCTACGACCGGCTGCAATTGAAGCGCGAAACGACCAGCGTCGGGGCACGCGGCTTCATCGAGGAAATGGTCAACGATCTGCAGCCGGGCCTGGTCGGCCTGCGCCCCATCGTGCTTCGCGCCGAGGCCGAGGATGCGGAGCTGAGCTCCGGGCGCGCCGTCACCATCGGCCTGATGATCAATGAGCTGGTCACCAACGCGGTCCGCTTCGCCTTCGCGGAGGACGAGCCGGGGAACATCCTCGTCTTCTTCCGCCGCGTTGAAACGGGCTTCTCGCTCGAAGTGATCGACGACGGGCGCGGCTTCCGCAGCGAGGCGAGGAGCGGCTCGGTCGGCCAGCGCATGCTGCGCGCGCTCGTCGCCCAGCTCGACGGTACCATCGAATGGGCGGGGCCGCCGGGGACCCGCGTCACCGTCCGCTTCCCGGAAGAGAAAGACCAGGCATGAGCGACGATCCCGACGCCTTTCGTTTCTACGTCCCGCGCAAGGTGTCGAACCCGACAACGGCGCGCTTCCTGTTCGCGACCGGGATCGAGGGTAGCTATCCCGTCATCTCGACGCCGGAAGGCGACCACCGCCGCGATCAGATGCGCGAATGCGGACATTACGACCGCTGGCGCGAGGATTTCGATCTGGTGCGGGAAACCGGCTGCCGCGTGCTGCGCTACGGCCCGCCTTATTACCTGACCCACCTCGGCCCCGACAAATATGACTGGAGCTTCTGCGACGAAGTGCTTCCCGAGCTCCGGGCCCGCGGCATCGTGCCAATCCTCGATCTGTGCCATTTCGGCGTGCCGGACTGGATCGGCAACTTCCAGAACCCGGATTTCCCGCGCCTTTTCGCCGATTACGCCCGCGCCTTTGCCGAGCGTTATCCTTGGGTGCGCCTTTATACGCCGGTCAACGAGATGTACATCACGGCGGAATTCTCCGCTTATTACGGCTGGTGGAACGAGCGCCTGAGCAGCCACCGCGGCTTCGTGACGGCGGTGAAGAACATCGTCAAAGCGAACATGGAGGCGATGCTCGCGATCCTCAACGTCCGCCGCGACGCGCTGTTCATCCTGTGCGAATCCTCCGAGCACACTCATGCCGGGCGGCCGGAGCTGGTCCGCAAGGCGCAGATGTTCAACGAACGGCGCTATCTGACGCTCGACCTTACCGTCGGCCGCCGCGTCAATTCGGGCATGTACGTCTACCTGATGGACAATGGCATGACCAACGAGGAGTATACCTACTTCCTCGGCCAGGACCTTCGCGAGCATTTCATCATCGGCCACGATTATTACGTGACCAACGAGCATCTCCTCGTCGACGACGAGATCCGGCATGCGAGCGGCGAGATCTTCGGCTATTACGTCCTCGCCCGCGCTTATCACGACCGGTACCACCTGCCGATCATGCACACCGAAACCAACGAGCGGGACGGCCGCGCGGTCGACTGGCTGTGGAAGACCTGGGCGAACATCCAGCTCCTGCGCCACCACGGCGTGCCGGTCTGCGGCATGACCTGGTATTCGCTCACCGACCAGATCGACTGGGACACGGCGCTGCGCGAAAACAACCAGCGCCTGCACAGCGTCGGCCTCTACGATCTCGACCGCAAGATCCGAAGCGTCGGCACGGCCTACAAGACGCTGATCGAACAATGGCGCCACACGCCCCTCCTTCCGCACGGGCCCCTCACTTTGGTCGGCGACGTCCTTCCCGAGGAACTGATCGGCGGCGCGGGTGCTGAGGATCATTTGACCGGGCCGAGCGTACAGCGCTGACGAGGTGGCGGAGGCGCCGATAGCGTCACCGCTCCTCCGGGGCGCGCGAGGAATATCCGCCAACGCTCCGGCCTTCGCCGGAGCACGCTTTTCAACGGCTTCCGTGCTCCGGCGAAGGCCGGAGCCTTGTGTGGAGCGCTGAGGGCTAGCGGATCAGTGCGTCTCTGCGGCGCGGGACGAATATCGGCCAACGCTCCGGCCTTCGCCGGAGCACGCTTTGCAACGGCTTCCGTGCTCCGGCGAAGGCCGGAGCCTTGTGTGGAGCGCTGAGGGCTAGCGGATCAGTGCGTCTCAGCGCTTCCGTGCGACAAAGCCTATTCTTCGAAGGGCTCGACGCTCACGCGCCTCCCGACGAGGAAGGCGTCGGCAGTGAGGCGCAGCGGCGTGACATCGACCAGCGAACGCCGCTCGTCAATCAAGTCCGCGAAGCGGCGATAGCTGCGGGGATATTCCTCGCGCTCGGCTTCCACGGTCTCACCGCCTTCGATCTCCAGCCGCGCGCCGCCGCCCGAGAGGCGCAGCTTCAAGCCGTCCGAAGTCTCGACCTCGATGGTCCAGATTTCGTCCTTTTCCTCCCGCCAGTCGAAGCCGCCGGACACGTCGCCGTCGGAGACGGGGCTGGAGAAGCCGATGCGCGCGGCGATCGGCATTTCGAGGTTCTGCGGAATCGACAGCTCCGCTTCGCGGACGAAGAGCGGCCCCGGGAAGATTTTGGACGCGATCGAAAGCGCATTGATTCCCGGATCGAAGACTCCGAAGCCGCCCACCTCCCAGATCCACTGCTGCCCGGGATGCCATTTGCGCACGCTTTCGCGCCAGTCGATCCGCATGCGCGCGATGCGCTTGCCGGCCAAGGCCTGGGCGGCGGCGTCGACCGCCGGATTGTACTGCGAATGCCAGGTGGTGAAGAGAGTCACCTGCTTGCCCTCGGCAAGGCAG
>DASVQT010000121.1:0-4493 GCA_036388975.1 Allosphingosinicella sp. | reverse complement strand
TGAGGCGACGGAGGACCACCCGTGGGGTCACTCAGCGCTTAAGGTGCGCTCCAAGACCTTTTGCTGGCTGGACAAGCAGGAGCGCTTCAGCGCCACCGTGAAGCTGCCGGTCAGCCGCGACTTTGCGGCGATGTTCGACTGGACGGAGCCCACCGGCTACGGCCTCGGCCGCTCCGGCTGGGTGACGGCCCGCTTCGCCGCGGACGGCGAAGCGCCCGATCTCGATCTTCTGAAGCGCTGGATCACGGAAAGCTATCGGGCCGTCGCGCCCAAGAAGCTAGGGGCCGGCGTGCCGGATCCCTTCTGAAAGCCTAAAAGGCGGAGCGGCCGCTCTCCCCCTCAGGACAGCGGCCGCCCCGAATGCGTCAGCCGAACGGATTGCCGTCGCCGACGATGACTTCGACTTCGTTGCGCGCGATCAACGCGCCGCTGTCGGCGTCGAACGCGCTGAGGCGGACGTTGAAGCGCCCGTCGCCGAGCGCATAGGCCTGGATGCCCGCCGTCGCCGGATCGGTGTCGATCTGGCTCGCATAGAAGGCGATGTTGGACGAATTCTGGAACGTCGAGCCGCTGCCCAGATCGGTGTCGAGCGGCGCCGCGGAGGAATAAAGCGTCACCCAGCTTTCGCCCGCGCCCGGATCGACGTCGAACTCGAGCGTGTAGGTGAAGTCCTGGTCCGGGCTGTAGTCCGTCGCCGAAAAATCGAAGTTCCACTCGGCCCGCGCCGGGTTCGAGGGCGAGCCGCCCGCGAGCACCAGGTAGGACGCGGTCCCGTCCGGCCCGACGAAGAATTCCGGATATTCGTCGCCGCCGCGATGCTTGATCTTGAGGCCGAGCTCGACCTGCGCGCCCTCGTGGCGGACGACGTTCCAGTCGTCGGTCGGGTTACCCGTGCCGTAATACATCGCGTTGCCGTCGCGGGCGAGCGGGTCGATGACGGCGTTGGTGCTGCGGTCGATATAGTCCGGCCGGTCCCAGCCCTTGTCGTAGTCGAACGCGCGCGCCGCGTCGTGCGCCGCACCGCCGCGCGCCGACTCGTCCCCGCTGTAGCGCGCCCGCGCTTCGTATTCGTCGGGAATGAGGGCGAGAAGCTCGGCCTTGAGCGCCGGGTTCGCACCAAACTTGTCGTTGATCGACAAGGGCTCGAGATTGCCGAGCAGATTGTCGTGCATCGATTGCTCGCGCTGCGGGACGAAGCCCGCGTCCGCATTGTCGGCCGTGTACTTGGCGGTCACGAACGTGAGCGGCTGTCCGCCTTCTTCGAGATATTCGGCATAGGCGACGCCGAGCCGCACGAACGTCTCGTTGAGCGGCAGGTTGTAATAGTTCTGGCCCGCGACATAGGCGTCGTCGAGATAGTCCCACAGCACCTTGAACGTGTCGGCCTGGCTGCCGTTGATCACCAGATTGTCGGCGACCCAAGCAATGCCCTTCTGGGTGATCAGCGTGCCGATCAGGTCGGCCGAGATGTTGTTCGCTTCGAACTGGCCTCCTGGGCCCGCCTCGGTGAAGGTCACGCCGTTGACGTGCAGCGGGCTGTTCAGCGTGGCGCCCGGCGCGAAGGCGAAGTTGGAAACGGCGGCATATTCGTCCGCCTTGATCACCGTCGCCTTGCCGCCGTCCAGCTTGATCTGGACGTGGCCGGAGGGAAGATACTCGATCGTATAAACCCCCGCCTGCGTAAAGGTCAGCGTGTTGCCGGCGACCTTCACGGTCGCCTTGGATGCAGTCCTGCTCATGTGTAAACCCCCGGATTTATTATGCTAATAGGTGAAACGCACAGGCGGCCCCGTTCACGACTCGCCGCTATACTCGGGTGAAGGCCGCTATTGAGGCGATCCGCCCCGCAAGAGTCAACTGCAGCGCCGTACAGGGATGGGACAGGCGGCCGCGCCGCGCGGGGCAGGGCGGGGGCCGCTTGCCGGAATCTCCCCCGTTGACCCTCGTGCCGCCCCCGGCTATAGGCCGCCTCGCCTGCGGAGCCTTTGCGTTCCTGGAGCGGGCAAGAGCTTGAACATTGCTGTTGCGATCGCAATCAGCCGGGGGCCGCCGGGTTCCCATCAAAGTACCACTTTGATGGGGTCTCAAGGGCCGCCGGGTTTTTGCGCTTTTTGCGTCTCAGTAAAGTAACTTAAGGTGAAGGGCTTCATGCCGACGATCAATCAGCTGATCCGCAAGGGTCGCGAGCCGCAGAAGGCGAAATCCAAGGTTCCCGCGATGGAGCAGAATCCGCAAAAGCGCGGCGTCTGCACCCGTGTCTACACGACGACCCCGAAGAAGCCGAACTCGGCGCTTCGCAAGGTCGCCAAGGTTCGCCTGACGAACCAGCGCGAAGTGATCAGCTACATTCCGGGCGAGGGCCACAACCTTCAGGAGCACAGCGTGGTCCTGATCCGCGGCGGCCGCGTCCGCGATCTTCCGGGTGTCCGCTACCACGTCCTTCGCGGCGTGCTCGACACCCAGGGCGTCAAGGATCGCCGCCAGTCCCGTTCCAAGTACGGCGCCAAGCGGCCCAAGTAAGGCCCTCGCGCTCCTGCGAAGGCAGGAGCCGTGGCCGCAGGGCTCCCGCCTTCGCGGGAGCACAATGACAGTAAGCCCCGGACGGGTTCCGGATCAGGCTGAAGCGAAAGAGGAACACGAATATGTCCCGTCGTCGTCGCCCCGAGAAGCGCGAAATCCTTCCCGATCCCCGCTATGGGGACATCGTCCTTTCCAAGTTCATGAACTCCGTCATGCTCGACGGGAAGAAGTCGGTCGCCGAAGGCATCGTCTACGGCGCTCTCGAGACCATCGAGGCTCGCGCCAAGCGCGACCCGATCGGCGTCTTCCATGACGCGCTGAACAACGTGAAGCCTGGCATCGAGGTCCGCAGCCGCCGCGTCGGCGGCGCGACTTATCAGGTGCCGGTCGAGGTTCGTCCGGAGCGCGCCCAGGCGCTCGCCATCCGCTGGCTGATCAACGCAGCCCGCGCCCGCGGCGAGAACACCATGGCCGCCCGCCTTTCGGGCGAGCTCATGGACGCCGCCAACAACCGCGGCAACTCGGTCAAGAAGCGTGAAGACACGCACCGCATGGCCGAAGCCAACCGCGCCTTCTCGCACTATCGCTGGTAAACGGCGGCACGGTTTAAAAGCCGCCGCTTAACACTATATCGTGAGGGACGGGCCGGCGGCCCTTCCCCACATCGGAGATACGATCATGGCCCGCAGCCATCCGCTCGAGCGCTATCGCAACATCGGCATCATGGCGCACATCGACGCCGGCAAGACGACGACGACCGAGCGCATCCTCTATTACACCGGCAAGTCCTACAAGATCGGCGAGGTCCATGAGGGCACCGCCACCATGGACTGGATGGAGCAGGAGCAGGAGCGCGGGATCACGATCACGTCGGCCGCCACGACCTGCTTCTGGAAGGCGGAAGAGGGCAACGGCCCGGACCACCGCATCAACATCATCGATACGCCCGGCCACGTCGACTTCACCATCGAAGTCGAGCGTTCGCTGCGCGTCCTCGACGGCGCGGTGGCCTGCTTCGACGGCGTCGCCGGCGTCGAACCGCAATCCGAAACGGTGTGGCGCCAGGCCGAGAAGTACAAAGTGCCGCGCATGTGCTTCGTCAACAAGCTCGACCGCACGGGCGCGAACTTCGACATGTGCGTCGGCATGATCAAGGACCGCCTGGGCGCCCGCCCGGCCGTCCTGTATCTCCCGATCGGCATCGAGAGCGGCTTCAAGGGCCTTGTCGACCTGGTCAACAACCGCGCCATCATCTGGCTCGAGGAGAGCCTGGGCGCGAAGTTCGAATATCAGGACATTCCGGACGACCTGAAGGACGCCGCCGAAGCAGCCCGCATGGAGCTGATCGAGATGGCCGTCGAGCAGGACGACGACGTCATGGAAGCCTATCTGGGCGGCGAGGAGCCCGACGCGGCGACGCTCAAGAAGCTGATCCGCAAGGGCACGCTGAACTTCTCGTTCGTGCCGGTGCTGTGCGGCTCCGCGTTCAAGAACAAGGGCGTCCAGCCCCTGCTCGACGCGGTGGTCGACTACCTGCCGAGCCCGCTCGACGTCCCTCCGATTCAGGGCCTGAAGCTCGACGGCGAAACGCCCGACACGCGCCCGGCCGAAGACGACGCGCCCTTCTCGGCGCTCGCCTTCAAGATCATGAACGATCCGTTCGTCGGCACCTTGACCTTTGCCCGGATCTATTCGGGCAAGCTCGAGAGCGCCTCGACCGTCATGAACTCGGTCAAGGACAAGAAGGAAAAGGTCGGCCGCATGCTGCTCATGCACGCGAACGACCGGGAAGACATCCAGGTGGCCTATGCCGGCGACATCGTCGCTCTGGCCGGACTCAAGGACACCACCACCGGGGACACGCTCTGCGCCGCCAACGCGCCGATCATCCTCGAGCGGATGGAATTCCCCGATCCGGTCATCGAGGTCGCGGTCGAGCCCAAGACCAAGGCCGATCAGGAGAAAATGGGCGT
>DASVQT010000120.1:0-20355 GCA_036388975.1 Allosphingosinicella sp. | reverse complement strand
CGCTCCGCTTCAACGAGTGGGATGCGATGCGCCCGCAGTCGGTCGCCGTCTCGGCGACTCCGGGTCCCTGGGAGATGGAGCAGACCGGCGGCGTCTTCTCCGAACAGGTGATCCGCCCGACCGGCCTCATCGACCCCCCAGTCGAGATCAAGCCGGTCGAGGACCAGGTGGACGACCTGATCAACGAAGCGAAGATCACCGCGCAGAAGGGCTACCGCACCCTCGTCACCACGCTCACCAAGCGCATGGCGGAGGACCTGACCGAGTTCATGCACGAGGCGGGCCTGCGCGTCCGCTACATGCACTCGGACGTGGAAACGCTGGAGCGCATCGAGCTGATCCGCGATCTGCGCCTCGGCGTCTACGACGTGCTCGTCGGCATCAACCTGCTGCGCGAAGGCCTCGACATTCCCGAATGCGGTTTGGTCGGCATTCTCGACGCCGACAAGGAAGGCTTCCTGCGCTCCGAAACCTCGCTCATCCAGACGATCGGGCGCGCGGCGCGCAACGTCGAAGGCCGCGTCATCCTCTACGCCGACCGGATCACAGGCTCGATGGAGCGGGCGCTGAACGAAACCGGCCGCCGCCGCGAGAAGCAGGTCGCCTATAACGAAGCGCACGGCATCACGCCGACGACGATCAAGCGCAACATCGCCGACATCCTCGCCGACGTGTCGCAGCGCGACGGCGTCGTCGTCGACACGGGCGACGAAGACCGGCCCCACCTCGTCGGCCACAACCTCAAAGCCTACATTTCCGAGCTCGAACAGCGCATGCGCAAGGCCGCCGCCGATCTCGAATTCGAGGAAGCCGGCCGCATCCGCGACGAAATCCGCCGCTTGGAAGCCGACGAACTTGGCGTCCCCGACCACGAGAAAAAGGCGCCGGTCCTCGGCAACTCGACGGAAGGCAAGCCGGGCACGCGCAAGACCCGCTTCGGCAAGCAGCAGCAGATGCGCATGAACAAGCGGGCAGGCGGACGACGGTAGCAAAACGGCAAAATCGGCTGTCGATTGCCTTTGCTTCTGCTGCCAATCTGCGATCCATAGTGGGCTCCCTGCACGTTGGAGCTGACGATGGTGAGGCCGAAGAAACTCTATGAGCTGTTGCTCGACTCGCCGGGTCGCCTCATTGCGTTTCGCGACTTCGAGCAGCTCCTGCAGGCGTTCGGCTTTTCGGAGCGGCGTAGGCGCGGGAGCCACCGGGCCTACAAGCATGCGGACGTTCCAGAGTTGCTCACCATCCAGCCGAACGGGAAGCACGCGCAGCCCTACCAAGTGCGGAAGTTTTTGAGTATGGTCGCCGAGTTCGGGCTTGAGATGGACGATTGATGCCGCCCCGCTACCACATCAACGTATTCTGGTCGGACGAGGACGGCTGCTGGATCGCAGACGTCCCGGACTTGCGTTACTGCTCCGCTCACGGAAGCACGCCGGCGGAAGCCGTGGCCGAGGCGCAGGAAGCGATGGCGATGTGGCTGGATGTCGCCCGTGACGAAGGCATCCCGATCCCGCAGCCTCGATACCGCCCTGCGGCCGCTTGAGCCCGCAACCCGCTGTGACCGCGCAGCGTCTGCTTCTCCTCGCCGGTTGGATCGCCATAGCCGCCGCCACACTCTGGGCGCTTCTTGAACTCGGCCTGCTCGCACTGCCGCGGACGATGATCGCCGACCTCAGCCACCCTTGGCGGGCGCAGCTTTACCTCGACCTCGAGCTGCAGCTTCTCGTCTTCGCGGCCTGGGCGGTCTGGCGCGAGCGCAGTTTCGGCATCGGCCTCGCCTGCGCGACCGCGACGATGCTGCTCGGAGCTTTGTTCACGCTCCCTTACCTGCTCGTCGCGAGCATCCGCGCCAAAGGCGACGTCGGGCGCCTGTTGCTCGGCGCCCGCGCCTAGCGGGCGGCGGCGGGCGCCGCGGTGCAGCGGGCGGTGCGGCGGGCCTCGGGGAGGCGCTCGCGCAGCCAGGCGCGCATCGCCGGGTAGGTGGCGGCGAGCTCGTCATAAACGCGGCAGGCTTCGGGGCGGCGATTCAGCGCAACGAGCGACTGACCGAGGAAGTAGAGGCTGTCGGCCGCGCGCTCGCCTTCGGGATTGCCCTGGTAATTGGCGAGGAAGATCCGCGCCGCCGTCGCCGGCTTGTTGTCGTCGAGGAAGGCACGACCGGCGAGGTTCGACGCCCAGCTCGCCCAGCGGCTGCGCGGCCAGCGCTCGGCGACCTGCTGGAGCGCGGTCTGCGCTTCCTCGTAGCGCCGCTGCTCCCAGAGGCGGAAGCCGGCATTGTAGGCCGCCTCCGCGGGGTCCGTGGCACCGCCCGAGGGACTGGGCGCCGGATCGGGCGCTGCGGTCTGGGGCGCCGGACGGGTGGTCGCCGGCTGCGCCGCGGGTGCGGGCGTGTTGGTCACGGCGACTTGCGGCTGCGCCGCCGCCGCGGGAGGCGTTTCGAGCCGGGTGAGCCGCGCCGCCGCGTCCTGGCGGAAGCTGCTCAGTGCTTCCTCCATCTGGCGGGTGCGGTTGCTATTCTCCTCAATGGCGCCGGTCAGCGCCGCGAGCTGCGCTTCCAGTGCGTCGACGCGGGCGTTGAGGTCGGCCACCGCCGTGCTCCCCGCCGGACGCGCCGCGCCCGGCTGCGCCGCCTGCGGCTGGATTTCGGGTTCGACGGACGGCACCTGTCCGCCCGGAAAGACGCGGCGCTGCACGGCGCGAAGCTGCTGCTCGAGCCGCTCGATCCGCTGCTCGGCAGTTTCATTGCGCTGCGCGGACGCCGGAACGGCGGTTCCGGCGAGCAGCATAGCCGCGATCACGTGAAAACGCATACCCCCAACCCCCAAAGCCGTTGTTAGGCCACGATAATCCCAAGCGTGCGCTGTCGCCAGCCTGAACCGGTCCTCAGCGCGCCGGCGGTTGGGCGCCCTGCGGCGCAGGCGCGGATGCGCGGGCGACGAGGTCCTGCGCGCGGAGGCTGACATTGCCGATCGGCTGCCCGCTCGGCCCGAGCTGCGGGATCTGGGTCTGCCCAACGCTGACGCGAAGCGCTTCGGGCGCGCCGACGCGCAGCGTCGGCGCCTGCGCGGTCGCCGGAACCTGGTAGCTCTGCCCGGCGGCGAGCGTCTGCTCGATGATCGTGCGGCCGCCGTCCGAGACGCGCATCCAGACGGGCGCCTGGGCGGTAAGCGTCACCGGCTGCCCTGCCGCCGCCTGCGGCGAAGGTTGGGCGGGCTGCTGCGGCTGCGGCGCCGCTTGCTGAACGGGAGCGGCTTGCTGCTCCTGCGCCGCGGTGTCCGCGCCGTCGTCGATGCCGCTGCGGAAGATGAGGTAGGCGCCGAGCAGGAGCACGGCGATGAGCACGGTCGTGATGGCGAGCCAGCGCGGCGGCACGCGCGCGGGATCGGCCGGCTCGTAATATTCGGGCGCGGGACCGGTTTTGCGCCCGGTGCCGGCGCCGAGCTGCTGGCGAAGCTCCTGGCCAAGCGCCTGCCCGTCCAGGCCGACGATATTACCGTAGGAGCGCACGAAGCCGACCGAATAGGTGATGGCTGGAAGCGCTTCCCAGTCCCCGGTTTCGATATGCTGAAGGTGGCGCACCGGGATACGCGTCTGCCCGGCCACTTCGTCGAGGGTCAGCCCCTTGGCTTCGCGGGCGACGCGCAGCCTTTCTCCGATCGTCCCGTCGGGCGAATAGTTCTGGTCGGTCTCAGCCATCAAATCCGCATCCATCCCGGCGTCGCAGCGTGGGTTTCGAACTGTATCACTCGAAGTGGGTGGCCCCTGTCAACCGCGCCGCGCCCACTGGGCACGCCGGCTTTCGCCTCAGCCGGTCCTCACGCCCTTTTTCTTGGCCCAGGCGGCGAGAGCGGCACGCATATTCTCGGGCGGCGCGGCGAGGAGGCGTTCCATCTCCGCGGCCACGGCAGCGCGGTCGAGCGAGCGGATCATCGCCTTGATCGGCCCCACCGCGACCGGCGTGATCGAGAAGCGCTCCAGCCCGATGCCGATCAGCGCCATGGCCTCCAGCGTCCGCCCGCCCATTTCCCCGCAAATGCCGACGGGCACGCCCGCCGCGCCCGCTTCGCGCACGATCCGGCGGAGGAAGCGCAGGATCGCCGGCGACAGCCAGTCGTAGCGCTCGGCGAGCTTCGGGTGGGCCCGGTCGGCGGCGAACAGGAACTGGGTAAGGTCGTTCGTGCCGATCGAAAGGAAGTCGATCTTGGGAAGGAGGATGTCGAGCGTTTCGGCAAGCGCCGGCACTTCCAGCATGGCGCCGTAGCTCACCCGAAGCGGCATGACCTTGCGCCGCGCCGCCATGCGCGCCCGCTCCTCCTCGACGATGGCCTTGGCCTGGTCGAACTCCCACGGCTCGGAGATCATCGGGAACATGATCTGGAGCTCGCGGCCCGCCGCCGCTTCGAGCAAGGCCTGGGACTGGGCGCGCATCAGGCCGTCGCGGTCCAGGGCGAGGCGGATCGCGCGCCAGCCCATGGCCGGATTTTCCTCATGCTCGCCGCCGACGCCGTCGAGATAGGGGAGGGCCTTGTCGCCGCCGACATCCACGGTGCGGAAGATGACGGGCTTCGCGCCCGCCGCGTCGAGCACGGCCTTGTAGAGCCTTTGCTGGCTTTCGCGGCCGGGGAAGCCGGCGGAGATCAGGAACTGGAATTCGGTGCGGAACAGGCCGATGCCGTCCGCGCCCACCGTTTCCAGCGCTTCGGCGTCGTCGCGAAGGCCCGCATTCACCATCACGGTGATCCGCTTGCCGTCCTTGGTCTCGGGCGGGAGTTCGCGCAGCGCCGCGAATTCGGCCCGCCGCCGCGCCGTTGCGGCCAGCTTGGACTTGAAGGCTTCCTTCACCGCCGAGGTCGGGCGAACGAACGCCGCCGCCTCGCTGCCGTCCAGGAGGATGTAGTCGCCCTCGCCGATCGCCTGGCGCACGTTCTTGACGCGCCCCACCATCGGCACCCCCATCGCCCGCGCGACGATGGTGACGTGGGCGGTGAGCGAACCTTCCTCCAGGATCACGCCCTTGAGGCGCCGCCGGTCATATTCGAGGAGTTCGGCGGGACCCAAGTTGCGGGCGATCAGGATCGCGTCCTGGCGAAGGCCCATCTGCGCCGCCGTGCCGAGCTGGCCCGAAACGATGCGCAGCAGCCGGTTCGACAAATCGTCGAGATCGTGCATCCGGTCCTGGAGCAAGGCGTCGTCGATCTGGCGCATGCGCGTCTGCATCCGCTGGCGGACGCGCTCGATCGCGGCTTCAGCGGTGAGGCCGCTGTCGATCGCCTCGTTGATCCGCCGCGCCCATCCTTCGTCATAAGCGAACATCTTATAGGTCTCGAGGACCTCGTGATGCTCTCCCCCCGTCCCGAACTCGGCGGCATTGGTCATGGCGTCGATCTGTTCGCGCATCTTGCGGAAGGCGGAATAGACACGGTGGCGCTCGGCCTCGGTGTCCTCGGCGACCGTATGCTCGATCAGGATACGCGGCTGGTGGAAGACGGCGTAGCCGCGCCCCATTCCGGTGACGAGGCGGAGCCCGTTCAGCCGCTGCGGCCCGTCGTCGCGGGCGGAGGTGGACGCGCCGCCGGCCTTGTCGGCCAGCCCCGCATTGGCGATGAGCTCCGAAAGCACCATCGCCACCGTCTGCAGCGCCTCGATTTCCACACCGTCATAAGCGCGCGGGTCCGCATGCTGGACGGCGAGAACGCCGATCGCCTTTTCGCGCCGGATGATCGGCACGCCCGCGAAGCTGTGGAACAGCTCCTCGCCGGTCTCCGGCCGATAGGCGAATTCCGGGTGGCTCGCCGCCTCGGCGAGGTTCAGCACCTCCGCCTTGCTCGCGATCGTTCCGACCAGGCCCTCGCCCTGGGCGAGCTTGGTGACGTGAACCGCCTCCTGGTTGAGGCCGACGGTGGCGAACAGTTCGAGCAGGCCGTCGCGTAACAGGTAGATGGAGCAGACCTCGCTCGCCATCGCATCGGCGATGATCTGCACCACCTTGTTGAGCTTCGACTGCGCCGACGCGCGCGAGGCCATGACCTCGTGCAGCCCGGTCAGGATCTCGCGAGACGATGTGGCGGAAGCGGTCGGCATGACGCTTCGCTAGCAGGAAGCGCGCGCGGCTTCCAAGGCTTAGCGCGCGAAAAGCGCTACGCCGCGGGCCGCCTCAGACGGAGCGCCGCTCGAGCGCTTGCGCCGCTTCGGCGACGAGTTGGGCGACAATCTCGGGGATGCTCTGCTCCTGCTTCACCATCCCCACCGACTGGCCGGCCATGACCGAGCCGCTCTCGACGTCCCCGTCGATCACGGCACGGCGCAGGGCGCCCGCCCAATAATGCTCGATCTGGAGCTGGGCTTCGGCCATCTCCACTCCGCCCTGATCGAGCAGGATCGCGACTTCGCGCTGCTTGGCGGCGAAGCTTTCCATCTCCCGGTTCTTGAGCGCGCGCACCGGTATGACCGGCAGGCGCGGATCGATCTGCACGGACGTGATCGCATCGCGGGCCGAGGCGCGAATGAAGGCCTTCTTGAAGTTCGGGTGGGCGATGCATTCGTGGCTGCAGACGAAGCGCGTGCCGAGCTGAACGCCGACCGCTCCCATTTCCAGATAACCGCTGATCAGCCCGCCATGGCCGATGCCGCCGGCGACGAAGATCGGCGTGTCGGCGGCGAGCGGGGGTAGGATCTCCTGCGCGAGCACCGAAGTCGAGACCGGCCCGATATGGCCGCCCGCCTCCATGCCCTCGATGACCAGCGCATCGACGCCGGAGCGGATCAGCTTCTTGGCGAGCGCAAGCGCCGGCGCGAAGCAGATGAGCTTGGCGCCATTGCCCTTGATCCGATCGATGGAGCCGGGCGGCGGCAGCCCGCCCGCGAGGACGACGTGGCTCACCTCGTGGCGCGCGCAAACGTCGATCAGCTCGGAAAGCTGCGGGTGCATGGTGATGAGGTTGACGCCGAACGGCTTGTCCGTGCGCGCCTTGGTCTCGGCGATCTCGGTATCGAGCAGGTCGGGAGTCATCGCCCCGCAGGCGATCACGCCGAAGGCCCCTGCGTTCGAGAGGGCGGAGACGAGGTTGCGCTCCGAAATCCAGCTCATCGCGCCGCCGAGAATGGCCACTTCGCAGCCGAGGAAATCGGTCCCCCGCTTCATCAGCCGCTGCAGCCGGTCGCGCCCGACGGCGCTTGCGCCCGCTTCGCCCACGTCCAGCGCGGCTTCCTGCATCACTTCGCTGGTCACGCAGCCTCTCCATTATCGTCGAGCCCGTAGGCGGTGTGGAGCACGCGCACGGCAAGCTCGGTATATTCCTCGGGCAGCAGCACCGAGACTTTGATTTCGGACGTGCTGATCGCGAGGATGTTGATCCCGCGATCGGCCAGCGTTTGGAACATCTTCGCAGCAATGCCGGCGTTGGAGCGCATGCCGATGCCGACGGCGCTGACCTTGACCACGTCCGTGTCGGTCAGGATTTCGGCAAAGCCGATCTTCTCCTTCGCATCCTCCAGCGCCTGCACGCTGTGCGCGAGCGAGGCGGTCGGGACGGTGAAGGTGAGCGTGCTCGGCTCACCGCGCCGCGGCACGGACTGGACGATCATGTCCACGTTGATGTTCGCTTGCGCCAGCGGACCGAAGATCGCCGCCACCGTGCCCGGGGCGTCCGAAAGCCCGGTAAGGGTCACCCGCGCTTCGTTCTTGTCGTGGGCGATGCCGGTGACGAGCTGGCGTTCCATGTTCATGTCCTCGATCTCGTCGTCGCCGACGATGATGGTGCCGGGCTTGTCCTCGAAGGAAGAAAGGACCTGGAGCGGCATGTTGTAGCGCATGGCGAGGCCGACCGAGCGGGTCTGGAGCACCTTGGCGCCGACCGACGCGAGCTCCAGCATCTCCTCGTAGGTGACGGCGCGCAATTTCCGCGCACGCGGCACGATGCGCGGATCGGTTGTGTAGACGCCGTCGACGTCCGTATAGATGTCGCAGCGGTCGGCCTTCATCGCGGCGGCGAGCGCCACGGCCGACGTATCCGATCCGCCCCGCCCGAGCGTCGCGAGATCGCCTTCCTTGGTCACGCCCTGGAAGCCTGGAATGACGGCAATCCCGCCCTGCCGGAACACGTCCTCGAGCACGTCGGCATCGATGCCGTCGATGAGCGCGGCGGCGTGGCCGGTCGCGCGGATCGGGAGCTGCCATCCCATGTAGGAGCGGGCGTTCAGGCCCATGCCCTGGAGGGTGATGGCGAGGAGCCCGCTCGTCACCTGCTCGCCGGACGCGACGACCACGTCATATTCGCGCGGATCGTAGAGCGAGGCGGCTTCCCGGCAGAACTGCACCAGCCGGTCCGTCTCGCCGGCCATGGCCGAGACCACCACCGCGACCTCGTTCCCAGCCTCCGCTTCGCGCTTCACGAGCGACGCGACGTGCCGGATCCGCTCGATCCCGGCCATCGACGTTCCGCCGAATTTCATCACGATACGCGCCATCGGGCGTGCGTCTAGCGGCTGGCGCCCCGATTGGCGAGACGGTAGGGAAGCCGGATGGCGACGACGAGCGACAGCGCAGGCTCCGGCAGCATCGATCCGAAGGAAGCGGCGCATTTCGGGCGCATGGCGGCGGACTGGTGGGACCCGAAGGGCTCGTCGGCAATGCTCCACCGGATGAACCCGGTGCGCCTCGCCTACATTCGCGACCGGGCGGACCAGCATTGGGGCTTCGACGAGTGCGAGCTTCGGCCGCTGAAGGGCCGCCGCGCCGCCGACGTGGGCTGCGGCGCCGGTCTCCTGGCCGAGCCGCTCGCCCGCCTAGGCGCCGAAGTCACCGCCGTTGACGCCGCGCCGGAGAACATCGCCGCCGCCCGAATTCACGCGGAAGGGCAGGGGCTGGAGATCGACTATCGCGTCGGCGGCGTCGAGACTCTGACGGGCGCCTACGACCTCGTCACCTGTCTCGAGGTCCTGGAGCACGTGGCGGAGCCGCGGGGCTTCGTGTCGGGGCTTGCGCGCATTCTCGCTCCGGACGGCCTGCTCATCCTCTCGACGCCGAACCGCACCGCGACATCGCGCCTGCTTCTCATCAGTCTGGCGGAGGGCGTCGGCCGCATTCCGCGCGGCACGCACGATTGGGAGCGCTTCCTCACGCCTGAGGAAACCTCCGCCCTATTACGTGACGCGGGCCTCGAGATCGTCGATTGCACCGGCATGGGATGGAACCCGGCCAGCGGCTTCCAACTGGCCGAGGACAAGTCGCTCGATTATTTCGTGACGGCGAAGAAGGCGGGCTGAGCCGCGCCGTCAGGCGCGCGAGGGTCCCTCGACCCGGGCTCTCGATACGGCTTCGCCTACTCGATCCCTGCTCGGGACGAACGGGTGGGGTGGTTCCCGGATCAGCACCAACCCGTTCGTCCCGAGCAGCCGACGAGCGAAGTCGAGACGGCATGTCGAGGGACTGTGCGCCCGAAAGGCTACTCCCGCCGCTCGCGAGATAGGCGCGTCATCAGGATCGCCGCCCGCCGAGCCGAGCGGGCGATCGAATCCAGCAGGATATATTCGCCCACCGCATGCGCGCCGCCGCCCGCCGCGCCGAGGCCGGCGAGGACATCCGCGTCGCCGGCGACGAAGCTCGAATCCGCGGCGCCGCGGCGGGCGGGGTCGTATTCCGGCATTTCGGGGAGGCCGAGATCGCGGTTCACCGCGTTCATGCGGGTGAGCAAAGCGCGATTGCCCGCGGTCGGCGGGAGCGGCGGGTAGCCGTCCTCGGAAAAGACGAGTTCGGCGCTCGTTTGCGGCAGGTGCTGCGCGACGATCGCCTGCATGCGCGCCCGAATGCGCGCGTCCTGTTCGGGCGTGAGGCTCCGGAGGTCGCCCCGCGCGATCGCGGTCTCGGCGACGATGTTGGTCTTGCCCGATGCGGTAACGGCGAGTCCCTGGGCGTCGATCGCCGCGGGCGTGCCGCCGCCGATCACGCCGACATTGTAGGTGAGGTTCGGCTCGGGCAATTCGCGCCGGAAAGCGTCGAGGATGCGCGCCATTTCGTAAATGGCGCCGTAGCCGAGCCCGTCCGAGAAGATGCCGCTCGAATGGCCGGTGCGGCCGGTGGTGCGCAGCGTCCAGGAACTGGAACTGCGCCGCGCCACGGTGCCGTAGTCGCGGCCGTTCTCGACGGCCAGGTTCTCGAATTCGAGCGCGACGTCCGCCCAGCGACCCGCCTCGATCAGGTCGCGCCGGGCGATGGCGATGGGCGACCCCGGCCGCTCCTCGTCGCCGGTGAGCACGACCGTGATGTCGGCGCCGCGCAGCGTTCCGGCGGCGCGCATCGCCCGCAACGCGGCAACGATGACGACGATGCCGCCCTTGTCGTCGCCGATGCCGGGGCCGGTCGCCCGCTCCCCCTGCCGCTCGAACCGCTGGAAGGGCGAATCGGGTTCGAAGACCGTGTCGAGGTGGCCGATGAGGAGCATGCGCTTGCCGCGTCCGTTGCCGCGATGGGTGGCGACGAGGTGCCCGGCGCGCCCCGTTTCCGTCATGTCGACCCATCGCACGTCGAAGCCGAGCTGCTCGAACTCCGGCCGCACCAGGTCCGCCACCGCGCGGACGCCGGCAAGGTTCAGCGTCCCGCTATTCTGGTTCACCAGCCGCTCGAGCAAGGCGATCGACCGCTCGGTCTCGCTCTCCACACTCTGCGACATCCTCTGCTCCGGCCCGGTCAGCCGCGCCTCGGCGCCGGCGGAGAAAGCGAAGGCAGCGAGAGCGAGGAGCGGAGCGAAGCGTTTCATGGCGCTCGGTCTAAGCGCCCGACCGCAGCGACGCTACAGGCTTTCGCGTGCGCGGGAGCCGGTCCGCCCCCGCTGCGTTGAAGCCTTTCGAAGGAGAAAACAGATGAGCAACAAGCATCCCAGCCCCAGCGAGCAGCCCGTCGAGCTTCAGGACGACCTCGAGCGCAACCCCGGCATCGGCAGTTCCAAGGGTCTTTTCGCCCGCGCCGCCAGCGATGACGCCAGCCTGATCGAAGGCGATAACACGTTCGAAGGCGACCAGGACAATGACGGGGGCAATGCGGGCGGCGTCAACCCGGAGCTTGGGCGGGACCATTAGTTCCTCCTCATGCAGAGCATGGGGAGGGGACCATGCGTAGCATGGTGAAGGGGTAGAAGGCTCGGGATGCCGAGGTTCGAGCGAGAGCCGCGCAGACCTGCGCCCTTTACCCCTCCACCAGACTTCGGCTGGTCCCCCTCCCAACCTGGCGAAGGGGAGGATCCTAGAGGACGTACTTGCTGAGGTCCGTGTTGCGCGCCACCTCGGCGAGCTGCGCTTCGACGTAAGCGGCGTCGATGACGATCACGTCGCCTCGCCGCTCCTCCGCGTCGAAGCTCACGTCTTCGAGCAGTTTCTCCATCACGGTGGACAGGCGCCGCGCGCCGATATTCTCGATCTGGCCGTTCACTTCGGCGGCGATCCTGGCAATGGCGCGAATTCCGTCCTCCGTGAAGCTCACGTCCACGCCTTCCGTTGCGATAAGGGCGCGATATTGCTCGGTAAGGCTCGCCTGCGTCGCGGACAGAATGCGGACGAAATCCTCCTCGGTCAGCGCCTTGAGCTCGACGCGGATCGGCAGGCGCCCCTGAAGCTCGGGAAGAAGGTCCGAAGGCTTGGCGACGTGAAAGGCGCCGGACGCGATGAACAGGATATGGTCCGTCTTGAGCGGCCCGTATTTGGTCGCAACCGTGGTGCCTTCGATCAGCGGCAGGAGATCGCGCTGGACGCCTTCGCGGCTCACCGAGCCGCCGCGCACGTCCGACACCGCGATCTTGTCGATCTCGTCTAGAAAGACGATGCCGTTCGCCTCCGCGTCGGCGAGCGCCGTGCGGTTGACGTCGTCCGAGTCGAGCCGGCGATCGGCCTCTTCCTCGACGAGCCGGGTCCAGGCTTCCTTGACCTTGAGGCGGCGCTTCTTCTTGGCCTGCTGCCCGAAAGCCTTGCCCATCATGTCCGACAGGTTGATCATTCCGACCTGACCGCCCATGCCCGGGATCTCGAAGGGCGCTGCGGGCGTGTCGCTCAGCTCCATCTCCACTTCGCTCGTATCGAGGCTCCCCTCGTGGAAGCGGCGGCGGAAGCTTTCGCGAGTCGCCTCGCTGGAGCCCTTGCCGGTAAGCGCGTCGAGCAGCCGGTCCATCGCCGCCTCCTCGGCCGCGTCCTTGACGGCGATCCGGCGGCGCTCCTTTTCGAGCCGCACCGCTTCCTCGACGAGGTCGCGCGCAATCTGCTCGACGTCGCGGCCGACATAGCCGACTTCCGTGAACTTGGTCGCTTCCACCTTCACGAACGGCGCGTCGGCGAGGCGAGCGAGCCGCCGCGAAATCTCGGTCTTGCCGCAGCCCGTCGGCCCGATCATCAGGATGTTCTTGGGCGTCACCTCGTCGCGCAGGTCGTCGGGCAGGCGCTGGCGCCGCCAGCGGTTCCGCAGCGCCACGGCGACCGCGCGCTTCGCCTCGTTCTGGCCGACGATGTGCGAGTCGAGGGCGGCGACCACCGCCTTGGGAGTGAGACTGTCGTTCATGATTGCCCGGTCTATTGCTCTGGGACGATAGATTGGGCGGCGGCGGGCGGAATCAAGCGGGAACGGTACAGCGCAGCGCGGCGAACAGGCGGCGGTGGTCGGCAAGGATGCCTGCGATCGCGGCCGGATCGGGCTCCGCGCGCCATTCGTCGAGCTCGAACGTGCCGCCGAGCAGGATGCCGTCCGGGCGCGGGAACATGTAGCCCGCGCGCATGGCGATGGCGTAAAGTATCTCCGGCTGGGGAAGCAGGATGGCAAGCTGGCCCCGCGCCGGGCGGAGCTCCATGTCGCCGAACAAAGCGCGGGCGCCGAGGCCGGTGCAGTTGAAGACGAGGCGTTCGGGAAGCGCGGCGAGGTCGGCGGGCGCGGCGAAGCTGCGGATCGCGATCCGCCCGCCGGCGATCTGCACGTCACGGATCATCTGGCGCAGGAAGCGGCCGGTTTCGACGTACAGCGTGTCGTAGCGGCGCACCCCCGGCACGGCGAACGGATGCTCGTCGGCGGCCAGCATGCGGTTCACCGGCGGGAAGTTCGGGATGAAGGGCGTTTCGGGCTGGCTCGCCTCGACATAGGTCGGGAGCCAGCGGATGCCGTAATCCTCGCCCACCATGATCTGGAAGCGGCGCCAGCTGTAATCGGCGGCGCTGCGGAACTGCTCGCGCCATTCCGGCGTGACCGCTTCGGGGCGAAAGTGGCCGAAGGGATGCCACTGGCCGCCGGCGACGTTGGAAACGGTGTCGGGCGGAAGCCGGGCGGCGTAGACGGTGACCGGAAAACCGGCTTCCTGGACGAGGCGGGCCGTAGTCAGGCCCATGACGCCGGCGCCGATCACTGCCACGGGCCCTTGGTGGCCCTGCAGGCCGAGCTCGGCGGCGAGCCTTGAGGTCCCCCAGGAGAGGGTGATTCCCGCGCCGCCATGCCCGTAATTGTGGACGAGCCGCTTGTCGCCGAGCGCTTCGGCACGGACCACGAAGCCGGAGGCGCGATAGGGTCTCAGGCCCGCCACGGTTCGGATGACCCGCTCCGGCGACACGTTCACGGCGGGCAGGCAGCCGGTCTGCGGCGTCGGCGCGGCGGCGGTGCGGCGCGCGGCGGCCGTGGTGCAGGCGGGGAGGGCGAGCGCGCCGGCCGAAGCGGCGATGAAGGTCCTGCGGTCCATGGAGACAGTTTGTGCCCGACCCGTCAGCCACGCGAAAGCGGGAATGACGGGTTGGATCAGCGCACCACGATCTTGACCGGGCTCCCCGGCCGCAGCGCGGCGGCGTCGCGGACGCCGTTCAGCATCAGGAGGTGCTCCATCGGCTGTTCCGTCGCCATCAGCCGGGCGAGCGCGGCTGCGCCGGCCGCGGGAACGGGAACGGTGCGCAGGAAGCGGGGCCTGAGGCTCGCGGCTTCCTGGGGCGAAAGCATCCGGAAGGAGCGGATCAGCGGATCGATCGACGCGCGCGCCTCGGCTGAGGCCGGAGTCGCGAGCAGGAAGTGGTAGGCCGCGCCGCCGCTGCCATAAGCCGCGACGGTCAGCATCACCGCGCCTTCGCGGGTGCGCACCACGGCAGGGAGGATGAGGGCGGGCACGCCGTTGATCCGGGTCTCCTCCGCCGTCCCGAGTTCCGCGGGGACGTCGGAGCCGGCGCCGGCGAAGAGCTGGGCGAGGACGGCGCGGGCATGGGCCTCCAGGCCGCCTGCCGGCATGCGTCCGCCGGCGAATTCGCCGCGCGCGCCGTCTGGGCCTTCGATCATGATCGATTGCGGACTGTTCGTGAGGGTAAAGCCCGGCGGCGCTTCGAAGCCGATCCGCATCACCGGATGGGCGAAGCGGCGGCCGAGGACGAAACCCTGAGCGGGATCGTCGCCATAGAGGAGTCCGTCCACTTCCGCGAGGTAGCGGGCCTCGTTCTCCGGCCGCTCGTCGTCGGCGACGCCGGTCGCCGCCGCGGTGGTCGACGCGCGCTCGATGCGGTTGCCGGCGAGCGGGTGGGTGCGGGCCCATTCCGGGATGCTTCGCGCCGCATCGTGGCCGCGGGTCTGCGCCTGGAACTCCTCCTGGCGGCCGAGCGCGGCCAGCATGTCGCTCGCCGCATGGGGATCGAAGCCGGCGGCGGTCGTGAAGCGGATGCCGAGATCGTCGGCTTCATATTCCTGCTTGCGCGAATAGCGCAGGGTAAAGAAGCCCGCCGCCTGGCCGGCGAGGCGCGTCAGCCGCTCGGACCCGGTTACGGCCTCGACGGCGGCGACGCCCAGACCGCGCAGGATCGAGCGGCGCTGCTGGCGGCGGCTGTGCGCGGCGACGATGTGGCCGACTTCGTGGCCGAGCACCGAGGCGAGCTCCGCCTCGCTGTTGATCACGGCCATCATGCCGCGTGTGACGTAGATGTAGCAGCCCGGAACCGCGAAGGCGTTCACGACGTCGCTGTTGACGAGGGTGAAGGTGCATTGGGCTTCGAGGTTTGCCGCCGCGGCGATCCGCTCGCCCAGCGCCCGCACGTAAGCGGCCTCCGGCGCCTCGTAGGCGCCGCCGAACTCGGCAAGGAGCTGGGGATGTAGCTCGGCGCCCGCGGAACGCTCGTCGTCCCGCACCGCCGGATCCTCGCTCCCGCCGCAGGAGGCGAGGAGGGAAAAAGAAAGGGCGATGGCGATGATGCGGCGCATGGACGATCCTTTTCGAGGGCGCGCTTTGCCCCAGGCATCAACGCATAGCGAGGACGATCTTGCGCGGTCCTTGGAACGGAGCGCGGCCGTGGGCGGCGAGGAGGTTGTCGAGGACGATCACGTCGCCGGGCTGCCAGGCATGGGCGCGGGTCTGTTCGCGAAGCACGGCGCGGATGTGCTCGAGCGCTTCGATCGGAATCGGCGTGCCGTCGCCGTAGGTGGCGTTCAGCCGGAAACGCTCCTCGCTGCCGCAGTCGGCCAGCATCGCGCGGTAGACAGCGGGCGCGAGCGCGGAGGGGTGGAACCCGTCGGCTTGATTGAACCAGACCTCCTCGCCCGTGACCGGATGAACGGCGGTGGCCGGGCGCACCTGGCTCATCCGAAGGGACCCGTCTTCGCCCCACTCGAAGTCCGCGCCGATGCGCCGGCACTGCGCTTCGGCCTCGGCGGGATCGTCCGTCTCGAAAGCGTCGCGCCAGCCATAACCCGAGCCGCTAAAGCCGGACAGGTTGCGGACGTAGCGGACGCCCTTGCTTCGGAATGCGTCCAGAACGTCCGGATCGATCCGGGCGAGGATGGCACGGCTGTCGCCGAGCGTCGTTTCGCCGCCGACGGGCGCGGCTTCGAGGCAGTGGAAGAACAAGGTCTTGGGCCAGACTTCGGCATAGGAAAGCTCGTTGTGGAGGGCGAGCGTCATGTCCGGCGGATATTCGGTGGAGGTGTAGAGCCCCGCTTCGTCCAAACTCTTCCGCGGCGACGCGCCGCCCGCATAGCCGAACGGCGCTTCCGTGCGTGAAAAGAGCGTCACGAACTCCCGGAACGAGTCGAGGTCGTCTATGCCCCAGTTCCGGAACAGAAGGGCGCCGTGCTCGGTGAGCGCCGGCCTCAGCGCCCCGAGCGGAACGCCCGGCGGGACTTCGAAGGGAAGGGTCATTCTGACTTCGCGTCCTCGATCGCCTCCACGGTCAAGTTGCCGTTCGTGTAGACGCAAATGTCGGCGGCGATGCCCATGCCCTTGCGCGCGATGGTCTCGGCATCTTCTTCATATTCGAAGATGGCGGTGGCGGCGGCGAGGGCGAAATTGCCGCCCGAGCCGATCGCGGCAACTCCGTTGGCGGGCTCGAGCACGTCGCCGTTTCCGGTGAGGATCAGGGTGACGTCCTTGTCGGCGACGATCATCATCGCTTCCAAATTGCGCAGGAACTTGTCGGTCCGCCAGTCCTTGGCGAGCTCCACGGCGGCGCGCATCAGCTGGCCGTGATGCTGCTCCAGCTTGCGCTCCAGCCGGTCGAACAGGGTAAAGGCGTCGGCCGTCGCGCCGGCGAAGCCGCCGATCACCTTGCCGTCGCCGAGACGCCGGACCTTGCGCGCATTGGGCTTGATCACCGTATGCTGGAGCGAGACCTGCCCGTCACCGGCGATCACCGCCCTTCCGTTCTTGCGCACCGCAAGGATCGTCGTGCCGTGCCAGCTTTCCATCTCGTCTCTGCGCTCCCGTTTTCGGTTGCGGCTCATGTGGGGGAGGGGGCGCCGCTCCGCAATCTATTGCCTTCGCGGCGCGAGCGGCTAGGCTCCCGCCAGGGATGCGGAGGGCCGACATGATGACCAAGACCAAGCTGGCGTCCCTGGCGCTCGCCCTCGCGGGCACGGCGCTGGGCGCGGAAGGGGCGGCGGACGCCGTGCTGCGGGCGCCGGAGCTTCCCGACATTTCCTGCTTCCAGACGCCCGAGCAGGGCGGCGGGGGCGCGGCCGAGCCGCAGCGGCCGCCGGTGCTCGTCGAAGGGCTGGGCACCTCCGGCATCGTCCCGGACACGCGCAATGCGGAGGTGCGGCGCTGGTTCGACCAGGGCGTGGCGCTCGTCTGGGCGTTCGACGAAGTGGAAGCGGTGCGCGCCTTCCAGCAGGCGCAAAGGCTCGATCCCGCCTGCGCCATGTGCTTCTGGGGCGAAGCCTGGGCGCGCAGCCCGACCATCAACCTTCAGCCCCGCACGGAGGAGCTTGCCCTCGCCCGCGCCGCGGCGGAGCGCGCCGTGTCGCTGTCGCGCCGCTTGCCCGATGCGGAAAAGCGGCTGGTCCGCGCGATGCGCCAGCGCATGGGTCAAACGGAATTCCAGACCGCCCGCTATGCGCGCGCCATGGCCAAGCTCGCCGAGCGCCACCCGGCGCATGACGCGATTAACGTCGAAGCCGCCAATGCCGGCATGCTCGCCGCGAGCGAGATGCACGAAGGCTCGGTTCCGCAGCGCCTCCTGGAGCGGGTCCTCGCCCGCTCGCCCGAGCATAGCGGCGCCATTCACATGTACATCCACCTCACCGACTGGATCGACCGGCAGGATCTCGCCGAGCGCCACGCCGACCGGCTGGGCCGGATCGCGCCCGCCGCGAGCCACCTCGTCCACATGCCGTCCCACACCTTTTACGGGGTCGGCCGCTATGCCGATGCGGCGGCGGTGAACGTCCGGGCGATCGCCGCCGACGCCGCCTATGTCGCGCGCGTCCGGCCGCCGCCGTCCGACTACCGCACCGGCCTTCTCGCTCACAACATGCATTTCGCGATGAACTCGGCGCTGATGCGCGGCGATGCGGGGACGGCGCTTTCGGTCGCGGAGCAGTTCAAGGCGCGCTACCTGACCGCCGCAGCTGGAACGCGCTACCGCGGGATCGGCAGCGCCGTCTGGTATTCGGAAGGGCTGCACGGCGATCCGCGCGCCGTTCTCGCGATTCCGGAGCCGGAGGAGAGCAACGTCCTGTTCCGCGCCATGCGGCATTATGCGCGGGGCGAGGCGCTGAGCCGCCAGGGCAATGCCGCCGGGGTACGGGCCGAGGCGGAGGCGCTGAAGGCGCTTCGCGAAGGTCCGCTCGCGCCGCAGCTCGGCACCCGCGCGGGCGGGGCGCTGGCCGAGATCGCGCAGCGGGTGCTGGAAGGCCGCGCGGAGATGCTGGCGGGCGATCACGCGGCTGCGCAGGCCGCCTACCGCGCCGCCATGGACCGGCAGGCGGCGGCGCGCTTCGGCTCCGATCCGCCGCTCTGGTGGTATTCGACGCGCCGGAGCCTCGCGGCCTCCCTGCTCGCCGCCGGCAACCATGCCGACGCGCGCGAACAGCTCGTCGCCTCCCTCGAAAATTGGCCCAACGACCCGCTCGCTTTGTATGCGCTCGCCAAGGCGGAGGAAGGGCTCGGCAATCGCGACGCCGCCGCCGCGGCCCTCGCCCGGGCGCGGGCCGGCTGGGAAGGCGACGTGTCGCAGGTGCCGCTGTCGCGCATCTGACGCCCTTCGCCGCCGCGGCGCGGGCCGGATAGGAGCCGGCCATGACGGCGCTTGCCATCCTCGTCGGCCTGGCCATCCTGTTCGCCCCGATCGGGGTGCTGGTGCTGCTCGCCCGCACCTCAACGCTCCAGGCGCGCATCCGGCGGCTGGAAGCGGCGGTGGACGCGCTCGAGGGCGAGCGGTGGCGCCGCGCCGGCGCCGCTTCGCTTCTGCCGGAGGAGGCGGCGCCCACGCCCGAGCCTTCGCCGCCGCCGGCCCAGGCCGAGCGGGCGCCGCAGCCGGCCGAACCGGCGCCTGCACCCTTTGTCGCCGCACCCGAACCGCCCCCGCTCACCTGGCAGCCTCCGCCGCGCCCGCATGAGCCGGACCGCGAGCCCGAGTACGAGCCCGAGCCCGAGCCCGAGCCCGAGCGCGAGCGTGAGCCCGAGGAGGAGGAATCCTTCTCCGCCATGTTCGAGCGGCTGGTGGCCGGGCGGCTGCTGATCTGGGCCGGCGGCGCGGCGATGATCGGCGCCGGCTTCTTTCTCATCAAATATTCGATCGAAGTCGGCCTGCTCACGCCCCAGGCGCGAATGATCGGCGCCGCCATCTTCGGCCTCGCTCTGGTCGCGGTCGGCGAATATGCCGGCAAGATACGCTGGCTGGCCGGCGATCCGCGCGCGGCGCAGGCGCTGACCGGCGCGGGCATCGTCATCCTTTATGCCGTGCCTTACGGCAGCCACGTCCTTTACGACCTCCTCGACGCGCGCACCGCGGCGGCGATCATGTTCCTGGTGAGCGTCGCCGCCTTGGTCCTGTCGCTGCGCCAGGGCGCGGCGACCGCTTTGATGGGGCTGATCGGCGGCTTCCTGACGCCCGCCCTCGTCGGCGATCCGGACTCCGGCGCGGTGCCGCTGCTCGTCTACCTCACCCTCGTCAACGGATTCGTCTTCGGCATTGCCTGGCGGCGCGGCTGGACCTGGCTGGCGGCGACCGCCGTCGTCTTCAGTTTCGCCTGGACCTTCTTCTTGCTCGGACGCGCGCCCGCCGACGCCGTGGCGGCGGGCTTCTTCGTCGTCGCTCTGTCCGTCGCGGCCGCCCTGCTGAGGCCCGGCGGCGGGCGCGAAATGAGCTATATACAGCCGCTGGCGATCGGGCTGGTCCAGCTCGCCATCCTTGTCGGCCGCGTCGATCTCGGGCCGCTCGCCTGGCTGATGTTCGGAGCGCTGGCGCTCGCCGCCGTCGCTTTGTCGATGATCCGCGCCGAGCATCGCTTCGCGCCCGCTGCGGCGCTGCTTCTCGCATTGCTGCTCATTGCGGTAAAAGCCGACGGCCGCGATCCGGCCGTGCTCTGGGTCGCGGCCGTCGCGACGCTCCTGTTCGCGGGCGCCTATATCCCGCTGGCGGCCCAGGGCGACCGGCTGCTGCGCACGGCCATGGCCGCCGCCGCGCTCGCCGCGCCGTTCATCCTGCTGCGCCTCGTCTGGCCCGAGCTGTTCGTGCCGGCGGGCTGGGGCGGCATCGCCCTCGGTCTCGCCGCCGCCGCCTTTCTCCTCTCCTGGCTGCAGCGCGCGCATGGCGGCGAGGAGATGCCGGCCGATCCGCCCTTGTTCATGGCCGCCGCGGCCGCCGCCATCCTGCTCGGCGCGGCCGCCTTCGATCTCCTGCCCGCGGACCTCGTCGCCGCCGGCTGGCTTGCCGCGGCCCTGCTGCTCGCCGGCTTCGGCCGCCGAATCGGCGAGCCCGCCTTTGCGCTCGTCGCTCTCGTCGGCGCGGCCATCGCGGCCTGCCGCGCCGCCGCGAGCGTGCCCGAACTCTGGGGCACGGCGCTCAATTCCATCGTCGGAGACCCGGCGCTCGCCTCCGCCCTGCCGAGCCCGGGCGCGGCCGCCCTCGCCCTCGCGCTTCCCGCAGCCCTTC
>DASVQT010000119.1:0-15191 GCA_036388975.1 Allosphingosinicella sp. | reverse complement strand
CGGGGTCCTTGGGCACGAGCGCATCGAAGGTCCTGAGCGGCGAGCAGGACGCCGCCGCCGCGCCTGCGAGAAGCAGGAAAGTCCGCTTCGCGCGGGCGCCGAGGCCGGGCGCGCGTCTCGCTGGCCGTCCGATCCGCGCATTCATAATGAAGACCAATCCTTCTGCCGGGCGTGTTGAAACGGCGAAGGACGCGGATCGGGTCCGATGCCGCCGCGCCATTCTCGCTGCAATTACGCAGCGGCCCCGTGCGTGGATGCGCACGGGGCCGGGTGAGGCTTGGAATAGGTGGAGGCCGCGCCCGGAAGAGCCCGGGGGTTTGACGCCCCGAACGCCTTGAGAGGGGTCAGCGGGGGGGATGCCTGTTCCCCGCCCGGACGCGGCCTCCGCCGCGGCGCCGTCAATCGCCGCGGCAAACGAAGTAGATGTTCATCACGTCGTGCTCGAGCCGGTGCGCCTCGACCGAGCGGAAGCCGGCGTCCTTCAGCATGGCGGCGGCGAGCTCCTCGCCCCAGGCCGCGCCGAGCCCGACTCCGCCTTGCGCGAGGCTCACCGTCATGCAGTGCATGCAGCTGATCGCGTAGATGAAGGGGGCGAGCGGGTGGCCGATATTGTCGGCGACGTCGCTGCGGCTGTCGATGTCCTGCATGATGTAAACGCCGCCGGGACGGAGGAGGCGGCGGATGTTGGCGAGCACGGCGGCCGGATGCGCCTGATCGTGCACGGCATCGAAGGTGAAGATGAGGTCGAAGCCTTCGCTCGCCGAAAGGTGCGTCGCGTCGCGCTGCTCGAACTCGATGTTGGAAAGGCCGAGCGCCCGGGCTTCGGCGCGCGCGACGGCGATCGTCTCCTCGCACAGATCGAAGCCGGTGAAGCGGCTCGCCGGATAAAGGGCGGCGAGGCGGTTCAGCGCCTTGCCCTGGCCGCAGCCGATGTCGGCGACGGCAATGCCCTGTTCGAGGCGGCGGGCGAGGCCCGGAACGAGCGGCACGATCGAGTCTTCGAGCGCGGCGACGGTGGTCTGCGCGCTTTCCTCGGCCATCACTTCGTGGAAGCGCTCATAGGCTTCGTAAGGCACGCCGCCGCCATTGTGGAAGCATTCGACGATGCGGCTTTCGACGCCGCCCATGACGGGAATGAACTGGAACATCGCGGCCATGTTGCCGTTCGCCGCGTCCCGCCCGAGAAAGGCGGCGTGGGCGGCGGGAAGGGCGTAGCGGCGGCTCGCCCGGTCGATGGTGGCGATGCCGGCGGTCACCATGGCGCCCAGCCATTCGCGCACGTAGCGCTCGTCGAGATCGGCGCGGTCGGCGAGCTCGGCGCTGGTCGCCGGGCCTTCCTTCATCGCTTCGAACAGGTGGGTGCGGTGGCCGACCGAGATCATGATCGCGGTGGCGGCGTTGCGAACGGTGGCGAGAAGGCTTTCGGCGAACGCGGCTTCGGCCGGATCCGCGGATGCGCCGGCGGCCGGCTGGTCGAGCTGGGCCAGAAGGCCCGTCGTGTTGCACATGTGAAACTGCTCCTGAGATACGCAAGGTGCAGCGCCGCGCGCATCGCCGAAGGCATGACGCCTCCGGCCCGGTCGCTTACCCGGTCTTGCTAGGCTCCGCGTGCAACAGCTTCGTGTCGCGGGGCACGAAGATTGGTTTCGATTGTTTCAGGCCCTCAGCCGACGATCCGGAAGTTCACGTCGACGCGCATGCCCGTGACGTGCACCGCGACGGAGCGCACCGGATTGCCGCTCGAGTCGCGCGCGGGCTCGTAGCGGGCGCGGGAGGAAAGGGCGCGGCAGGCGCCGGTCAGATCGACATTGCCCGCCGACTCGATCACGCGGCAGTCGGACGCCCGTCCGTCCGTGCCGACGACCAGGCGGAAGACGGCCATGTAGGCGGCGGCCTGCGTGGTCGTCGCCAGGCCGAAGTCGCGGATGGTGAGCCAGGATGCGGGATCGCGCACCGGGCGCGGGGGCGTCGCGCCCGCCTGCACGGCGGCGGGGTCCGCGCCCCAGTCGACCAGCTTTTCCGCTTCGCAGGCGGCGAGGGCTTCCGCGGCCCGGGCGCCGATCGGCACGGTCCAGCGGCCGAGCGGCCGGCCCTGGTCGTCGGCGAGTTCGAGCGCCGAAGCGCGCGCCAGCTCGGCGGCGAAGGCGGCGGGCAGTGGACCGAAGGCGACACCGTTGCCGACCGCGGCCGGCAGTTCGACGCTGCTCCCCTCGCGGGCATGGCTTGTGCCGCCGGGCTGAAGGGTGAGCACGCCGCGCCGGCCCGGGCGCCGAACGTCGGACGACAGGTCCGGCGCGGCGAGGATCACGTCGTAGCGGCCGGAGCCGGGAATGGTGCGCAGGATGAAATTGGCCGAAACGGGCGCCCCCTCGAGCCGGCGGGACAGCAGGCAGCGGTCGGTGGAGCCGTCGAGGTGCCAGCGCGCCGGGGCCCGTGAGGGGGCGGGCGAGGGGGCCTGGGCCGAAGCGGGCGCGGCCGCCGCGAGCAGCGCCAAAGCGGGTGCGATCCACCCGACCCTTCTCGACATCGCAAAAACCCCCGCCGCTCGGACACAGTCTAAGCGGCGGAGGCTATTGCGCTTTTCTCCGGAAGTCGAGCGGACTCAGGCGAGGCTGGGTCCGCTGCGGTTCGCCGGGAGCGGGCCGTGACCGTCGCCGGCACCGGCGCCGGCGATCAGGTCCCTGATCCACAGGCCGAGGATCAGCAGGGCCGACGGGGAGGCGACCACCAGGACGCAGAGCCAGAAGGGGAGCTGGTCGGCCGCGGTCAGGCCGCTCGCGCCGAGGATCACCACCGCCCAGAGGACGAGCGGAAGAGCGGCGCCGGCGCCGGTGCCGGCCGCATTCGTTTCGACGCGCTCCTCCCGAGCCAGCTGCCACTCGATCATGTCCACTTGTCTGCTCCTTGTCCGTTTCTTCGAATGTCGTGATCCCCGGATAGGAAGCGCCCGCAACAGCCGCATGTCGGCACCGGGGAAAGTTGGTTTCAAAGGTTTCAGTGGGGGTCCGCCCTCTTTACCGGCGTGTGTTGCTTACATAATACACGGCCCTGAAGGAGACGGGCAGATGACGATCAGGACCCTCGCGGCGGCGGCCCTTGCCATGACGATGCCGGCCGCGGCCCAGCCCCCGCAGGCGCCGGGCGCGACCGCAACCGCACCTGCGCCCGTGCCGGCGCCGCCCGCTTCGGTGCGCGCCGCGGCGATCCTCGCCGAAACGCGGGTGCCGAGCGTCGCCATCGCCCGCATCGAGAATGGCCGCATCGCCTGGGCGGGCGCCTGGGGCGAGCAGAGCCCGGGCGTGCCCGCGACGGTCTCGACGCTCTACAACGTGGCGTCGCTGTCCAAGCCGATCTCCGCCGAAATCGTGCTTCGCGCCGCCTCCGCCGGGCGCCTCGGCATCGACGAGCCGATGCACCCCTGGTGGGTCGATCCGGATCTCGCCGCCGATCCGCGCCACAGGCTGCTCACGCCGCGCATCTCGCTCACCCACCGCACCGGCTTCGCCAACTGGCGCCGCATGACCGACGGCCGGCTTCGCTTCGACGCCGAGCCGGGGACGCGGGTCGGCTATTCGGGCGAAGGCTTCGAATATATGGCGCGCTATGCCGAGCGGCGCACCGGAACGCCGTTCGAGCGGCTCGCCGAAGAGCTGGTCTTCCGCCCGGCGGGGATGGCGGACACCGCTTATACGCACCGGCCCTGGTTCGACGCGCGCCTCGCCCGGCCGACCGACAAGGACGGGAACTGGATCGAGGTGCAGCGGCGCACGGCCTGGACGGCGTCCGACGAAGTCCACACCACCGTGCTGGATTATGCGCGTTTCCTGATCTCGGTGGCGGGGCGGCAGAACCTCACCCCCGCCGTCGCCGCCGACCGGGAGCGGCTCCAGGTCAGCATCCGCGAGCGGCAATGCCCGCCGGCGCGCGAGGCGGTGTGCCCGAGCGAAGTGGGCTGGGGCCTGGGCTGGGACCTCGCCGTGTTCGGCGAGGACCGCATCCTGTGGCATACCGGCGCCGACCGCGGGGAATGGACCTTCGCCTACGTCGTCCCGCGCACCGGCGAAGGCCTCGTCATCCTCACCAACAACCAGGAAGGCTACCGCGCCGTCATCCGGCTCCTCGAGCAGGTCGGCACGCATCCGCGGTTTCTGGCGTATCTAAGGGCGCTGGCGAGCTAGTTCCTCCCCAAGCAAGGCTTGGGGAGGGGGACCATGCGAAGCATGGTGGAGGGGTAAAAGGCGCCGGTTTAGGGGTGATCGGAAGGGAAACTCGCAGTCCGAGCCATCTACCCCTCCACCACCCTTCGGGTGGTCCCCCTCCCCATCTCGCGATGGGGAGGAAACTCAGGCCTCGTCCCTGGCGAGCCATTCCTCAAGCCACTTGATCGTGTAGGCGCCCTCGTTGAATTCGGGGTCCTTGATCAATTTCTGGTGGAGGGGGATCGTCGTCTTCATGCCTTCGACGACGAACTCCTCGAGGGCGCGGCGCAGACGCATGATGCAGCGTTCGCGGGTGGTGCCGTAGACGATCAGCTTGGCGATCATCGAGTCGTAGTAGGGCGGCACCTTGTAGCCGGCGTAGAGACCCGAATCGACGCGCACGTGCATGCCGCCGGGCGCGACGTAATTCTTCACCGTACCGGGCGAGGGGGCGAAGGTCTTCGGGTCCTCGGCGTTGATCCGGCATTCGATCGCGTGGCCGCGAAGCTGGACGTCGTCCTGGGTGACGGAGAGGCCTTCGCCGGCGGCGACGCGGATCTGCTCGCGCACCAGATCGATGCCGGTGATCATCTCGGTCACCGGATGCTCGACCTGGAGCCTCGTGTTCATTTCGATGAAGTAGAATTCGCCGTCCTCGTAGAGGAACTCGATCGTGCCGGCGCCGCGATAGCCCATGTCGGACATGGCGCGCGACACGATGCCGCCCATGTGGGCGCGCTGCTCGGCCGAGATGACTGGGGAGGGGGCTTCTTCGAGAACCTTCTGGTGACGGCGCTGGAGCGAGCAGTCGCGCTCGCCGAGATGCACGGCCTTGCCGGCGCCGTCGCCGAACACTTGGAATTCGATGTGGCGCGGATTGCCGAGATATTTCTCGATGTAGACGGTCTCGTCGCCGAACGCGTTCTTGGCTTCGGAGCGCGCCTGCATCATCTGCGCTTCGAGCTCGTCTTCGGAGCGCACGACCTTCATGCCGCGCCCGCCGCCGCCCGACGCCGCCTTGATGATGACGGGGTAGCCCGCGGCGTTCGCGACTTCACGCGCTTCGTCGAAGCCTTCGACGGGGCCGTCGGAGCCCGGGACGAGCGGCAGGCCGAGCTTGGCGGCGGTGCGCTTCGCTTCGATCTTGTCGCCCATGATCCGGATATGCTCGGGCTTGGGGCCGATCCAGATGATGTTGTGGAGCTCGACGATCTCGGCGAAGCGGGCATTCTCCGAAAGAAAGCCGTAGCCCGGGTGAATCGCGTCGGCGTGGCTCAGCTCCGCCGCCGAGATGATGTTAGGGATGTTCAAATAGGATTCGTTCGCCGGCGGCGGGCCGATGCAGATGGCTTCGTCGGCGAGGCGGACGTGCATGGCGTCCGAATCCGCGGTCGAATGCACGGCGACCGTCTTGATCCCCATTTCGTGGCAGGCGCGGTGAATGCGCAGCGCGATCTCGCCGCGGTTGGCGATCAGGACCTTCTGGATCTTCATTATTCGACGATCACCAGCGGCTGGTCGTATTCGACCGGCTGGCCGTCCTGGACGAGGACCTGGACAACGGTGCCGGAGCGGGGCGCGACGATCGGGTTCATGACCTTCATCGCTTCGATGATGACCAAGGTGTCGCCTTCCTTGACGGTGCCGCCGGGCGCCACGAACGGCCGCGCGCCGGGTTCGCCTGCGAGATAGACGGTGCCGACCATGGGCGACTTGACCGTGCCCGGATGGGCGGCGGGCGGGATGTCGGCGGCGGCGGGCGCGGCGGGAGCCGGGGCGGCGGCGGGCGCCGGAGCGGCCGCCGGCGCGGGCGCCGCGACGGCCTGGGCGACGTGCTGCACGGTCACCTGGCGCTTGACGACGATGCGCCGGTCGCCGTCCTCGACCTCGATTTCGGTCAAGTCGTTCGTGTTCAGCATCTCGGCGAGCGAGCGCACGAGGTCGGCATCGACCCTCATGCCCCCGTTCGAGCCTTCTTTTTCCTTGGTCATGTCTCAGTCCCCTGATGGGGGATCCCATCAAAGTAGTACTTTGATGGGGACCCTTGGGGGCGGCCATACTCAGAGACGCGCAGCCGCGTCCAGAGCAAGCTCGTATCCCAGCGCGCCGAAGCCCGCGATTGTTCCCTTGGCCGCCGCCGCGATGAAGCTCCGGCGGCGGAAGCTTTCCCGCGCCTGCGGGTTCGAAAGGTGCACTTCGATGACCGGGGTGGAGACCGACTTCACCGCATCGTGGAGCGCGACGGACGTGTGGGTGAAGCCGCCCGCATTGAGGATCACAGCCTTGGCGCCGGTCGCCTGGGCCTCGTGCAGCCAGTCGATCAAATGCCCCTCGTGATTGGACTGGCGCATGTCGACCATGAGGCCGAGTTCGCGGCCCCGGTCTTCGAGCCGGGTCGCGATGTCGTCCAGCGTGTCGGAGCCGTAAATGTCCGGCTCGCGCGTGCCGAGCAGGTTGAGATTGGGTCCGTTGAGGACGAAGATCACCGGTGGCGTCGCCATGGGGAGCGCCTATATGCCCCTCGGCAAGGGAGCGCAAAGGCGGATGGAAGAGACTTTGTCGATCACGGTCAACGGCCAGCACCGGCGCGTGCCGGCGGGCTCGAGCGTTGCCGACCTTGCGCTGGAGCTCGGGCTCGAGCCGACGCGCGTCGCGGTGGAGCGCAATCTCGAAATCGTGCCGCGCTCCACGCTTGCCGAGGTGAAGATCGAGGACGGGGACGATTTCGAGATCGTCACCTTCGTGGGCGGAGGCTGACATGGCGCGCGGTGAAGAAATGCAGGACGACACATGGACCGTCGCCGGGCGGACCTTCCGCTCGCGGCTGATCGTGGGCACGGGCAAATATAAGAGCTTCGAGCAGAATGCGGCCGCCGTGGAAGCGTCGGGCGCGGAGATCGTCACGGTGGCCGTGCGGCGGGTCAACATCGCCGATCCGAACCAGCCGATGCTGACCGATTTCATCGATCCCAAGCGCTTCACCTATCTCCCGAACACGGCGGGCTGCTTCACCGCCGACGATGCGATCCGCACCCTGCGCCTGGCGCGCGAGGCGGGCGGCTGGAATCTCGTGAAGCTCGAAGTGCTGGGCGAGGCCAAGACCCTTTACCCCGACATGCGCGAGACGCTGAAGGCGACCGAAGTGCTCGTCAAGGAAGGCTTCGAGCCGATGGTCTATTGCGTCGACGATCCCATCGCCGCCAAGCAACTGGAAGAAGCCGGCGCGGTGGCGATCATGCCGCTCGGCGCTCCGATCGGCTCCGGCCTCGGCATCCAGAACCGCGTCACCATCCGCCTCATCGTCGAAGGCGCGGGCGTGCCCGTTCTCGTCGACGCCGGCGTCGGCACGGCTTCCGACGCGGCGGTCGCCATGGAACTGGGCTGCGACGGCGTTCTCATGAACACAGCCATCGCCGAAGCCAAGGACCCGGTGCTGATGGCGAGCGCCATGAAGTCGGCCGTCGAAGCGGGCCGCCTCGCCTACCGCGCCGGCCGCATGGGCCAGCGCCGCTACGCCGATCCGTCGAGCCCGCTCGCCGGTTTGATCTGAGCCGGCGCAACCCGGAGCTCCATTCGATGTTGTCCGTGGCAAGGAGACGCGGATGACCGACTTCGAGACGCAGCGCGCGCGCATGGTGGAGCGGCAGATCGCCGGGCGCGGCATCGGCGACCCGCGCATCCTCGCCGCTTTTCGCGCCGTGCCGCGCGAGGCGTTCGTTGCCGACAATGCGCGCGCTTCGGCTTATGAGGACACGCCGCTGCCGATCGAGGCGGAGCAGACGATCTCCCAGCCGTACATCGTCGCGCTCATGGCCGAAGCCGCGGAGATTTCGCCCGGCGACCGGGTGCTCGAAGTGGGCGCGGGGTCGGGCTATGCCGCGGCCATTTTCGCGCAGCTCGCCGAGCAGGTCTGGGCGATCGAGCGGCACGAGGAACTGGCGAAGCAGGCCGGCGCGCGCATGGAAGCGCTCGGCTATGAGAACGTCTCCATCTACCAGGGCGACGGCACGGGCGGGCTCCCGTCCGAAGCGCCGTTCGACGTCATCGTTTGCTCCGCGAGCGGCAGCCACGTTCCCGAAACCCTGCTCTTCCAGCTCGAGGTCGGCGGGCGTCTCGTCATGCCGGTCGGCGAGCCCGACGAGGTCCAGACGCTCTACAAGGTGACGCGAGTCGACGAGGAGGATTTCGAGCAGGAGGAAATGGGCCAGGTCCGCTTCGTGCCGCTGATCGGCGCCCATGGCTGGAACGAAAAGGGCGGGCGCTCGCGCCCCATTGCCGAGGTCGTTGCCGAGGCCGCCGAGCCGCTTCCCGACATCGACGATCCCGCATTCGCGGAAGTCTTCGATCGCTTTGGAAGCGCCCGCGTCGTGCTCCTCGGCGAAGCCTCGCATGGCACGAGCGAATTCTACCGCGCCCGCGCCGCCATCACCCGCCGCCTCGTCGAGCGCCACGGCTTCGACATCGTCGCCGTCGAAGCCGACTGGCCGGACGCCGCGTCGATCGACCGCTACGTGCGCGGCCGTCCGAAACGGGAAGGGGAGGAGTCGCCCTTCAGCCGCTTTCCCACCTGGATGTGGCGCAATCGCGACGTGGACGATTTCGTGCGCTGGCTGCGCGCCCGTAACGAGGCGCTGGAGCCCGCCGCCCGCACCGGCTTCTACGGGCTCGACCTCTACAATATGGGCGGCTCGATCCGCGCGGTGATCGACTATCTGGACGAAGTCGATCCTGAGGCTGCGGCGGTGGCGCGCGAGCGCTACGGCTGCCTCGCGCCGTGGCGGGACGATCCGCAAGGCTATGGCCGGATGGCGATCAGTGAAGGCTATGCCCGCTGCGAAGCGCAGGTCATGCAGATGCTCCGCGAACTGCTCGCCCGGCGCGTGGAGGACGTTGCCAAAGACGGGGCGGGGGACGGCGACGAATGGCTGGACGCCGCCGCCAACGCCCGCCTCGTCAAGAATGCCGAGGAATATTACCGCGTCATGTATTACGGCTCCGCCGAGAGCTGGAATTTGCGCGACACCCACATGTTCGAAACGCTCTGCCAGATTCTCGAAGCAAGAGGCCCGCAATCCAAGGCGGTGGTGTGGGCGCACAACAGCCATATCGGCAATGCGGCGCACACCGAAATGGGCATGCAGCGCGAGGAGCTGAACATCGGCCAGCTCGTCAAGGAGCGCTTCGGCGAGGCTTCGCGCCTGATCGGCTTCGGCACCCACACGGGCACGGTCGCCGCCGCCACCAACTGGGACGGCGAGATGGAGGTGAAGACGGTGCGTCCGTCGCTGGCCGGCTCTTACGAGCGCGTCTGCCACGAGGCCGGCGTGCCGCGCTTCCTGCTCGACATGGGGCAGGGGGTGAACGAGGCGGCGGTAGAGGCCCTTTTGGAGCCGCGTCTGGAGCGCTTCATCGGCGTCATCTACCGCCCCGAAACCGAGCGCTGGAGCCATTATGCCGAGGCCGTGCTCCCGAAGCAGTTCGACGCCTTCGTCTGGTTCGACGAGACTTCGGCCGTGACGCCGCTACCCGGCGCCGCCCAGCCCGGTGGGGGCGGCGAGGACGACATGTACCCGTTCGGCCTTTAAGCCTTCCGGAACCGCGCATGCTGCGTCGTCGTTCTCAACCCAGGTTAGCGGCGCCCGACCCGGCGCGCCGCACCCGAGTAAAGAGGACCGGACCATGGGCGAAATGACCGACAAGCTCAAAGGCAATGTCAACAAGGCGGTGGGTGCCGCCAAGCAGGGCAGCCCGGACCCGGCGGTGCGCAGCGAAGGCGCCGCCCAGGAGTCCAAGGGCCACGGCCAGGAGCTGAAGGGCGCCGTCAAGGGCGTCATCAACAAGCTTTAAGCGACTTTCGGATGCCGGTCCGCGGCGGGGCGTCAATGCCGCCGCCGCGCGCCGGTTCTCCCCCGCGGATCAGGGCGCAGCATGGCCTATGGAATCAGGCCTCTCAGTGCGGGCGAAGTCGCGCTGCTGCGCCCGATCTTCGGCGACCGGCTCGATTACGGACGCGTTCGCCTCAACGACGGCTACGGCATCAACCACATCGCCGCGGTTGCGCTGAGCAGCCCGGCGGCCGACGCCATCACGCTCCGCCGCACCATCTATTTCGGCCGGCACCTCGCCGACGACTTCGCCGACGCGCCGCTGATCGGCCAGGGCCTGCTCGCGCATGAACTGGTCCACGTCATTCAATGGGCCGAGCTCGGCGTCGTCCGCTTCGTCGCCCGCTATCTGCGCGAACTCCTCGCCGTCGGCGGAGTCCAAAAGCGCATGTACGAATACGAGCCCGGACAGCCCTTCGCCGCGGCCGGCCTCGAAGCGCAGGCGCAGATGGTGCAGGATTATTTCCTGAGGCGCGCGCTGGGCAAGCCGCGCGACCACCTCGAAAAGAGCCTCGCGGGCTCGGGGCTGTTCGGGCTTTAGCCGCGCGAATCAAACCCGCCAGCCCTGAGCCTGTCGAAGGGCGGATTGCAGCACTCGACGTCGGTCCGCTGCAAACCGGGCTTCGACAAGCTCAGCCCTGGCGGTTTTGGAAGTTGTTCAGCCCTTTGCGCGCGCCCTGAGCTTCGAAATCGTCGTCGCCGCGGTGATCTGCTCCACGTCCGTCTTGAGGTGAAGGAGGCGCACCCCGCGCTCCCCTAAAGCCCGCGCCAAGGCCGGCGCGAACTCTTCCGTCCGCTCCACCGTCTCCGCCCAGCCGCCATAAGCGCGCGCCAGCGCCGCGAAATCGGGGCTGCGCAGCGTCGTGCCCGACACGCGCTCGGGATAGTCGCGCTCCTGGTGCATCCGGATCGTGCCGTAGCTGCCATTGTCGACCACGATCACGAGCACGTCCGCGCCGTACTGGACCGCGGTGGCGAGCTCCTGTCCGTTCATCAGGAAATCGCCGTCGCCGGCCACCGCGATCGCCGTGCGCACCGGAAAGCGAAGCGCGGCCGCGACGGCGGCGGGCACGCCGTAGCCCATCGATCCGTTGGTCGGCGCGAGCTGCGAGCGCATTGCGCCGTAGCGCCAGAAGCGGTGCCACCAGCCGGAAAAGTTGCCGGCCCCGTTGCAGATGATCGCCTGGTCCCCGCCGATCGCCTCGCGCATCGCCGCGACGCACTGGCCGAGGTCGAGCGCCGCGCCGGTCGGCTGCGGGGTCGTCCAGTCGAGATAATCGTCGTGCGCGTCCGCGCCGGAGAAGGAAAGGGGCGCGTCCAGTTCCCAGTGGGCGGCGAGCTTGGCGAACTCGAGCATGTCGGCGCAGATCGGAAGGTCCGTGCGGTAGACGCGGCCGAGCTCTTCGGGATCGGGATGGACGTGGACCAGGATCTGCCCGGGATGATCGGGCGTGACGAGCGTATAACCGTCCGTCGTCGCCTCGCCGAGCCGCGCGCCGGCGACGAGCAGCAGGTCCGCGTCCTTCACCCGCTGGACGAGCTTCGGATTGGGCCCGTAGCCGAGATTGCCGGCATAAACGGGGCCGGTGTTCGGATAGGCGTCCTGCCGCCGGAAGGCCGCGGCCACAGGCAGGCCGATCCGCTCGGCGAATTGCGCGAACAGGGACGTCGCGCTCGAACACCAGCCGGCGCCGCCGACGATGGCGAGCGGCGCGCGGGCTTTTTCGAGCATGCCGACCAAGGCGCCCATCGCCGGCTCGTCGGCGGGCTGCGCGAAGTGCGGGACCTTGGGCCGGTCGGCGGCTTCCACTTCGTCGCGCAGCATGTCTTCGGGGAGGACCAGCACCACCGGCCCGGGGCGCCCCGACGTCGCCGTCGCATAAGCGCGGGCGACATACTCCGGGATTCGCCGCGCATCCTCGATCCGCGCCGCCCATTTGGAAAGCGGCGCGAACATGGTGAGGAAGTCCACCTCCTGAAACCCTTCGCGGTCTCGGTCGCCGCGCGCCACGTCGCCGATGAACAGGATCATCGGCGTCGAATCCTGGTGCGCGACGTGGACGCCGACGGACGCGTTCGTGGCGCCCGGCCCGCGCGTGACGAAGGCGATCCCCGGCCGCCCCGTCAGCTTGCCGTCGGCCTCCGCCATATAGGCGACGCCGCCCTCCTGCCGGCAGACCACCAGGTCGATCGCCTGCGTGTCGTGCAGCGCGTCGAGAACGGCGAGATAGCTTTCGCCCGGCACGCAGAAGATGCGGTCGCACCCCTGCGCCACGAGATTGTCGACGAGGATGCGGCCGCCCGTTCTGATGCTCATGGCCGCGCGCCTAATGCGCCGCGCCGCCGCTGTCGAGCGGCGGGCCGGCTACTGACTCCCGTGTCAGCCTTGACGCGCCGCGCGCGCGAAGTACGGATGGGGCTCCCCTGCGTTCTGAAGCGGAGCATCGAAGACCTATGAACAAGACCGAAATGGCGGCAGCCCTGAAGGAGCGCAGCGCCTGGCTCCCCGGCAAGCGCGTGAAGCTCGACTTCGGCGACGAGGGCGTGATCCTGCTCGACGGGGCGGGCCAGGACGTGACGGAGGAAGACGCGCCCGCCGACACGACGATCAAGGTCGCCTGGGCCGATTGGGAAGCGATGCGCGACGGCAAGCTCGACGGCATGACCGCCTTCATGCAGGGCAAGCTCAAGGTCGAGGGCGACATGTCCAACGCCATGCAGCTTCAGGGCGTCCTCGCCAAGCTGCGCGGCTGAAGCGCGGGGCGGCGGGGCGCTGCAACCCGCCCTTCGACAAGCTCAGGGCTAGCGGCTTTGCGTCGCTCCAGACCTGGGCACCGGGAACTCGCGGACCTCGAATACCGCCAGGGCTGAGCCTGTCGAAGCCCGGCTTGCAGCACGCGAGCCGAACCGAAAAAGGCCCCGGGGATCGCTCCCCGGGGCCTTTTCCTTGCCATTCGCGCGGGCTGACGTTCCGCGCTGGGGCGAATGCTTAGCGCGGGCCGCGGGCGTCGCCGACGCTGCCGGCCTTGCCGCCGCCGGTGCTGCCCGAATTGCCGGGCGCGGCGAGGTTGGCGTCGGCGCCGTTGCCGAAGCCGTTATTGCCCTTGCGCTGCTTGGTCGGGGTCGTGGGGCAGCCGCACGGATCGGTCGGCGGGGTGGGCGAGTCGCCGGCGCCGGAAACGAAACCGAGTTCGAAAGCGTGAAGATCGCGCATGTTGTAGCCTCCTGTTGCGGGCCTTGGACGGGGCGGCCCTGAACCTGTTTTCTTCCCCGTTTGCTGCGGGTGAAAACCGGGCTGACATCGCTTCGCTCCCGAGACAATGGGGCAAAAATGGCGAGTCCCGAAGTGGGACGAGGAGGCGTTTCGGGTTAATCGGCCGAGGCGGGCGGCTCTGCCTGGTCCCGGCGCAGCCAGCCGGTGACGGCGAAGCGCCGGTGCGGCGCCGCCTCGGTCACCAGCGACACGCTGTGCTGCTGCGGCACGCGGAAAAGATCGAGCACGTTGAAGCGCGGGACGTTGCCGGTCACGGTGCGGTCGTGCGGCCCGTGAAAGAGCAGAAGGCCGCCATATTCGAGCCGCCAATATGGCGTCAAACCATAGACATAGGCGGCGAGACGGCCCTTGCCGGCGACATCGTCGTCATGGCCGGTGAGGAAGTCGCCATGGCCGTAGGCGGTCGCCTGGCCATCGGTAAAGGCGAGCTCGTCATGGCCGGTGACGTCGCGCAAAAAGGCGAGCAGTTCCGGGCTTTGCATGAAGCGCGCGAAGTCGGCGAGCGGGTCGTCCATCAGCGCCTGCTCGGCCGCATTCACCCGCACCGCCTGGTAGCGATACTGAAAATGATCCTTGACCCGCGCATGCGCCGCCGCCTCGATCGCCGCCCATTCCTCGGCCGTAAGCGCCGCCTTCGCCGCCGGGGTGAGCTCTATGATGCCCGAGTCGCTCCTGATCAGATGGATCCAGTCGGTGCGGGCGAGGAGATGCTCGTAAAGCTGCATCGCTCCGTCCTCGAGCAAGCCGTAGACGCGAACGCGCCCCTGCTCCTCATAGTCCCGCCGCAGCGCCGCCCGGTCGAGCTCGGGATTGATCCGGTAGGGCGTGCGGAACGCCGCGTCGTGCTTGAGCTGCTGGAGCATGGTCGCCTCGAAAGTTGCCGTGCGGGCCTAGCAGGGAGCGGTTGCATGTCGGTTAAGGCCGGGCGCTGCAATCCGCCCTTCGACAGGCTCAGGGCTGGCGGTTGTGGTGAACGTTGTTCTCGATCGTCGACGAGAACAATCCTCCCGCTAGGGCTGAGCCTGTCGAAGCCGGGTTTGAAGCGCGAGGCGGCCCAACCTGAACCCTCGTTCAGGTTCGCTTGACCCCTTCGGCGCTGCGCCGTATCGGCTCAGGCCTCATCTTCCAGCGGAGCGGCCATGAAGAAGATCTATCCCGATGCCGATGCGGCGCTCGACGGGCTGCTGTTCGACGGCATGACGATCTGCGCCGGAGGCTTCGGCCTTTGCGGCATCCCCGAGCGGCTGATCGACGCCATCCAGCGCAGCGGCGTCCAGAACCTCACCATCGCGTCCAACAATGCGGGCATCGACAATGAAGGCCTCGGCAAGCTGCTGCGCTCCCGTCAGGTCAAGAAGATGATCTCCTCCTACGTCGGCGAGAACAAGGAGTTCGAGCGGCAATATCTCGCCGGCGAGCTCGAGGTCGAATTCTGCCCGCAAGGGACGCTCGCCGAGCGCTGCCGCGCGGGCGGCGCGGGCATTCCCGGCTTCTACACCAAAACGGGCGTCGGGACGGTCGTCGCGGAAGGGAAGGAGCATAAGGAGTTCGACGGCGAGACCTACATCCTCGAGCGCGGCATTCGCGCGGACCTGTCGATCGTCAAGGGTTGGAAGGCCGACGAAGCGGGCAACCTCGTTTTCCGCAAGACCGCGCGCAACTTCAACCAGCCGATGGCGACGGCCGGCAAGGTCTGCGTCGCCGAAGTCGAGGAGATCGTGCCGGTCGGATCGCTGGATCCCGACGCGATCCACGTGCCGAGCATCTACGTAAAGCGTCTCGTCCTCGGCGCGCCCTACGAGAAGAAGATCGAGTTCCGCACGACGAGGCAGA
>DASVQT010000118.1:0-21132 GCA_036388975.1 Allosphingosinicella sp. | reverse complement strand
AGCCAGACGTCGTTGCCGTAGAGCGGAATGAAGCCGAACGTGGTGTGGAGCTTGCCGGCGTCGATCAATCCCATGACCGTGAGCAGCGCATAAGAGATCGCGACGCCGCGGAAATAGGTCACCGAGCCCCCGAGACTGCGCGACGCGGCGAGGCCCCACAGGCCGAAGACGATGTGGACGATGTTGTGCAGGACGTTGACCGGGAACAGCCCGAGCGCGTGGCCGAAGCCCTGCGTCATCTCGAGATCGGGGTGAGGGCCGGGCGTGGCGGGCGCCATGAGAAAGCCGCTGAGGCCGATGAGCAGGAACGCTATGCCGAAGATCATCGCAAAGGTCCGGGTGTTCATGTCGTTCTCCCTGTTTTCGGTTCGAACGCGGCACTGGTGGCAATCACCTCGGGCCAACATCGCCCCCGTCATTTCGTTCCCGTAAACAGACTGATCTGGGTCAACTCGCGCGGAGGCGGGCGCGGATCAGGCCGCGCGCGGCATTGCCGATCAGGAAGCCTTCGCCGAGATCTGCGGCGGGGAGATCGGCCTCTTCGGCCGCGCCTTCCTCGATCAACCGCTCGCGCAGGATGCCCGGGAGGAGTTTCCGCGACAGCGGCGGCGTGAGGAGCTTGCCGCCCCGTTCGATGAAGATGTGGGTGAAGCTTCCTTCGGTGAGAAAGCCAGCTTCGTCCTCGAACATAATCTCGAACGTGCCGGCCGCCCGCCGCGGTGCATCGTAGAAAGCGCGGTCGCTGGTTTTGTGGACGAGGCGAAAGTCCTCGGCGGAGACGGTGCGGAGCGCGAGCGAAACCTCCACCGGTTCGGCCGGATGCGGCGGAAGCGGCCGGATCTCGATGGCCACGGCGCCGGTCGGCGAGAGCATCAGCCGCACCCGCGACACGTCCGGCAGCCGAAAGGTCGCCGCCTGCAATTCGTTGCGCGCATCGTGACGGTCGAAGGCGAAGCCCAGCGCGTCGGCGCTCCGCTTCAGCCGGGCGAGGTGGCGCTCGAGATCGGGCATGCCGTCGCGCGGGTCGAAGCGCATCGTTTCAATGAGGTCGAAGCCGCGGTCGGGATCGTGCACAAAGGCTCCTTTGGCGAGGCATTCGCGCCACTCGTCACCGGCGCGGCTGTCCGCGACAATACCGGAGCCGAGCCCCATCCGCGCGGCGCCGCCGCCGGCCGGGAGGGTCAAGGTCCGGATGGCGACATTGAACGCGGCTTCTCCGTCCGGCGCAACCCTGCCGATCGCGCCGGTATAAATGCCGCGCGGCGTCGTCTCGACCTCGGCGATGATCTCCGTGGCGCGGATCTTGGGCGCCCCGGTGATGGAGCCGCACGGAAAGATGGCTTCGAGAACCTTGGACGGGGTGACTCCGGGGCTGAGTTCGGCCGTGACCGTGGACGTCATCTGGTGGAGCGTCGGATAGGTCTCGATCGCAAAGAGATGCGGCACCTCGACGGAGCCGGGCCGCGAAACGCGGGAGATGTCGTTGCGCAACAGATCGACGATCATGAGGTTCTCGGCGCGCTGCTTGGGATCGGCGCGGAGCGTCTCCGGGTCGGCGCTGCGGGGCGCCGTGCCTTTCATCGGCCGGGCCAGGATGCGGCCGTTCTTCATCTCGAAGAACAGTTCGGGCGAGAAGGAAAGGATCCAGTGCGCGCCGGTAAAAACCACCGCCCCGTGCGCGGCGCCGGCCCGGGCGCGGATCGTGGCGTAAAGGGCGAGCGGGTGGCCGGCGAAGCGCACTTCGGCCGGAAAGGTGAGGTTCGCCTGGTAGATGTCGCCCGCTTCGATGTGGGCGAGGATGCGCGCGACCGCCCGGCCGTGCTCGGCGCGGCCGATCAGCGGGCGGGCCGGGCCCGCCCAGGCGCCCGCCGGATCGGGGAGCAGATCGGCGGGCTCGACTTCCCGCGGCGCGCCGAACAGGCCGAACCACAGCAGGGGCGGCGCGTCGGCCGCAGGCGGCGGCGCGCACAAAGGCGCGAGCTTCGGTTCCAGCGCGTGCCCCGCTTCATAAGCGATGAACCCCGCCGCATCCCGTCCCTCCAGCTGCCGGATGGCCGCCCGGACCGCTGCCGGATGGCGCGCTTCGACGATCTCCTCCGGCTCCGAGAACAGCAGCGAGCGGCCGCCGGAGCCGCCGTCGAGGAGGACGAAGGGCGCGTTGCCGAGCGGTGCGCTTGCCTTCATGGGCGGCGGCGCCCATTTGGTGCGGCGGACCGGCGGGAGCGCCGTCGGCGGAGAAAGAGCCTCATGGTTTCCAGTGTCTTCGATCTCTTCAAGATCGGGGTCGGCCCGTCCTCATCGCATACGATGGGGCCGATGACGGCCGCGTGCCGCTTTGTCGAGGGGTTGCGCGAAACGGGGCTGCTCGCGGGGACGGAGCGGGTCCAGGCGGACCTGTACGGCTCGCTCGCGCTGACGGGAAAGGGCCACGCAACCGATCGCGCCGTGCTGCTCGGGCTTTCGGGCGAGCGGCCGGACGGCATCTGCCCGGACGAAGCGGACGCGGCCGTGACCCGGATCCGCGAAACGGGGCGGCTCCGGCTCGCGGGCGAGCGGGAGATCGGCTTCGACGAGCCGCGCGACATGCGGTTCCTGCAGCGCGAGCGCCTGCCGCATCATTCCAACGGCATGCGCTTCGCCGCCTATGACGCGGCCGGTTCGGAGATCGACGCCAGGATCTATTATTCGACGGGCGGCGGCGCGGTGGTCGACGAAGCGGCCGTATCGCGCAACGCGCCGCCGGAGGGGCCCGCGGACGTCCCTTACAATTTCTCCTCGTCCGAAGAGCTGCTCGGCTTTTGCGACCGCGAGGGGATCGAGATTGCCGACGTGGTCAGGGCCAACGAGCGGGCGGTGCGCAGCGATGCGGAGATCGATGCCAAGCTGGACCAGATCGTCGCCGCGATGTCCGCCTGCATCGATCGCGGGATGGCGATCGGCGGCATCCTGCCGGGCGGCCTCAACGTGAAGCGCCGCGCGCCTGGGCTGCATAGGCTGCTCATGGAGCGGGCGGAGCGGACGCTGCAGGATCCGCTCACCGTGCTCGACTGGGTCAATCTGTGGGCGCTGGCCGTCAACGAGGAAAATGCGGCGGGCGGCCGGGTCGTCACCGCGCCGACCAACGGCGCGGCGGGCATCGTGCCCGCGATCATGCGCTACTATCAGCGCTTCACGCCCCGCGCCTCCGACGAGGGCGTGCGGGTCTTCCTGCTCACCGCATCGGCGGTCGGCTCCTTGTTCAAGGAAAATGCCAGCATTTCGGGGGCGGAGGTCGGCTGCCAGGGCGAAGTCGGCGTCGCCTGCTCCATGGCGGCGGCGGGGCTGACGGCGGCGCTCGGCGGCACGCCCTGGCAGGTCGAGAATGCGGCCGAGATCGGCATGGAGCATAATCTCGGCCTGACCTGCGATCCGGTCGGCGGCCTCGTCCAGGTGCCTTGCATCGAGCGCAACGCCGTTGGCGCCATCAAGGCGATCGAAGCCTCGCGCCTGGCTCTGGTCGGCGACGGCTCGCACCGGGTCAGCCTCGATCAGGTCATCGAGACCATGCGCAAGACCGGCCTCGACATGAACGAACGCTACAAGGAAACCAGCCTCGGCGGCCTCGCGGTCAACGTCGTGGAGTGCTGAGACACGGGAAGGAACGACCATGCAGTATCGCCGGCTCGGATCGAGCGACCTCCAGGTTTCGGAAATTTCGCTCGGCTCGTGGCTGACCTACGGGCTCGGCGTCGAGGCGGAGAAGGCGCGGGCGTGTCTCGATCGGGCGTTCGACGTCGGGATCAACTTCATCGATACCGCGAACGTCTACGGGCGCGGTGCGGCGGAAACGTTCCTGGGCGAGGCGCTCTCCACCCGGCCGCGTGATTCGTACGTGCTCGCGACCAAGCTTTATTTCCCGATGAGCGACACGGACAGCGGCCTGTCGCGGGCGCAGGTGGAGAAGCAGCTCGACGCTTCTCTGGCGCGCCTTCGGACCGAGTATGTCGATCTCTACCAGTGCCACCGTTACGACGACCAAACCCCGCTCGAGGAGACGATGGAGGCGCTGACCCGCGCGGTGGAGAGCGGGAAGGTACGCTACATCGGCTTTTCGGAATGGCCCGCGGACAAGATCAGAGCGGCGGTCGAGATGGCCGGTGTCGCCAAATTCGTCTCCAGCCAGCCGCAATATTCGCTTCTCTGGCGCAGGCCCGAAAAGGATGTGATCCCGCTCTCAGCGGCGAACGGCATTTCGCAAATCGTCTGGTCGCCGCTCGGCCAGGGCGTGCTGACCGGCAAATATTCGCCCGGCGCGCCGCCGCCCGCCGGCACGCGCGCCACGAGCGAGGCGATGGGCGGCTATATGGAGCGGCTGATGCGCCGCGACGTGCTGGAGATGGTGGAAAAGGTGAAGCCGCTCGCCGCCGAAGCGGGCCTTACCTTGGGGCAGTTCGCGCTTGCCTGGGTCCTTCACGAGCCCAACGTCGCTTCGGCCATCGTCGGCGCCTCGCGGCCCGAGCAGGTGGAGGAGAATGCGGCGGCGTCGGGCGCGAAAGTCGATCCGGCGCTGTTCGCGGAGGCGGAGCGGATCGTCACGCCGGGTTGACCGGCGCGCGGCGCGGCGCGACACCCGCGCCATGACCAGAAAAGCTGCGATCGCTCTCCTTCTCGCCGCCACCGCCGCCTGCACCGGCGCGAACACAAACGCCGTTCCTCAGCCCGCCGCGCCGGCCCGAACGCCCGAGGTGCAGGCGGCCTGGACGCCCGCGCAGGTGCAGGAGATCCTCGAGAAGACCCAGACGACGCGGCTGGCGCCGGACCTGTCGCACCTCAGCGAAGGCGAGCGGATCGCCGTCGCGAAGCTGATCGCGGTCGGGCGCATCTTCCAGAACCTGTACGAGGAGCAGCGGCACGCCCAGGCGGCGCGGGTGCGGGCCGCGCTTGCGGCGGCGGATACGGAGGAGGAGCGCGGCCTCGCGACCTTGTACCGACTGTTCCAGGGGCCGATCGCGACGACGCTCGACAATCGCCGCGACCCGTTCGTGACGGTGCCGATGCCGGGGCCCGGGAAGAACGTTTATCCCCGCGATCTCACGGCCGAAGCCTTCGAAGCCTACCTCAATGCGCATCCGGCGCAGAGGGCGGAGCTGACAGATGTCCGCTCGGTCGTGCGGCGGCAGGATGGGATGAGCCTGTCGCGCGACCTCGATGCGCTGCGGCGGCATCCGGTGCTCGACGCGCTTCACCCCGGCTTTCGGATGCGGCTGGAGATGCTGCGCGCCCGCCCCGATGCCACGCGGCTCTACGCGGCGCCTTATGCGATCGCATATGCCGACGAGATGGTCGGCGCACACGGGCTGCTCAGCGACGCCGCTGCGGCGGTGGAAGGCGACGATGCGCAGTTCGCACGCTATCTGCGCGCCCGGGCCCGCGATCTCCTCACCAACGATTACGAAGCCGGTGACGCGTCGTGGATCACCGGGCGGTTCAGGAATTTGAACGCGCAGATCGGCGCCTATGAAACCTATGACGACGAGCTTTACGGCACCCGCGCCTTTTACTCGCTGAGCGTGCTCGGCACCCGGCGCGAGGAAACGGAGGCGCTGCGCCGCGGGCTGCAGGGCCTCCAGGCGGTGGAGGACGCGCTCCCCTACGATCGCCGCAAGCGGATTCGCGAAGACATTCCCGTCGGCGTCTATGACGTGATCGCCGACTTCGGCCAGTCGCGGGGCGGCAACACGGCGTCCATCCTCCCGAACGAGACGCACATCACCGAGCGCTACGGGCGGACCATCCTGCTGCGCACCAACATCATGCGCGCGCCGGAGATTTTCGGCGCCGCCGGCAGTGCCTGGCGCGCAGCGGTGGCGCCGCAATTCGCCGGCCATCTCACCGCCGAAAGCAACTTCCAGCGCACGCTCTGGCACGAAGTCGGCCATTATCTCGGCGTCGACCGCACCCGCGACGGACGCACGCTGGATGAAGCGCTCGGCGCCGATTCAAACCTGCTCGAGGAGATGAAGGCCGACCTCGTCTCGCTCTTCGCCGCACCCCGCCTCCGGCAGCGCGGCTATTATGCGGACGAGCAGGTGCGGGCGCTCTACGCCAGCGGCATCTACCGGACGCTGCAGAACAACCGGCCGCGCCGCGACCAGCCCTACCAGACGATGCAGCTCATGCAGTTCAACTGGTTCGTGGACAAAGGCGTGCTGCGCTTCGATCCGGCGACCCAGCGCCTCCAGATCGATTATGCCCGCTATCCCGCGGCCGTCGAAGCGCTGCTCCGCGAGGTTCTCGCCGTCCAGGACGCAGGCGACCGCGCCCGTTCCGACGCCTTCGTCCAGCGCTGGACTCAGTGGGACGAAGCGGTGCACGGCCGGATCGCGGCCAACATGCGGGCGGAGCAGCGCTACCGGTTCCGGATCTTCACCTACGCCGCTCTGGGCGAGTGAGGGCGCCATGGGGACGCGGAGGATCGACGGAACGGTTGAAGCCATCTGGCTGAAGCAGCGCCGGAGCAAGGTCGCCGTTTACGACAAGATCCGCTTCCGCCTCGCCGACGGCAGCACGCATATGCTCGGCAAGTCGGTCGTCGGCGCTGCGGTCGCGGACCGGCTGGTGCCGGGAACGAGCGGGCGCTTTTACCTTTACTCCGCGATCGATCACCAGGGCGTGCACGGCATCCGCAGCGGCGGCCGCGCCGACTTCGACTTTCCGACCCTCAATGAGACTGCGATGCGCACGCTCGCGCTGCTCAACGGAACCTGGCTCGGAATCGCCGTCGCGGTCACCGGCAAGGTGCCGCTGCTGCCGCTCTTCCTCACCGCCGTCACCGTTCCGGGCTACTTCCTCTACCGGCGAACGCGCGGCGAGGCGCGGCGGCAGTTCGAGGCGGACAGCGGCTTTCCCGGCTGAACGCAGCCGCTCCGCTTAGTCGCTGCGCGTCGCGCTCCAGCCTGGTCCAGTCCCCGGCGCGGCTTCGATCGCGGCGTCGCGGACGATGCCGTCGAAGCTCCGGTCCCCGGCCTTGAAGCGGAAGCTTGTGCCTCGCAGCCGCACTTCGGTCAGCGGCATTGTCCCGAGCGTCCCCGTCACTTGCTGGAACCTTTGCTCCAGCACCAGGGGCAGCGCCGTCCCGTCGGCGAGCCGCATCGTCCAGCTGCCGCCGACCACGGCAGGGACGATCCACATGTGGATTCGGCTCGCGTCCAGCTCTTCCGAGGCGTCGGGGCGCCAGTCGCCGAGATCGAAATTGTGGCTGAGGATGCGCGTGCCGGGTCGAAGCTCGGTGAGCAGGCGCGGGCGGAGGCGCAGGTTGATGTCGGGCAGCAGGTACATGGTGACGACGTCCGCCTCGCCGATCGGTGTGTCGAACAGGTCCTGACGGCGGAAGCGCGCGCGAGTCTCGGCGCCGCGCAGGCGCGCCGCGGCCTGGGCTTCCCGGACCCGGGCGGGATCGATGTCGACGCCCAGCGCCCGCGCGCCCCGTGCCGCGGCCGCGATCGGAATGCGCCCGTCCCCGGATCCGAGATCGATCAGATATTCGTTCGCGCGAAGCTGCGCGAGGTCGAGCATGCGATCCACCACCCGCATCGGCGTCGGGACGTATGGGACGTCGAGCTCCTCCTCCGGAATGGCCGCGGCGGGCGCGGCGGAGAGGAGGGCGAGGAGGGGAAGGGCAAAGCGGGCGAAATGCATGCTCATCCTCTGCACCCCACAACCGTTCGCGTCGAGCGAAGTCGAGACGCCCTGCCGAGCGAAGTCGAGGCTAATCTTCTTGGACTTAGCGGTCGGGCTTCTCGCCTCGATCGAGAGACGGTTCTCGACTTCGCTCGAACCGAACGGGTGGGTTGGCCGCGTGCTCCCTCCCGATCCCTCCCAGCGCTCTCGCTTGCATAAGCCCGTGCTCGCCGCCATTTCGCGGGCATGGCCACGAACCCTCCCTTGAAAGCCGCGATCATCCCGGTGACGCCGCTGCAGCAGAATTGCTGCCTGATCTGGTGCACCAAGACGATGAAGGGCGCCTTCACCGATCCCGGCGGCGATCTCGAGCGGGTCAAGGCGGCGGCGCGCCAGCACGGCGTCACCATCGAGAAGATCCTGCTCACCCACGGCCATATCGACCATTGCGGCGGCGCGGGAATCCTCGCGGAGGAATTGGGGGTGCCGATCGAAGGGCCGCATGAGGACGACCGCTTCTGGATCGCGCGGCTGGAGGATGACGGCCGATCCTACGGCATTCGCGCCAAGGCATTCGAATCGGACCGCTGGCTCGAGGACGGCGACACGGTCACCGTCGGCGACCTCGTCTTCGACGTTTATCACTGCCCCGGCCACACGCCCGGCCACGTCGTCTTCCACCATCCGCCGTCGAAGCTCGCCATCGTCGGCGACGTGCTGTTCCAAGGCTCGATCGGCCGCACCGACTTCCCCATGGGCAACCACCAGGACCTGATCGACGCGATCACGACCAAGCTCTGGCCGCTCGGCGACGACACCGCCTTCGTCCCCGGCCATGGCGGCATGAGCACCTTCGGCCGGGAGCGGCAGACCAATCCCTTCGTCGGCGATCGGGCGCTGGCGAAAGCCTAGCGCCGCGGCGCCTCGGCGCTGGACACCGGCGCATCGCCGCGGCCGCGCGGCTCGGGCGCGTCCATGTACGAGATGAAGATGGCGTAGAGCGCGAGGCCGAGAAGGACGAGCATGGTCACGACGATGCCGACCAGCCGGAGCTTGCCGGGCTTGCCGCGCGCTTCCATGCCGAAGACGTGGGCGATGCGGGCGAGGATGTAGACGACGCCGACGATCCAGAGCCAAAGCTCGGAACCCTTGGCCATCTCGATCAGCAGCACCAGGATCAGGAAAAAGGGCGTATATTCGGTGTAGTTGGAATGGGCGCGCATGCGGGCGGTGAGCGCGTCGTTGCCGCCGTCGCCGATCGACACCTTGTGTGCGACGCGCGCGCGGCCGACCCGCTGGGCGATCCAGATGTTGAGAAGCGCGGCGGCCCCCGCGAGCGTGAGCGTGATCGGCAGAATCATGGTGGCAGTCTCCCCGTTCCGGGAGGACAGGTCGCACGGGGCGCGAACGCTTGCAACCGCGGCCGAAATCGCTATAGGGCTCAGCGTTCAAGCGAGCATCACGGCCGCCAGGCCCGCGGCCCTTCACAGCCGCATGCAACTGGCTTTCGCGCTCGCAGACATCATTGACTTCAAGCAGATGGAACAGGTGCCAGGATGGCTGTCCCCAAAAGAAAAACGTCGCCTTCGAAGCGCAACATGCGCCGCAGCCACCACGCGCTGAAGCCGGTGAACTTCCAGGAATGCCCGAATTGCGGCGAGCTGCGCCTTCCGCACAATCTGTGCGTCGGCTGCGGCCATTATAATGGGCGTGAAATCGTCTCCCAGGACGCCTAAGGGCACGCGCTGAACAGGCTCTCGAGGAGTTAAAGGTTTGGCGAGTGCGCCCCGGATCGCAATCGACGCGATGGGAGGCGATGTCGGCCCGGCGGTGATGATCGCCGGAGCCGCGCGCGCGCTGGCGAGCCGGCCCGACCTCACCTTCCTGCTCTTCGGCGACGAGACGGCGATCCGCCGAGAACTCGGCGCTCACAAGGCGCACAAGGCGCTCGCCGCCGTTGCCGAGATCGTCCACACGCCCGACGTGATCGCCTCGGAAGACAAGCCGAGCCAGGCGATCCGCCGCGCCAAGACGACGTCCATGGGCCGGATGATCGCCGCCGTGAAGGCGGGCGAGGCCCAGGCCGCCGTCTCCGCCGGCAATACCGGCGCGCTGATGGCGATGGCCAAGATCACACTCCGCACCATGCCCGGAATCGACCGGCCGGCGCTTGCCGCTTTGCTCCCGACGCTCGGCGAGAACGACCTCGTCATGCTCGATCTCGGCGCCAACACCGAGTGCGACGTGCGCAACCTCGTCCAGTTCGCCGTCATGGGCGCCGCTTATTCGCGAGTCGCGCTCGACGTCGAGCGGCCGCGGGTCAAGCTCCTCAACATCGGCACCGAGGAGCTGAAAGGCACGGACGAACTCAAGGAGGCCGCCGCCATCCTGCGCGAGGCGAGCAATCTGGGCATGCGCTTCGAAGGCTTCATCGAGGGCGACAAGATCTCCCGCGGCGACGTCGACGTGGTCGTGACGGACGGCTTTTCCGGCAACATCGCGCTGAAGTCGCTCGAAGGCACGGCCCGCTTCGTCGCCGATCTCCTGCGCCGCGCCTTCGCAAGCTCGCTCCGCTCCAAGCTCGGCTACATCATCTCGCGCTCCGCGGCCCGCCTGATGCGCGACCATCTCGATCCCAACAATCACAACGGCGCGGTCTTCCTCGGGCTGAACGGCCTCATCGTGAAGAGCCACGGCAGCGCCAATGCGATCGGCGTCGCCAACGCGATCGGCGTCGCCGAGCGGATGGCCCGCGCCGACCTCACCCGCAAGATCACCGACGATCTCGAAAACGTGCGGCTGCCCGCGGCCGCGGCGGCGGCGAAGTGAGCCGCCGCTCGATCATCGTCGGCACCGGCTCGGCCCTGCCGCCGAACCGGGTGACCAACGCCCAGCTCGCCGAGCGGGTCGACACCACCCACGAATGGATCGTCGAGCGCACCGGCATCGAGGCCCGCCACATCGCCGCCGACGGCGAAACCACCGCGACGCTCGCCACCGAGGCCGCGAAAAAGGCGCTCGACGCCGCCGGCATCGCTCCGGACAAGGTCGGCCTCATCGTGCTCGCCACCGCGACTCCGGACCAGACCTTCCCGGCAAGCGCCACCCGGGTGCAGACAGCGCTCGGCATCGACGACTGCATCGCCTTCGACGTGGCGGCGGTCTGCACCGGCTTTCTTTATGCCCTCTCGGTCGCCGACAACATGCTCAAGGGCGGCATGGCCAACTATGCGCTGGTCATCGGCTCGGAGACGTTCAGCCGCATCCTCGATTGGGAGGACCGCACCACCTGCGTCCTGTTCGGCGACGGCGCGGGCGCTTTGGTCCTCCAGTCCGTGGAAGCCCAGGACAAGGGCATTCTTTCCACCAAGCTCCACGCAGACGGCCGCCACAACGACCTCCTGTTCGTCGACGGCGGCGTCTCCACCACCGGCACGGTGGGCAAGCTCAGGATGAAGGGCAAGGAGGTCTTCCGCCACGCGGTGACCAACCTCGCCGCCGTGCTGAACGAAACGCTGGAGGCCGCCGGCCACGAGGCCGGGGAGGTCGACTGGGTCGTGCCGCACCAGGCCAACAAGCGGATCCTGGACGCCACCGCCAAGAAGCTCGGCCTCGATCCGAACCGCGTGATCGTCACGGTGGACCAGCATGCCAACACGTCGGCAGCCTCCGTGCCGCTCGCGCTCGACACGGCGGTGAAGGACGGGCGGATCAAGCCCGGCGACCTCATCGTGCTCGAAGCCATGGGCGGCGGATTCACCTGGGGCGCGGCGGTCGTGCGCTACTAACATACTGCCGCAAAGGGCGATTGCGCTCCCTGGCAAGCTCGACTAGACTTCTTCGAACTTCCGGGGGGGAAAGGACGAACAATGGCTGACGCAGGGACGATCAGGCGGCCCGACGCGGGGACTTTGACCCGGGCCGACCTCGCCGACACGGTGCATAACGAGATCGGGCTTTCGCGCGCCGAATCCGCCAACGTCGTCGAGCGCATCCTCCACCACATGTGCCACTCGCTGTCCGAGGGCGAGAACGTGAAGATTTCGGGCTTCGGCAGCTTCATCCTTCGCGACAAGGGCGAGCGGATCGGACGCAACCCGAAGACCGGCGTCGAGGTGCCGATCGCGCCGCGCCGCGTCCTCACCTTCCGCGCCAGCCAGATCATGCGCGAGCGGATCGCTGGCGACTGAGGCCCTTCGGCATGGCCGCTGAAGCCACCGGCAAGAGCGACCAGGCCTTTCGCACCATCGGCGAGCTTGCCGGGGAACTGGGCGTGCCCCAGCATATCCTTCGCTATTGGGAAACGCGCTTTCCCCAATTGAAGCCGCTGCAGCGCGCGGGCAACCGTCGCTATTACCGTCCCGCCGACGCCGATCTCGCCCGGCGAATCCACCGCCTGCTGAACGAGCAGGGCTATACCATTCGCGGGGTGCAGCAGTTGCTCGCCGGCCGCGGCGGGGGCGAGGAAGAGAGTGCGGTGCCGGCTTCCGCGCCTGCCGCTGTTGCTGCTCCCGAGGCGGCACCCACCGTCTCCATCGAAGAGCTGAAGGCCCTGCGGCGAACGCTCGTCGAAGCGCTCCAGCTGTCGCGGCTTTAGTTCCTCCCCGGGACGGGAAGGGGGACCGCACAAAGTGCGGTGGTGGGGGCTCGTCATCTGGCACGGCGTGGGTCTCCACCTTGCGCAGCGTGGGTCTCCGAGCCCCCTCCACCATGCTTCGCATGGTCCGCACCCCCGTGTCGGGGAGGAACAGGGCACACTCACGCCTCACGCCTCACGCCTCATGCCTCATCGCAGGGCGTATCGCGGCGGCTTGTTCCTTCGGGATCTGAAGGCACCGTTCGAATGCGCGCCGGTGATCCTGCTCGCAGCGGCCGAGCGCGCGCGAGCGGGTGGTGGTCTGGCGCATCGCTTCGCGGGCACAGTCCCTGTAGGTGGCGTGCCGGTCGTCCAGACATTCCTGCCGCGACTGTCCGCATGCGGCGAGGAGCAAGGCAGCGGCGGCGACGGGCGCGGGAGGCCCGCGCATCAGTCGCTGTCCTCGTCCGGGCCGAGTTCGGAGTCGAGGTCGCGGGGGCGGATGAAGCGGGCGAGGCGGCCGGCGGCGGGGGCGATGTCGCGCCAGCTTACGCAGTCGAAGGTGATTTCAGCGAGGGTAGCGGTGGGGTATTTCTGCGCGACCTGGGCGCGCAGGCCCTCGCCGCTGGTCAATTCCATGGCGAGGCTTTCGAGGCCGGGATTGTGGCCGACGAGGAGCAGGCTCGAGGCGCCATCGTCGGCGGCGCGGACGAGGTCGAGGAGCGTTTCCGGGCTGGCGAGGTAGACGGCCTGTTCGAAGGTTACGGGAAGGCCGCGCCCATAGCCTTCCTCCACGTCCGCCAACGTCTCCTTCACGCGGACGGCCGGGGAGGCGATCACGGCGTCGAAGCGGAGGCCGAGCGCCTGCATCTCCTGGCCGATCCGGCGCGCCGCCTTGCGGCCGCGGCGGTTCAAGGGACGGTCGAAGTCGCGGGCGACGGGGTCGTCCCAGGTCGACTTGGCGTGCCTCAGCAGGGTCAGCCGTTTCATTTCGTTCCCTCGAGCGCCGTCTCGTCGGCCGCCGCCTGATGCCCGAAACCATGCTCGCTTGAAAGCCGCGCGCGCACGCGCTCCACCGCCTCGGCGAGCGGCAGGCGGCGGATCGCCACGCCCGGCGGAAAGGCGGTGAGCAGGCGCGACGGCGTCGCGGAGGAGAGGAGGACGAACATGCCCCGGTCGCCCTGTCGGCGGATCAGCCGGCCGAAGGCTTGCGCAAGGCGGCCGCGTACCACCCGGTCGTCATAGGCCGAGCCGCCATGTGCGGCGCGGCGGGCGGCGTGGAGCACGGTGGGTCGCGGCCAGGGCACGCCTTCCATGACGACGAGGCGCAGCGAATGGCCGGGGACGTCCACGCCGTCGCGAAGGGCGTCGGTGCCCAGGAGCGAGGCGCGGGGATCGTCGCGGAAGATGTCGACGAGGGTGCCGGTGTCGATCGGATCGACATGCTGGGCGTAGAGCGGAAGGCCCGCTCGGGCGAGCCGGTCGGCGACCCGGGCGTGGACGGCTTTCAAGCGCTGGATGGCGGTGAAAAGTCCCAATGTTCCCCCTCCGGCGGCCTCGATCAGGCGCGAATAGGCGCCCGCCAAGGCGGGAAGGTCGCCGCGCTTCATGTCGGTGACGATCAGCACTTCGCTCGCCCCGGCATAATCGAAGGGGCTGGTCGCGGCGAAGCGCTGCGGCTCGCGCGGCAGATGGAGGGCGCCGGTCTTCGCGTCGGCGGCGGTCCAGTCGTCGCCTCCGCGCAGAGTCGCCGAGGTAACGACAACGCCGTGGGCGGGCTTCAGCACCGTTTCGGCGAGCGGCCGGGTCGGGTCGAGCCAGCGGCGGTGGAGCCCGATATCGTATTCGCGTCCGTCGACGCGCTCCACGGCGAGCCAGTCGACGAAGTCGGGATCGGCCGGGCCGCCGATCCGCGCCGCGAGCGCGATCCACGCCTGCAGCCCCTGGGCACGCCAGGCGAGGCCGCCGAGCGCGCCTTCGACACGGGCGCGGGCCGGCGGGTCGAGCCAGTCGGGCGCATCCTCGATCACGGCTTCGAGGCGCTTGCCGAGCGCGACCAGCGGGCGGTGGAGCAGCTCCAGGGCTTCCACGGCCGGTGCGGCCGCTTCGATGATCTGCGCGTCGAGCTCGGCCATTTCCGTTTCGAGACCGTAGCCCGCGTCCTGTGCATTGGCGCGGGCGTAGACGGTGCCGCGCACGGCCGAGAGCAGCTTTTCGAGCGGCCCAAAGGGCATGCCTTCGCCGACGCGCTGCACCCAGCCGTCGCCGGGCAGGGCGCCGGCCATCTGCACCGCGGCGTCGAGGGCCGCGGATCCGGCTTCGTCGTAGGAAGCGACGTCCATCAGCCGCGCCGCGAGGCCGCGCCTTCGTCCGCGCGACTTGCCTTCGGGTCCGACGATCCAGCGGCGAAGCTCGATCAGCTCCTGGCCGGTGAGCGCCGTCGCGAAGGTCGAATCGGCGGCGTCGAACAAATGATGGCCTTCGTCGAAGACGAGGCGGGTGGGCGGGTTGCTGCCGTCGCGGCCGCGCGCGGCGTTGACCATGACGAGGGCGTGGTTGGCGATCACGAGGTCGGCCTGTTGGCTGGCGCGCGTCGAGCGCTCGATGAAGCAGCGCCGGTAATGCGGGCAGCCGGCATAGACGCATTCGCCGCGCCTGTCGGTGAGGGCAGTCGCGCCGGCGCGGCGGAACAGGGTGGTAAGCCAGCCCGGAAGGTCACCGCCGACCATGTCGCCGTCGCGCGTGTAAGCGGCCCAGCGGGCGACGAGATGGGCGAGGATGGCGGCGCGGCCCGCAAAGCCGCCCTGAAGCGCGTCCTCGAGATTGAGGAGGCAGAGATAGTTTTCGCGGCCCTTGCGGATGACGACCTTTTCCTTGCGCTCCGCGGCGTCAGGAAAGAGGCGGCCGCTTTCCCGGTCGAGCTGGCGCTGGAGCGCCTTGGTGTAGGTCGAGACCCAGACGGCGCCGTCGGCTTTCTCGGCCCAGAGCGAGGCGGGCGCGAGATAGCCCAGGGTCTTGCCGATGCCGGTGCCGGCTTCGGCGAGGATCATGTTGGGCTCGCCTTCGATCCGGCGCGGCGAAAAGGCCGACGCGACCGAGCCGCAATAGTCGCGCTGACCTTGCCGCACTTCCGCGCCGGGGCCGACGAGGCGGCCGAGCCGTTCGTGCGCTTCGGCTTCGGGAATCGAGCAGGTGCGCGGGTGCGGGCGCGGCGGCGCGTCTTCCCATTCCGGCAGGCGGGAGAAGAGCCATGGCTCGTCGCGGGCTGGCTTGTGCAGGCGCTGGGCAACGGCCGGCGCCCAGGACCAGCGCACGCGCCACAAGGCCTGCGCCGAGGCCCAGGCGCCCTGCCGCTCCGGCCAGTCGGTTTCCAGCGTGGCGAGCAGAGCGGCAGCGGCGGCGCGGAGGAATGCGGCGGCTTCGTTGTCGCTTGCCGGCGCTTCGAGGCCGAGCGCGCCGGCGAGCCCGTTCGGCGTCGGCACGGCGAACCGCGCCGGGTGGACGAAGGCGAAGAGCTCGAGGAGATCGAGGCCGGAAATCTCCGGATAGCCGAGCCGCTGGCCGACGAGCGGGGCGTTCAGCATGATCAGCGGCGTTTCCGCCGCACGCGCGATCGCTTCGCCGCGGCTCAGCCCTTCGACGCGCCCGTCGGCATGCGCCATCCAGATGCCGCCGTGCGTGGCGTGAAGCGCGGGGTAGGGGAAAGAAGCGTCGGTCACCGGTCGGCCTTAGCCGCAATCGGCGCGCGGCGGGACTGGTCATGACGAGGCCGCCGCAAAAGCGCGGAAGTTGACGAACTTGACGATACGTCAGGGGGGCACGCGCCGCTTTCGCTCGGTCGCGGCACCCCTGCAGCGTTCAGCCAAGATGAGGTCGTGGCCATGGCTTCATTGAGAACATGTCAAGAACAACAAATCAAGTGCGCAGACTGCGCTGGTCAGCGTCCGCTGTTCGTCGAGGCCGCGCGATGGTTTGTCGAATGAGACCCGATGCACAGTGACTACACATGTAGCCGCGGCTCCGAAAGGAGAACGTATATGCCTGAATGGATGTGGGGTGCCTTTGCGGCCGTCGTGGCGGCGGCGGCGACGCCGGCGGTGGCGGCGAACCCCGAGGATGCGGCGCTGAACCGCGTTTATGCCGAGCTTGCGGCGGCGAGGGCGCGCAGCGACGTGGCGGGAATGGCCTCCGCCTTCGCGCCGGAAGCCTTGCTGGTCGATCAGCGGCCGGGACCGCCCATTTCGGGGGCGGAGCTCGCTGACCGCCTGCGGCCGATGGCGGCGCGGATCGTGGCGGACAATGTGGCGCTGGACACGGCCTACCGGGTGGAGCGGCGCTCCGTCTCCGGCGACCTAGCGATCGATGCCGGCTACATGCGCCAGACCCTGACCCGCCCGGGCGCCGAGCCGATGATCCGCTATGCGCGCTTCCTCGTTACGATGCGACGCGGCGCGAACGGCGCCTGGCGGATCGTCGGCGATGCGAGCATGCCCGCGACCCAGGCGCAGTGGGATGCGGCGCCCCGCGGCGACGGCCTGCAATATGGTGGCTGAGCTTGCGAAGCGGCGTTGAAGCGGCGAAGAGGCGCCCATGCCTCAGGACCCGATCCCCGCCGCCCTGCGCGAAGCCGCGCTCGTTTCCAAGGCCTGGCCGTATGAGGAAGCGCGCAAGCTGTTGAAGCGCTATCCGGACGGGCCGGGCGAGAAGGGCATCATCTTCGAAACGGGCTACGGCCCGTCGGGCCTGCCGCATCTCGGCACCTTCCAGGAGGTGGCGCGCACCTTGATGGTCCGCCACGCGCTGACCGAGCTGACCGGCTGGCCGAGCCGGCTGATCGCCTTCTCGGACGACATGGACGGCATGCGCAAGGTGCCGCCCGGCGTGCCGCAGCAGGAGATGATGCACGCGCATCTCGACCGGCCCTTGTCGCGCGTGCCCGATCCCTATGGCTGCGGCCACCCAAGCTATGCCGCGCACAACAACAACCTCCTCCGCCAATTTCTCGACGGCTTCGGCTTCGACTACGAGTTCCTGGCCTCGAGCGACTGTTATGCGTCGGGCCGGTTCGACGAGGCGCTTCGGCAGGTGCTACGCACCTATGACGCGATCATGGCCGTGATGCTGCCGACGCTGGGCGAGGAACGGCGGCGGACCTATTCGCCGCTGCTGCCGGTCAGTGCCGCGACCGGCAAGGTGCTGCAGGTGCCGGTCGAGGTGGTGGACGCGGAAGCCGGGCTGATCCGCTACGTCGAGCCGGAAACGGGCGAGACGGCGGTGCAGTGCGTGTTCGGCGGCGGGGCCAAGCCGCAGTGGAAGATCGACTGGGCGCTGCGCTGGTACGCGCTCGGCGTCGATTACGAAATGGCGGGCAAGGACCTGATCGATTCGGTCGTGCAGAGCTCCAAGATCTGCCGGATTCTCGGCGGGCGGCCGCCGGAAGGCTTCAATTACGAGCTTTTCCTGGACGAAAACGGCGAGAAGATCTCCAAGACCAAGGGCAACGGCGTCACGGTCGACGAATGGCTGACCTACGGCCCCCCCGAAAGCCTCAGCTTCTACATCTACCGCGAGCCCAAGCGGGCGAAGCAGCTTTCGTTCGGCGTGATCCCCAAGGCGATCGACGAATATTACCAGTTCGTCGCAGCCTATCCCGGCCAGGATTGGGCGAAGCGGCTCGGCAACCCCGTCCACCACATCCATGCCGGCGACGTGCCGGAAACGGCGCTGCCGATCAGCTTCGCGCTTCTGCTCAACATCGCCAGCCTGCCAGGCGTCGGCGACCGCGAGACGATCTGGAGCTTCCTCAGCCGCTACCGGCCGGAGCTGACGCCCGAGAACAGCCCCGCGCTCGACCGGCTCGTCGGCTATGCGGTCGCCTATGGCAGCCGCTTCGTCGCCCCGACGCTGAAGCGGCGAGCGCCGACGCCGGAGGAAGCGGCGCTGCTGCGCGAGCTGGACGCGGTGCTCGCGGCCCACGAAGGCGGCGACTGGGGCGGCGAGGAGCCGGCGGCCGTGCTCCAGAACCACGTCTACGAAATCGGCAAGGCAAGCTACGGCAAGGAAGGCCTGCGCGACTGGTTCAAGGCGCTCTACGAGACCTTGCTCGGGAGCGAACAGGGCCCGCGCATGGGAAGCTTCTTCGCGCTGTACGGGGTGGAGAACAGCCGGCGGCTGATCGCGGACGCGCTGGCGGCGGCGTAGGCAGATCATGCCGAGGCCCTTCGAGACGGGCCTACGCTACGGGCTTCGCCCTACTCAGTCCCTCCTCAGGATGAGCGGACCACCTAAGTCGCTCATCCTGAGGAGCCGCTGAGCGAAGTCGAAGCGGCGTCTCGAAGGACCGCACCGCGCCCTTCAGAACGCCCTCAGCCCGCCCGCCGGCTCGCGATCCAGTCGTCGATTTTGCGTTCGAGGATGGTGAGCGGGAGAGCGCCCGTAACCAGCACCTGGGCGTGGAATTCGCGGATGTCGAAGCGGGGCCCGAGCGCACGTTCGGCGCGGGCGCGCAGTTCGCTGATCTTCAATTGGCCGATCTTGTAGGCGAGGGCCTGGCCGGGATTGGCGATGTAGCGGTCGATCTCCGACTCCGCCGCGGTGCGGCCGGTGGCGCTGTTGGCGAGCATGTAGTCGATCGCCTGCTGGCGGCTCCAGCCCTTGGCGTGGAGGCCGGTGTCGACAACGAGGCGGATGGCGCGGAACATCTGCGCGTCCAAGTGGCCGAACATCTGGATGGGATCGGTGAACAGGCCGAGCTCCGGGCCGAGGGTCTCGGCATAATGCGCCCAGCCTTCGACGAATGCGGTGTTGCCGCCGAAGCGCATGAAATTGGGCAGCGCTTCGTTTTCCTGGGCGAGGCTGATCTGGAAATGGTGGCCGGGCGTGCCTTCGTGGAGGAACAGGGTCTCGTTGCCCTCGATGGTTCGCGAAGGGAGATCGTAGGCGTTGAAGTAAAAGGTGCCGGGGCGGGACGCGTCGGGCGCGCCCTGATTGTAGGAGCCGCCGGCGGCGCTGCGCTCACGGTAGGCGGGGACGGGCTCGATGTTGAGCGCCGTGCGCGGGCGGGCGGGGAAGAGCTCGAGGACGCGCGCGTCGACGCGGCGGCCGATCTCGTGGAAGCGCTGGGTGAGCGCTTCGCGGCTGGCGGGCTTGTAGCGCGGGTCGGTGCGGATGTGCTGAAAGAACTGGGCGAGGGTGCCGGTGTGGCCGGCGCGGCGGGCGACGGCTTCCATTTCGGTGCGCAGGCGGGCGACTTCGCGAAGGCCGATGTCGTGGACCTGGTCGGCGGTGAGCGGGAGGGTCGTCTGCTGCTCTATGCGCAACGCGTAGAGCGCGGCGCCGCCCTGCATGTCGGAAAGACCGACGCTGTCGCGCGCGACGGCGCGATATTCGCCGGCGAGGAAGGTGCGCATGCGGCGGAGCGCCGGGATCAGGCGCTCGCCGATGGCGGTGCGATAGTCAGCGGCGAGGCGGGGGCGGTCGGCGGCGGGGACGGTGTCGGGAAAGGCGTTGACCGGCCCGTAAAAGGTGGAGCCTTCGACGCCTTGCGCGATGAGGTTGTCGAACTGGGTCAGCACGACGTCGACGACGAGTTTCGGCTGGACCACGCCCGAGGCCATGCCTTCGCGGAAGCGAAGGATCGAATTGTCGAGATAGCGGACGAAGCCGTCGAGGCGGCGGAGGTTGTTTTCGTAATCCTGGGTCGTGCGGAAGGGCGCGGCGCCGCGGCCGGAGGAGACGTCCGGGTAGAAGGTCTGGAGACCGCGCTTGTGGTCGATCGGGCGGACGGCGGTCAGCGCCAGGATTTCGGGCCGGAGGGCGCGCAGCGACTGTTCGCGGTCCCAGCGGAAGACGTCGTAGGCGAGGCGGTTGGTGGCATCGAGCGCGTCCCGGTCGATGGCGCGGAGCCGGGCGAGGTCGGCTTCCACGGCGGCGCGCTCGGCTTCGAAATAAGCGGGCGTGACATAGTCGCCGAACTCGGCGGCGTAGCGCATGTCGCCGCGCATCAGCGCTTCGAGCGGATTGCGGCGCAGGCTCGCCTCGTCGCTGTCCCGGAACAGGGCCGCGAGAGCGGCGGCGGGGTCCTCGCGCGCCGCCTCGGGCGCGGCAGATACGGCCGGTGCAGGTCCGGTATCGGCGCCGGCGCAGGCGGCGAGGGCGAGGAGCGAGGCGGCGGCGAGGAGGGTCTTCATGTCGGTGGTCCTTGCGGTCAGCCGGCGCGGCGCGCGGCGATCCAGTCGTCGATCTTGCGTTCGAGAACGGTGAGCGGGAGGGCGCCGGTGCCCAGCACCTGGCTGTGGAACAAGCGGATGTCGAACCGGTCGCCGAGCGCGCGCTCGGCCCGGGCGCGAAGCTCGAGGATCTTCAATTGCCCGATCTTGTAGGCGAGCGCCTGGCCGGGATTGGCGATGTAGCGCTCGACCTCGGTGGTGACCTGGGTTTCGCTCAAACCGCCGTTTTCGAGCATGTAGGCGATGGCCCGTTCGCGGGTCCAACCCTTGGCGTGGATGCCGGTGTCCACGACGAGGCGCATCGCCCGGTACATGTCCGCATTGAGGCCGCCGAAGCGCTGATACGGATCGGTCTGCATGCCGAGCTCGTCCCAGAGCGTTTCGGCGTAGAGCGCCCAGCCTTCGACGAAGGCGGTGTTGCCGCCGAAGCGCATGAAGTTGGGAAGCGACGTGTTTTCCTGCGCTAGGCTGATCTGGAAATGATGCCCCGGCGCGCCTTCGTGCAGGTAGAGCGTCTCCATCCCCGGCTTGGTGCGCGACGGCAGGTCGTAGGTGTTGAAGTAGAAGACGCCGGGGCGCGACCCGTCGGGCGTGCCCGGTTCGTACGAGCCGCCCGCCGCGCCCTTTTCGGTCAGAGGCGGGACCGGGCGGACCTCGAGCCGCGACTTC
>DASVQT010000117.1:0-4134 GCA_036388975.1 Allosphingosinicella sp. | reverse complement strand
CGAAGGGCGGGTTTCAGCGCGCCGATCCGGGCTTCAACAGGCTCAGCCCTCGCGGTGTGGAAAGACTGAGCGGTCGCTTAACGCCGGTGGAGACGGGGAATCGCCAACACCGCTAGCCCTGAGCCTGTCGAAGGGCGGGTTTCAGCGCGGCGATCCGGGCTTCGACAGGCTCAGCCCTGGCGGTGTGGAGAGACTGAGCGATCGCTTAACGCCGGTGGAGACTGGGTATCGCCGACACCGCCAGTCCTGAGCCTGTCGAAGGGCGGGTCTCAGCGCGCCGAGCCGGGCTTCGACAGGCTCAGCCCTGGCGGTGTGGAGAGACTGAGCGGTCGCCTAACGGCGGTGGAGACTGGGAATCGCCAACACCGCTAGCCCTGAGCTTGTCGAAGGGCGGGTCTCGGCGTGCTGATCCGGGCTTCGACAGGCTCAGCCCTGGTGGTGTGGAGAGACTGAGCGATTGCTTAACGCCGGTGGAGACTGGGTATCGCCAACACCGCTAGCCCTGAGCTTGTCGAAGGGCGGGTCTCGGTGCGCTGATCCGGGCTTCGACAGGCTCAGCCCTGGCGGTTTGGCTTAGACGGTCGGCCCCGAGGAAATTGCGCACAGCCTGCCGGCCGCTGCCGCTCGACGAACGACTTTCTTATTCGACGAAGGCGGACGGCTTTTCGGCGGGCGGCTTCGCCTCGGCCGAGGGTGTCGCGGTACAAACGCTCCCATGAACAGGACCCTCATCGTACTCGCGCTCGCCGCCGCTCTGCCGTCGGTCTTCGCCGCACCGGCGCCCGCCCAAACCGCCATGACTCCGCAAGGCGTGGCGGAATCGCTTCTCGCCGCAGACCGTGCCTTTGCCGCGGCGGCGGCGGGGACCGACACCGCTTCGGCCATCGCGGCCATGTTCCACGACGACGTCGTGATGCCGCTTCCCGACGCCAGCTTCGCGAGCGGGCGGGAGGCGGCCGCGGCCGCGCTTCGGGCCAATCCGTTCAACCTCGCCTCGCGCGCACAGTGGGCGCCGGTGCGGGCCGGCGTTTCGGGCGACGGGCAGCACGGCTTTACCTTCGGATACATGACCATGCGGGGCGCGGACGGGGCCGAGCGCCGCGCCAAATATCTCGCTTACTGGGTGCGTACGCCCGCGGGCTGGCGCGTCGCCGCCTACAAGCGCGCGATCCGGCCGGAGGGCGAGGTCTCGGCCGCGATGCTCGCCCCGGCGCTTCCGGCCCGGATCGTCCGCCCGTCCGGCGCCGCGGCCCCGCGGCTGCGCGACGAGCTGCGCGCCGCCGAACAGGCCTTTTCCGACGAAGCGCAGCGGATCGGCCTCGGACCCGCCTTCGCCCGCAACGGCAGCGAGGATGCGATGAACATGGGGCCGGGCGCCGCCTTCCGGATCGGCGCGGCGGCGATCGGCGGCGAGATGCCCGGGGGCCCCGGCAGCCCGGTGAGCTGGAGCGCGGAAGATGCGCTCGTCGCGCCGAGCGGCGATCTCGGCGTCACCTGGGGCTATATCCGTCCCAACGGCCCCGCGCCCGAAGGGCGGCCCGCGCGGGTTCCCTTCTTCACGGTCTGGCGGCGGGCGTCGCCCGGCGCGCCCTGGCGCTATGTCGCCGAATGACCGGCGGATGAAGCTTCAAAGATCGGTCGGCATCCGGCCTGTGGTGCGGCGGATGTAGAGATAGGCGCGAATGGCGGCGGCGGCGGGGTTGGGCACGGGGACCGCGCCCGACACCCACCGCCGGACGGTGCTGCCGTCGACCCCGAGCCGTTCGGCGAGGCGGGTCTGCCAGCCGTAGCCGAACAGATCCCGCCCCGCCTGCTTGAGCTCGTCCGGGCTCAACGGCCGTCTCCGGCCTCGTGGGCGTGGATGAAGGCCAAAGCATTCTCGCTGAAGCCGTCGATCCGGGTCCACGGGCCGTAGCCGACGCCGTTCCGCGCCGACGCGACGTTGATCATGTAGGCGTGCCGCGCGGCGGCGGCCCCGACCTGATCGTGCGACTGCTCGTCGGTGATGACGATCAGCCGGTCGTGCGGGATCCGGTTCACATAGGCCACCGCCGCACCGAGATAGGTGCTGGCGTGGGCCTGGGACCGGATAACCGCGTCGACGCCCGCCATTCCGCGCCGCGGCGGCACCTCGACCACCCTTTCCGAGAAGGAGAAGACGCGAAGGTCGCCGTGGACGATGCTGGCGAGCGCGGCCGCCGCGTCCAGCCTCGACAAGTCCGAACGACTGGACAGCGGCACGACCATCGAACCCGACACGTCGACGAGGACGATCGTCCGGCCCGGAAGGACCGGCATCGCCTCGACCGCCGCGCACAAAGACTCGTCGAGCGCGGGCTCGAACCGAGGCGCCGCGCGCGCCGCCGCGACGTAGCGGAAGGGAAGCACGTTGTGCGCTCCCCTGCGCGCCAGGATCGCGTCGCGCACGAGGCCCGGATCGGCGCCCGCCTGGTCCATGTTCCGGAGGTTCCGGAGGAGGGCGAGATAGCCGAGCCGGTTCTCGCGGATCAGCCGCTCGAACGTCTCCTTCTTGTCGGCCCCGCCCGAAAGCGCGACCTCCCAGGTGTCGGGCGACGCGAGCGTCCCGTCGACCACCTGCTTCCAGAGCGCTCCTTGCGCCTCGTCCGCCGGCTTCGGGTGGACGAGCCGGAGGACGTCCTTCAGGCGGACCGCCGCCTTCCGGTCGTACTTGGCGAGCTGATAAGCGTCGAACTTGCCGAACGCCTTCGCGAGGCCGCGCTTCATCGCCGCCGGAAGGGGGCGCTTGCCGTCCTTCCAGTAAAGGGCGACAAGCTCGCCCATCTCGTCGGCGCGCCGGATCACGTCGGCGATGGTGCCGGCGACGTCGACCTTTCCGGCCGTGTCGTGCTTCATCAGCGCGATGAGCAGCCAGAGCGGCGCGTGGCGGAGCTTCATGCGCGTGCGCGCCTCGACCGCAAGGGCGGCGAGCGCGGCCGGATCGACCTTCGCCGCGAGCGCGGCGATGCGGTCGGCGATCGCGACTCCGTCCTCGTAGAACTGGTCCTCCCAGAGCAGGCACGAGGCGATTGTGCGCCGGAGCGCGGCGAGATCGTTCGCCGGCGCGACGGCGGGCGCACCCTCGTGGGTGCGGGGCCGGAAAAGGCTGGCGATGTTGATCTTCATGGCAGGCTCCTTTCTCTCGTGCCTGCGGATGCGCGGACATGCGCCGTCATGGGAAACGAATCGGATCCGGTACCAACGTCGCTCTACCAACTGAGCTACCGTTCTCCGAAGGAACGGACGGGATTCGAACCCGCGACCTACGGCGTGAATGGCGAAGTAACCGGAACCTGCACCGCATGACGACGCACGTCCGCCCGGGAATTGGTGGGCAGCGGCCTTGGGTTTGGCAAACGAAGGAGCCGCTGCCCGCACCGCGGGCTGAGCGGCGTTTAGTGCAGACTGCACTAAGTGTCAACCGGTGGGTCGGACATGACCCGTGCGGGAACGCTGCGGCTTCGGCTGGCCGGCGCCGGGTTCGGCCGTTTTGAGGCGGAGGAACCGAAGCCATCACCGCGCACGGCTCATGTCGCAATCGCCCACCGAGACTCCGCGGCGCGGGGCAGCAATAGGCATGAGCCGCGCGGGAAACCTGCGGTACCGGTACGTAGCGCTCTGCCGCTGAGCTACCGTTCCCCTGAAGGAACGGGCGGGACTCGAACCCGCGACCTCTCGATTACAAGTCGAAGTACCCGATGCCTGCACCACGCGCGGCTCGTCCCGCCGGAGCGGGAAGGGGCAGGTAGTGCAGGCTGCACTAGCAGTCAAGCCGCTGCGCGCCGGGCGGCGCGGCTTGACTTGCGGAGCCTCTCCGCCTAGGTGGGCGGCTCGCTTTTTCAGCAACATCTCCGGTTTGAAAGAAGGCAGGGCGTCCCGCCATGAAGATCCGCAACTCGCTTAAATCCCTCAAGTCGCGCCACCGCGACTGCCGCGTGATCCGCCGCCGGGGCCGCACCTACGTCATCAACAAGACCAACCGCCGCTTCAAGGCGCGCCAGGGCTGACGGCTGCGCGTTTTCGCGCAGGTCGTCACCCCGGACTTGATCCGGGGTCCAGCTTCTTCCCTCGTGCGAAAAGAAAAGGTGGATGCCGGATCAAGTCCGGCATGACGGT
>DASVQT010000116.1:0-2400 GCA_036388975.1 Allosphingosinicella sp. | reverse complement strand
CTCATAAGGCCCGCTCAGGGTCGCCGCGCCCTTGATCGCGTAAAGCGCGCCCCAATAGCCGCGCGCCGCAAAAGCCGGCATTACCGCCAGCGACCAGCGCCCGCACCGCGCGCCGTCGAGCCGCGGCAGCCACAGATCCGTTTCGAACTCCCCAAGCAGCGCCCGCGGATCCGCGCCCGCCCCCTCATCCATGGTCCGAACCCGTCGCGATCGGCCGCGGCACGCGCTTCCCCTTCGTCCTGCCGGTGAGATGAAACCGCCCGCACCGCTCGCAGCGATAGGCGCGAAGCACCAGCCCCGACCTCGCCGCCGCCCCGTCCGCCTCCCCTGCGGAAGCATAGGCGGCCTTCCTCCGGCACGTACTGAGCTTGGTGCGCAACCCTCGTTCCTCCCGTCCCGCCTTGATCTCGAGCCGCCGCGATGCTCTTGGGGCGGCGCACCTGGAGGAGGATCGAACCCGTGTCTGCCATTGCCTGGGACGAGCCCGCAACCCTGATCGATCTGGACGGCAAGGCGCCGGTGATCGGCACGATCCGCGACTGCGCCATGCATTTCGCCATCTTCCGCCCCGAAGCGAAGGAACAGGCGCGGCTGCTCCTCACCCGACCCGTCCACCGCGAAGGCCGCAAGACCCGCACCTGGCTCCTCGAGCCGGCCGAAATCGACGCCATCGCCGCGCGCCTCCAAAGCGAAGGCTGAGCCCGCCTGACGGCTGCGCAGCCGCGCTTCCCGCGCCGGCGGTCCGGCGACCCCGCTCGAGCCTTCATAGTCCCCGCCGGCTCCGCCACCACCCGGTCCGCGTCCCACGCCGCTGCCGCATCCGCCACGGCCAGCGCCCGCCTTGTCACGCAACTGCCGTCGAGCCGTCACCTGCGTCCGCTAGGCTTTCGAGTCGAAAGGACGTTCCCGATGCGCCTTCTCCCTTCCCGCGCCCCGACGGGCCACGACCCGCACGAGGACGGCGCCCGCGACCGCGAAGCCGGCTCTCCCCGCAACGCCTGCCCCTATCCGCCGGGCAGCGAGGAAGCCCAAGAATGGCTCGAAGGCTGGCAGGACTCCCCCGCCTCCATCTGATTCCGGAGCCGCGAAGCCCAGCCGCGCCCTCTCACTCGTCGTCGATCTTGGCCGCGTCGAGCGCCCGCCGCGCCTTCTCCCGCGCCGCCGCCTCGGCCTGCCTCTCGGCCTTGGTCCGTCCGAAAGCCGCCCGGTTCCCGGCTGCTTTGGCAGCGCCCTCCGCACGCGCCTTCGCCTTGCGCGCCTGCCGAAGATTGATGATGTCACCCACGCTCATGTCCTTCGCCAAGGGAATAGTAGGTGCAAGTGGGATCGTGCATTTCTCCCAATCCCGCTCGTCGCTGACCTGTCCTCGGTGCCGCTCACACGGGCGAGGCGCAGCTGTCGCGCACGCCGTCGAACATCCGGGTCGTGATGTCGTCCCAACCTTCCCGCGACGGCCGCTGCGCCATGGGGAGCTGCCGCAGAATCACCCGCGCACCCGACGAGGGCGACGAACAGCGGGCGATCTCTCCCCCGAACACCAGCACCTCGATCGTATTCGGATCGTTCTTCCGCCATTGAGCGGAAACCTGCGCGGAATGTCGGTAGTCGTCGACGACCACCGCCGCCGTGTCCGAAGAACAGGACCCCCGGGATCCCTCGACCTGCACGCACACGATCCGGCGCGAATCGCGCCACCCCGCCTCGGCGTCGAGCAACAGAAGGCCCTCGCCATTCCCCACGGCCGACAAGGGATCGACGCTCTCCATGGAGCATGAGGCCGCCAATGCCAAGCAGGCAATCGGGCCGAGACGCCAAAGCTCCATGAACGCAGCCTAGCCTCCGCTTCGTCCACCTTCCACCCGTTCTGTCATTGGGCGTGACGGGCTCCACAGCCGGACCTCGTTCCAGGCACGCCGCAGCAGCGCCTCGCGCAGGATGAGGAAACGCAGCTCGGGCGCCCCGAGGCTGAAAGGCGGCTCCGAGAAGATTTGCAGCAGGCAGACTTCGTCGCCGCCCTGATCGAGCGCGCGATCGTCGCCCTGCAGGTGGCCGAGCATCTGCCCCGCCGGAACGGCGGTGTGGGTGTCGGCAAGCGTCGCAGTCAGTTCCGCCGGCAAGGACGCCGCGACGGCGCGATCGGCCGCCGCGCCGAGCAGCAGGCGCTCGAGCGCATTCGCGTTGGCAGCGCCGAGGCCGTTCGGCCGCACATTTTCGTTGCGCCTGTTGATCTCGGCCTCGTACTCGCGCGCCGCGTTCACCGTCTCCGTGAAGCGCTCGGCGACCGGTGGCGGCAATGGCGCATCCGGCTCGTGCCTGCCCGCTTCGGTGAGCCAGCCTGCCGCGCCGCCGCCCACGTCCGGCAGATGGGCGAAGGAGCGGGCCAGCCCTTGCGCGACGTAG
>DASVQT010000115.1:0-9836 GCA_036388975.1 Allosphingosinicella sp. | reverse complement strand
GGGATCGGCTGCTATGCGAGCGTGAATGCGGGCGGGGTGGGGGGATACCGGCCGATCGAAATTACCGAATATGCCCTCGCGGTGCTCCGCGCCGCGGCGGCGGGCGAGGCGCTGCCGGCGGCGCCCGAGCCGCGGGGGGCGGCTCCGGTGAACGATGCGGGGCGCTTTGCGGGCCGGTGGCTGTCGCAGGACGGGCGGCGGTTCGACATTGCCGAACGGGGCGGGGCCTTGTTCGTCGCCGTGGGCGGCACCGAGCGGCCGCTCGTCGCATCGGGCGAACGCGCGCTGGCGACGGACCATCCGGCTCTGGCGCCCTTCGTCTTCGCGCTCGAGCCGGGCGAGGCGCTCGTGCTGCGGCTCGGCGGGGCATTGTTCGGCAAGGGTGTCGCGCCCCCGATGCCCGCGCCGGTGCCGGCCCTGGCGGCGATGGCGGGGGATTATTACGGATCGGATTGGGACCCGCGGGCATCGGTTCACGCGGTCGGCGACCGGCTGTTCGCGGACGGGGCCGAGATCGTTGCCGCGGCGGACGGGAGCTGGCGCTTCGCCGATCCGGCTTTGGCTCCGGAGCGGATCTGGTTCGAGCACCCGGTGCGGGGGCGGCCGCAGGTGCTGAACGTCTCGGGCGCGCGCTACAGCCGGACGGGCTAGGCTCGGACGAGGCGGAGCTTGCGGGACAGACCGCCGAGCGCGAGCCGGTCGTCGCGGGTGAGGCCGTAGCGCAAAGCGAGCCAGGTCGTCGCCGCCCAGATGAGGAGAACGGCGGCGAAGCGGGCGGGGCCGTCCAGGAGATATTCGCCGAGCGCCATGGCGGCGAAGCCGAGCGCGGCGAGGGCGAGGCCCTGGAAGAGCTTGCGGTCGAAGGGGGAAAGGCGGTCGCTAATCCTGAGCTCGGCGGTTGCGGCATAAGCGCTGACCAGGGTGGCGGCGGCGACGGCGATCGCCATGCCGAGCGCTTCCCGCTCGGGCGTGAGCAGGACCGCCAAGACGGCCCAGAGCGCGACGCCGAGGACGCTGTTGAGGAGCGGGAGGAGGCGGTGGCCGGTCATTTCGACAATGGTCGCGGCCGGGCCGACGATGGCTTCGAAGACTCGGGCGGCGACCAGGATCCAGAGGAGCGGGAGGGCTTCGCGCACTTCGGGGCGGTATATGCTGAGGATGTCCGAGCCGGCGAAGATGAGGAGGCCGCCCAGGGGGACCACCAGCGCCGTCGAGACCCGGCTGGCGAAGCGGTAGAGCGGGGCGATCATCGCCCGGTCCGCGCGCGCCTGGGCGGAGGAAAGGGGGCCGAGGACATATTGAAAGGCCTGGCGGACGATGTGCGGAATGGTCGAGATCTTGCGGGCGATTTCGAACAGGCCGGCGGCCGAGGCGCCGCGGGTGCCGGGGAGCATGAGGTTGAGGATGACGGGCGGGGCGTCGATCAGGAGGCGGCGCGACAGGTTGGAGGGGAGAAGGGCGAGGCCGGACAGGAGGACGTTGCCGGACAGGTCGCGCGGCATGGGGGCGCGCAGCAGCAGGCGCAGGTCGTAATAGCGGCCGAGGAGGCGGACGCAGAGCGCGGCGGTGAGAGCGAGCGAGCAGAGATGGGCGATCATCAGGCCGATGCCGCCGAAGCCGGCCACGAAGAAGCCGAGTGCGAACAGGATGCGCGCCACCTGCTCCCAGAAAATGCGCAGCCGGATTTCGGGGCCGAAGGCGCGCTTCGCCCGGGCGGCGGAGGTCGCAACCTCGACAAAGGTCCACAAGGGGAGCGCCCAGGCGAAGAGGGTGATGGCGCGCGGGAGCTGCGCGGCATCGTCCGGCGCCGCGGAGAAGATGGGCGCGATGTCGGCGGCGAAGACGGAGATCAGCGCGGCGGTGAGGGTCGCGGGGAGGACGGAAACGAGAAGGGCGAACTTGACGGCGCCGTGCTGGCGCGCGGGTGCTTCCTCGGTCGGCACGACCCGCTGGAGAGCGCTGGTCATCGACAGATCGATGATGTTGGCGAGCAGGTTCACCGCGCCCCACAGGACGACATAGATGCCGTAGGTCGCGAGGCCGAACAGCCAGGTGTAGAGCGGCTGCGCCACCGCTTCGATGAGGGCGCCCATGCGGGCGAGGCCGGCGAGACCCGCGCCCCGCGCGACTTCGCCCCGTGTGACCGCGCTCATTCTTCGGTCCGGATGAGGACGGTTTCGCCGATCAGGAGGAAGAGGAGGAAGGGACCCCAGGCGGCGAGCGAGGGCGGATAAGCGCCGTAATTGCCCATGGCGATGGCGAAATTGTCGGCCACGAAATAAGCGAAGCCGAGCCCCATCCCCATGACGGCGCGGAGGAACAGCTGGCCGGAGCGGGCGAGGCCGAAGGCGGCGATGGCGGCGAGAAGCGGCATCAGCACGGCCGAAAGCGGGCCGGAGAATTTATGCCACAGATTGGCTTCCAGCGCGGCCGTGGGCCGGCCGGCGGTGCGCAGTTCAGCGATGGAGGCGCTCAGCGTCCGGAAGTCCTGCTCGTCCGGATCGACGCGGGCGAGGGTGAACTGGCTCGGCTGGATGTCGGCGTCAAGGCGGTAAACGGGGGCGGTGGTGACGGTGGGGCCCGCGAGATCGGTGATGCGCACGCCGCGAAGCTCCCAGCCGCGGCCGTCCGGAGCGGGCCGCGCGGTCTCGGCCTCGATGAGCTGGTCGAGCGTGCCGTTGGAGCGGCTGTGCACGGTGAGGCCGGCAAGCCGGACTCCGGCGCCCCGCCCGCTCACCTGGCGCGCCAGGATGAGATCCTCGCCGTGTCGGACCCAGACCCGGCTGGCGACTCCGGTCTGCGGCGGGACGGGGCCGTAATCGACCGCCTCCCAAGCGCCCAATGCGGCCGCGGCACGGGTGACGACGCGTTCGTTGAAGGCGAAGCTCACGGCCGCGACCAGGAAGCTGGCGAGCACCAAAGGCGCGATGATCTGGTGGGCCGAAATGCCCGCCGCCTTCATGGCGATCACTTCGCTATGCTGGTTGAGCGCCGCCAGCGTGATGAGCGTGCCGAGCAGCACCGAAAAGGGCAGGAAGCGGGCGACCAGCATCGGGATGCGCAGCGACACGTAGCGCCAAAGGTCGGCATCGCCATTGCCCGGCTGGGCAAGAATCTTGCCGCTTTCACCGAGCAGATCGAGGGTCATCAGGATGAGGACGAGCGCGGCGAGCACGGCGAAGGTGCGCACGAGAAAGAGCCGCGCCATGTAGAAGGCGATGCGCTTCGAGGGGAAGAAGCGCAGGTTCATGACGCGGGCTGCAGTGCGCGGGCGCGGCGCTTCGCCCCGCCGATGTCGAGAAGGCGGCCCAGCCACTTGCCGAACTTGGCGAAGACCCGCTCCAGCCCGCCGATCGGCTGGCCGCCGGGCTTGTGCGCAAGCGTCCAGAACATCCAGAAGATCAGCCCGGCGAACAAGGCGAACGGCACCCAGAGCGCAACCGCCGGGTCGACGCGGCCCTGCGCGCCCATCTGCTCGGCATATTGGTTCACCTTGTGGATGGTGACGACCAGGATCAGGCTGAGGAAGATGCCGAGGCCTGAGCTGGAGCGCTTCGGCGGAACCGCGAGGGCGACTGCGAGAAGCGGGACGAGGAGGATCATCGCGATCTCGGCGACGCGGAAGTGGAAGTTGGCGCGGGCGGCGAGCTTGTCCTGCGGCGCGATCCCCGTCGTGCCCGCGCGGCGGACGAGTTCGGGCAGGGTGAGCTCGTCGACGCCGCCGCCGCGGCCGCGGCTTCGGAAGGCGTCGATGGCGGGGAGATCGATCGGCAGGTCCTGCCGTTCGAAGGAAAGGACGCGCGGCACGCGGTAGTCGGGCGCATTGTGGATCAAACGGCCGTTGGTGAGCCGGAGGATGATCGTGTCCTCGTCCTCGGTCGCAAGAAAGGAGCCGTGATCGGCGGTGACCGCGATCGATCGGCCGGACCGGTCCTCGACCCGGACGAAGACGTTGTGGAGCACGTGACCTTCGCCTTCGGAGCGCTCGACCCGCATGGTCATGCGCCGCCCGAGATTGGTGAATTCGCCGACCTTGATCGACGCGCCGAGCGCGCCGGAGCGAAGCTCGAAGCGCAGCCCCTGATAGGCATATTCCGAATAAGGCTGGACGAAGCCGACGATGGCGACGTTCGCGGCGAGCAGCGCGAAGGTGAAAAGATAGGGCACGAGCAGCAGCCGCTCGTAGGACAGGCCGATCGCCCGCAGCACGTCGAGCTCGGACGAAAGCGCCAGCCGGCGAAAGGCGAGCAATGTCCCCATCAAGAGCCCGATCGGGATGCCGAGGCCGAGATATTCCGGAATCATGTTCGCCAGCATCCGCCAGACGACGCCGACCGGCCCGCCCTCGGACACCACGAAATCGAACAATCGCAGCATCTTGTCGAGCAGGAGCAGCATCGCCGCGAGCATAAGCGTCGCCAGCAGCGGCACGAGGATGGCCCGCGCCAGATATCTGTCGATGCGGTTCAAAGCGCGGCTTCGAACGGGTGGGCGAGGGAGGAAAAGGCGGTGCTCAAGCTTTGTCTCGGCGCGCGTACGGGCGGTGGTTTCCCCCGGCTATATAGGGTGAGGCGGCGGGAGGGAACCGCACCGCACTCGCCCAGCCCGTAAAAGCTAGCTCCGGAGCTGTCGTGCGCCCGCTTACTCCTCGTCGGCGGGCGCCTCGGTTTCGCCGCGCGCGACCGACAGGCGATAACGCCCGAAACGCCCGTCCAGTGCGCGGACGCGGAGAAGAACGGTTCCCGAACCCTGCGGGCGCAGCACCAGCCGGCTGTTGAGGCCCCGCCCGCCGTCATCGTCCGAGGCGGCGATGGCGAAGCCGAGGACGGAGTTGCCGCCGGCTTCGAGCAGGGCATCGAAATCGTCCGACTCAAGGGAAACGGTGAGCGTTTCACCCGCAACCGCATCGAGCGCGTAAAGGTCGTGAATCGCCGAGCCGAAGCTTTCCCCGGGGGCTACGGGCAAGGCATGCGAGTCGATGCCGAGCGCGCCCGTAGCCTCTCCGCCGGCCGCGATCCGCCGCGGTACCGGCGCGCCGGTCGGGGCGGGCCGGCGCCGCACCTGGACGGCGACGTTCGTCGGCACGGTCGCCGGCGCCGCGACTTGCAGAGTGTAGGTGCCGGCCGCGGGCAACGCGGCGACGAGCGTCGCTTCCGGTGCGTCCGCGCCGCCGCCATTGGCGATCACGGTGCCGACTTCGTCGACGAGGTGGAGCATGAGGGGGCCGGCGGCGCCGTTGCCGGTCCCGCGGCCGCTGATCTGCACCCGCTCGCCGGCAGCGCCGGCGAAGGAAACGGCGCCGTAGCGCAGCTCGCCCGAATGCGGGCTGCGCGGGCTGTCCGGCCGGATCGTGACGGTCGCGCCGGCGCCGGAAAGCGGCGTCGGCACAGGCGGCGGAACGGCGATGCCGACGCGCAGCGTATAAGGCCCGCTGCCCTGGCCCAGGGGGCGGGCGCGGATCATATAGTCACCGCTCTGCTCGACCGGATATTCGATGCGGGAGTTGAGCGAACCGCCGCGGTCGTCATTTTCGGCGACGGGCGCTTCCACGCCGGCCCTGCGAAGCTCGAGATAAGCGTCGAACGGCCAGGGGCCGTCGGCATTGTCGGCGGGCGTCGAGCCGGCGGGCCGCGGCGGATCGAGGGCGTCCAGTTCGATCTCGATGCGCTGCCCGGCCTGGAGCGCAATCCGCCACTCCTCGTAGGACGCGCCGTCGGCGACCGGGTCTTCGGGGCCGAGGGCGGAGCGAACGCATTGCCCGATACGGATCGCGCCGCCCGCCGCGGCGGGGCGGCAGTCGGCCGCTGCGGACGCCGGCTCCCGCTGTGCCGCGGCGGCCGCGGAGCAGAGCAAAGCGAGCGCCGCCGTGCCGCACAGCAAGGCTTTCCGTGCGCCCGACGTTGAGACCAAGCCGCCGCTGCCAATTATGTTAATCATGAAACCTCCCCCGAAGCGAACGCCTGCGTAACAGTTTGCGGGGCTCGGCACTAGGGCCGTCCCAATCCGGCGCGCGCCCCGCCGCCGCCACGTTTTGGCCGCATGGCGACTTCATATCCGGGTCATGTGGAGCCGGTTAGCGGCCCCTGATGCGCATTTCTGCGCGGCGGGAGCGGGGCTTGCAGGAGTGCGTGCGTGACGATTTTCGGGTTCGGAACGATGGCAGCGGCGGCAGCGGCTCGCGCAGCGGCGGGCGCGCGCTGATGGCCCGCGTCGCGCTTCTTTCCAATCCGCGCTCGACGGGCAACCGCTCGCTGCTGCCGCGGATCCGCACCTTTTGCGCCGAGCATCAGGACATCTTCCATTACGAAGTGGAGCATGTCGATCAGATCGGTCAGGCGCTGAAGACCATTGCGCGCGTCAAGCCCAAGGTGCTCGTGATCAACGGCGGCGACGGAACGGTGCAGGCGGCGCTGACGGAGCTGCACAGCGGCGGCCATTTCGGCGACCCGGAGCAGGGCGCCGGACCGCCGCCGGTGGCGGTGCTTCCCAACGGCAAGACCAACCTCATCGCCCACGATCTCGGCGCCGACGGCGACCCGATCGAAGCGCTCGAGCGCGTGCTGGAGATCGCGCGCTCCGACATGGCGACCCATATCGTCAGCCGCGAACTCATCCAGCTATCGGGCGGAATGCCGGGCGCGAAGCCGGTGCTGGGCATGTTCCTGGGCGGCGCTGGGCTCGCCGACTCCATCCTGTATTGCCGCCACAAGCTCTACCCGCTCGGCATCCCCAACTGGCTCGCGCACGTGCTCACGTTCGTCGCCACCTTGCTCACCATGGTGCTCGGCGTCACCGCGAGGTTCCTGCCGCCGCGGCCGCAGCATGTGAAAATCTCGATCCTGAAAAGGGGCGAATTGCAGGGCAAGTTCGCGCTTCTCATGGTGACGACTTTGCAGCGGCTGCTGCTCGAGACGAACATGCCGGGCTCCGGGCCGGGGCCGGACGGCGGCCGCGTCGGCGCGATGCAGCTCATCGTGATCGAACGGAGTCCGCTGGCCCTGATCCGCGCCCTCGTGGCCGCGATACGTGGGCGGCTGGGCCGCTACCGGATGACGGGCGTGCATCTGGAGCGCGGCGACGAGATCAGGATCGAGGGCGAGCATTCGAGCGTGATCCTCGACGGCGAACTGTTCGAAGGCGATGCCGATCACCCGATCGTGCTGCGGCCGACCCGGCCCGTGCCGTTCCTGAGGCTCGCCGCCTGACCGGCTCGGCCGCGCCGGGGGGCTAAGACGCCGGTGGCCGGCATCGTGCTCCTCACGCTCGGCGCCCTGATCGCCTTTCCGGCGATGGCGATCGACAGCTGCACGCAGGGCGGCGCGGACAGTCTCCGCCTCGGCCTCGTGGTTCTCCTGCTTTACGCGCTCGGCGGGGCGGCGCTTGTCGCCCGCCCTCCGCGTCCCGTGCTGTTCCTGGCGCTGGTGCCGGCCGCGGGCCTCGCCCTTCTGCCGAGCGTGTTCGCGTTCCGCTTTGCCTTGGCCATTTGGTCAGCCGGCGTTTCCGCCTGCGACGCCATGGCCGGCACATTCGAAGCGGGGCAGGGCACGTTTCCGTCGGACGGCGGCGAGGCTTGGCTCGCGCCTTTGTGGGTCCTTCTCAGCCTCGTCTTCTGGCTCGCCGCCGCGGCGGGCTTCCTGCGCAGCCGCGCCGCTGCCGCCCGGCGCAAGGCTGAACGCGGCGATTGAAGGTCCGCGCCCAAAGAAAAAGGGCGAGGATTGCTCCCCGCCCTTCTCTCGATACCAGGCTGTCCGCTTAGAAGCGGAAGCTGAGGCCGGCGACGGTCTGGAACGCGTCGGCGCCGTTGCCATAGTCCAGGTAGCGCTGCTCGAGCTTCAGCGAGGTGCCGTTGTCGCCGACGGCGAACTCGACGCCGCCGCCGATGCGGTAGCCGTCGGCGCCGAAGTCGCCGAACGGAGTCGCGCCGCTGCTGATGTGGGTGTAGCCGCCGCTCGCATAGACGAGCGCGCGCTCACCGGCCTTGGCGCCGATGCGGGCGATGATGGCGGTTTCGTTGACGTCGAAGAAGTCGTCGCCGATGTCCGTCTGATATTCCGCGCCGATGCCGACCACGGCGCCGCCGAGGTCCCAATCGTAGCCGGCGTCGATGCCGATGGTGGCGCCGTCGAAATCGACGACGTCGTCACCGCCGGTGCCGACGGTCACGCCGAGGCGCGGACCGGAGAAGATCGACGTCGGAGCGTCCTGGGCGACGGCGGGCGTCGCGGCGAACAGGGTGGCCGCGCTGGCGGCGAGGAGAAACTTGCGCATCGTGATTTCCTTTTAAGTGCCCGGTATTTGTCTCATTTTTGTAGCTTTGGGCGCTCTTTGTCAACTTGGGCCGTTGAGTTACTGTCGTGCTGTGGCATGCGGGCAACACAGCTGTAGTGCGCGTTTGGGCTGCCGGACGGGCCGGGAGTGCGCTAATGCGCGGCTTGAGCGGCGGTGACAGCAGGTGAGAAACGGCGATGAGCCTTGACGACGAGATGATCGACACGCCCGACGGCCCGATGACATGGGCTCAGTGGAAGAAGAAGAACCCGGTCCAGGTCCCCTCCCGCCGCACCAAGGGCAAGGACCTGCCGGTCAAGGTCAAGCGCTTCACGAACGAGACTTGAGGGCGGCGGCCGCCGGCCGGTTCAAGGCTCGGCGCGGAGGAAATCGATCCAGGTCTGCGGTACGGATGCGCCGGTGCTCCGGGCGAGCTGGACGGCCCGGTTCATGCGCCCGACCGCCTCGGCGTCGCGGCCGCTGCGGGCGTAGAGCCAGGCGAGATCGGCATGGTTGCGCGGCTCGTCCGGCATTTCGGCGACGAGCCGCTCGAGGCGGGCGACGGCGGCGCCGTTGTCGCCGCGCCGCGCGGCGAGCTGCGCCAGGATGCGCATCGCGTTGGGCCGGTCGGCGGTGGGCATGCGGCCGCTTTCCACCATCATGGTAATCGCCGCCTCGCGCCGGACGGCGTCGTTCGTTGCATCCGCCAGTTCGAGGTTGATCGCGCCGACATAATAACGCTCGATGCCGGACAGGGTGCGGGCGCTGAGGAGGGGAGCGATCGCCTGCGCCGCCGCCTGCGGCTCCTGCCGCCCGATCGCCTGGCGGGCGCGGAACAGCATGCAGGCGGTGCGCTCGGGCACCTGCGGATGGTCGGTGACGCATTCGGTCACGACCCGGCCGGAAAAGCGCGGCGTCGCGCCGCCCGTGCCGTCGAAATTGAGCTGGTGCCCCTGGAGCAGGCCGGCGAGGCCCGTATCGGTGGCGACGGTTCTGAACTGCCGTTCGTCGCGGCGGCGGGGAATGCGGCTGCCGAGCGTCACATGCTCGCCTTCTGTATAAGGCTGTTCGACCCGGCGGTCGCCGACCCGCTCGGGAAGGCCGTTGACGGTGATCGGCGGCGCGGCGCGCTCCGCCGGCGCGGGCTCGGGAGCTGCGGTTTGGACGGCGAGGATAAGCAGCGAAAGCTCGAACACCGGCAAACTCCTTCCATGAGGAGCGGCGAGCGTAACAGAGAGCGAACCCATCCGCCATCGATTGCGCGCGGCGGCGAGCGCTTAGTTGGCGAGGCATTCCCCGAGCATGAGCAGCCCGAGGATCAGGAAGAGCGGGCTGTAGAGACGCGTGTCGTATTTCGCCCAGCGGGTGGTGCGGAGCGTCTTCAAGAAGCCGGTGTAGCGAGTCGGCACAAGTGCGCGGGCGACGAAGGCGGCGCCGGTCAGGAGCAGGGCGGCGCGCACGGGACCGGCGGGCAGCGGGAGGGCAAGGTGGCCGGCATGGGCGAGGAGGAGCAGGGCGAGAAGCACCAGGCCAAGCGCCACGCCCGCGGCGGCGGGGCGCCACCAGGG
>DASVQT010000114.1:0-14261 GCA_036388975.1 Allosphingosinicella sp. | reverse complement strand
TACCGCCGCGAGGACGGCGACAAGGCCTGGATCGCGCCGCTCGCCACCGCGCTGCAGCACTTCCAGATCGTCTACATGGTCGGCTCCTCGTTCATCGCCATCGCATTTCAGCCCTTCGTGCTGATGATGGTGGGCGTGCAGATCGGCTTCGACCTTCTCGTCACCCGCCGCGAAAAGGCGGAGCGCCCGCGCCGCAGCTGGGCGTCATCGCCCGCCCTTCCCGCCGCAAAGGCCGCCGGCGCATGAGCGGCGGGCACGTGCGCAGCGGGTTGGGCGAGCCCAAGGCGGACCTGCCCGCGCTTACCGGCCTTCGCGGCGTGGCGGCGTGGTTCGTTGTCCTCTACCATATCCGCGTCTCGGCCGGTCCGCAGGTGCCGCCGGAAGCGCTCGCCGTCCTTGCGAAGGGCTATCTCGCCGTCGACCTGTTCTTCATGCTGTCCGGCTTCGTCCTGTGGCTGAACTATGCCGACCGGCTGCGCGCCCAAGGACTCGCGGCGGCGCCGCTCTTCCTCGCCCGCCGGCTCGCCCGCATCTGGCCGCTCCACCTCTTCATCCTCGCGGGCGCAATCGCCTTTGCCGGGCTCCTCCAGGCACTCGGCAAGATCAATCCCGCGACCTATCCCTGGGCTGAGCTGCCGCTCCACGTCCTCCTCGTCCAGAATTGGGGGTTCACCGGCGCGCTCACCTGGAACGTCCCCGCCTGGTCGATCAGCTGCGAATGGGCCGCCTATCTCCTCTTCCCCTTCCTGGTGCTGGCGATCGACTGGCGGAAGGTCGGACCGGTCGCGACGGTGGCCGCGATCATGCTCCTCTCGATCCTCCTGTCGGCCCTGATGCACAGCGGCGGCGCTTCGACGCTCGGCGCCGACGTCCCCCGCTTCGGCCTCGCCCGCGCCCTTTCCGAATTCGCCATCGGCACCGCAGTGTGCGGCCTCTGGCTGCGCTGGCGCGACCGGCTCTCCCTGCCCTTATCGGTCTCGGCGCTCCTGTCGCTCACCGTTGCCACGGCCTGGTTTGCGGGCCTTCTTTCGGAAACCGTTGCCGTCCCGCTCGCCTTCGCCGCCTTGCTCCTGGCACTTGCCCTCACGGGCGCGAGCGGGAGGAACCCTCTCGGATCGCGCCCGGTCCATTATCTTGGCCGGATCAGCTACGCGACCTACCTCGTCCATTACCTCCTGTTCATCGCCTTCAAGATCCTCTTCGTGGAGGACGCGGCCAACGTGCCCCTTCCGTTGCTCGGCCTCTTCCTGATCCTCACCTTCGCCGCGTCCGCCGCGCTCCACCACCTCGTCGAACTGCCGGCGCAGCGCTGGGCGAACCGCGCCCTCTCGCGAAGTCGCAAGGCGCCGCCCGCGCTTTCGGCGGCGTGACAGGAACTTAGGCCCGCCTCCGCGCCTTATGCCGCACATGAGCGGCGACTCCATCTGCTATGTCGAAGACAGCGTGCCCGGAATCACCCGCAAGAAGCGCGGTCGCTACTGGATGTATTTCGACGCCAAGGGCGAGCGGATCACCGACCGCGACGAGATCGAGCGGCTGAACGCCGTCGGCATGCCGCCCGCCTACGAGCGCTGCTGGTTCTGCCCGGATCCGACCGGCCACATCCAGGCGGTCGGCTTCGACGCCAAGGGCCGCAAGCAATATCGCTATCACCCGCTTTTCCGCGAACAGCAGGAGACGCTCAAATATGAGCGGCTCGCCCGCTTCGGCCGCTGCCTCCCCAAGCTCAGGAAGCGCATCGAAGAGGATCTGAAGGGCAAACCCACCGCCCGCACAACCGTGCTCGCCGCCGTCGTCCGGCTCATTGACGAGACCCGGATGCGCGTCGGCAACGAGGAATATGCGAAGACCAACAAAAGCTTCGGCGCGACCACCCTGCGGAACCGCCACGCGACGGTCAGCCGCGGCAGAGTCAAGATCAGCTATGTCGGCAAGCATGGCGTGAAGCGCACCGTTACCATCACCGACCGCAATCTCGCGCGGATCGCCAAGAAGACGCAGGACCTTCCGGGGCAGCATCTGTTCGAATTCGTCACCGACGAGGGCGACGTCTGTCCGGTCACCTCATCGGACGTCAACGCCTACATCAAGGAAGCGATGGGCGAGGAGTTCACCGCCAAGGACTTCCGGACCTGGGGCGCCAGCACCATCGCCTTCGAAGGCATGATCAACGCCGCCGAGAAGCATGGCAAGGTGAAGCTGAAAAGCGTCATTGAGCCGGTCGCCGAAGCGCTCGGCAACACACCCGCGATCAGCCGCAAATCCTATGTCCACCCGGCGATTATCGAAGCCGCCAGGGATGCGGGCGCACTCGGCGTGCGCAAGCTCCCCCGCTCCACCCAGCACCTCAGCCGCCACGAGCGCGCCCTGATCGACTTCCTCGAAGCGCTTCCCAAGGAAGAGGAGAAGCTCGCGAAGGACGAAGGCGCCAGGAAGCGGGCCGCCGCGAAGCTCGAAGGCGCCGCCGAAGCGGCCTGACGGGTTGCAAGGCCGAGCCCGCGCGCACTAGACCCGCTGCCCATGAGCAACGCTTCTTCCGGACATGTGACCGGCGCCGCCGGCGACCTCGGCGCGCGCGGCACGCGCGTGCTCAGGGAAGGCGCCGACTGGATCGTCAACAACAGCGCCGACATCGCCCTGTCGCTGGTCGCCGCGGGCGCCATCGCCCTGCTGCTGATCGGGATGCGCGCGCTCGGCCACCGGCTGGTGAAGAACCGGACGCGCGACGTCCATTGGGCGACGATCTTCGGGCGGGTCCTTTCCAAGACCAGCATGTTCTTCATCCTCATGTCGGCGGTGCATCTCGTCGTCGGCCAGACGGACGCGCCCCAGGCGATCCGCCGCGTTTCCGAAATCCTGTTCATCATCGCCGCCGCGCTCCAGGCGGCGATCTGGGGCCGCGAGCTCATCCTCGGCTTCGTCTACCACAGGGTCGGCGAAGCGGAGACGCACAGCACGCTCGGCTCGGCGCTGGGAATCATCCGCCTCCTAGTGACGGTGACGCTTTTCGCCATCGCCCTGGTGCTGATCCTCGACAATCTGGGGGTGAACGTCACCGGTCTCGTTGCCGGTCTCGGCATCGGCGGCATCGCCATCGGGCTCGCCGCGCAGGGCATATTCGGCGACCTGTTCGCAGCCCTGTCTATCATCTTCGACCGGCCCTTCCGCAAGGGGGACGCCATCAAGGTCGGCCTCATCACCGGAAACGTCGAGAATATCGGCCTCAAGACCACCCGCATCCGCTCGCTCGACGGCGAGCAGATCGTCATTTCCAACGGCAAGCTCCTGGAGCAGCAGCTCCACAATTTCACCAATCTGGAGCGGCGCCGCTTCCTGGTGAAATTCGGGGTCGTCTACCAGCTGGATCGCGATACCGTCCGGCGGATTCCGAACATGGTGCAACAAACGGTCGAGAGCCGCGACACGACCAAGTTCATCCGCTGCGGCCTCGTCGCCTTCGGCGCTTCAAGCCTCGACTTCGAAGCTGTGTTCGAAGTGGAAGGACCCGATTACGAGCACGCCTTCGCCGTTCGCCACGACATCCTCATCGCCATATTCGACGCGTTTGAGCGCGAAGGGATCTCCTTCGCCTACCCGACCCAAACGAGCTTCACCGCCGCACCGGACGGCTCGCTCATCATGCCCTATCCTCACGTCCGGATGATCGGCGAACCCGATTGCGAGCCGCCGGACGTCCCCTGAACGTAGGCGTCGAGCCGGGCGAGCTGCGCCTGCTTCTCCGCCTCGGGCAGGAATGAGCCGAGGAAGCTGTTGCGGGCGAGCTCCACGATCTGCGCGCGCGTCAGGGCGCGGCCCGCCGCGGCGGCGCGGTAATTGTCGTTGATGTAGCCGCCGAAATAAGCGGGGTCGTCCGAATTGATCGTGGCGCGCAGACCCAGGCGCAGCATTTCGTCGATCGGGTGATCGTTCATCGCGCCGACGACGCAAAGCTTGAGGTTCGACAGCGGGCAGACGGTCAGCGTCATCCCTTCGGCCGCGAGGCGGGCGACGAGCGCCGGATCCTCCAGCGAGCGGTTGCCATGGTCGAGCCGGTCGACCTTCAGCACGTCCAGCGCCTGCCAGACATAGTCCGGCGGCCCCTCCTCGCCGGCATGGGCGACCCGCTTCAGGCCCATCTCCGCGGCGCGGCCGAAGACGCGCGCGAACTTCTCGGGCGGATGCCCGACCTCCGAGCTGTCGAGCCCCACCGCCGCGAGCCGGCTTACCCAGGGCTCGGCCTCGCGCAAGGTCGCGAACGCAGCCTTCTCGTCGAGATGGCGCAGGAAGCAGAGAATGAGCCTGGACGTGAGACCGTGCCGCGCCTGCGCCTCCTCCATCGAAGCGAGCAGTCCGCGCATCACCACGTCGAACGGAACGCCGCGGTCGGTATGGGTCTGCGGATCGAAGAAGATTTCGGCGTGCGTCACGTTGTCGGCCGCGGCCCGGTCGAAATAAGCGGCGCCGAGGTCGCGGAAATCCTCCTCGGTGCGGAGCACGTCGGCGCCGGCATAATAGATGTCGAGGAAGTCCTGCAGCCGCGAGAAGCTGTAGGCCGCCCGCACCTCCTCCACCGAAGCGAAGGGAATGGCCACCTTGTTGCGCGCGGCCAGCGCGAACATGAGCTCGGGCTCGAGGCTGCCCTCGATGTGCATGTGCAGTTCGGCCTTGGGCAGGCCGGCGATGAAGGCGGACAGATCGGTCATCGGCGAACGCTAGCGCCCACGCGGCGCCATGGCCAGACCGCCCCCGCCGTTCCCGCGGCGCACGAAAAAAGGCGCCCCGGACCCGAGTCCGAGGCGTCTTCCTTTTTCAGCCGGTCCGGCGCCGCCGCTTAAGCGGTCGCGCGGGCCTGCGAGGCGCTGTGGCCGCCGCTGCTGTAGAGGATCTCTCGCGCGCGCTCGGCATCGATGCCTGCGTCGCTCGTGTCGACCGAGACGAACACGCCGCCCGAATTGATGCTGTTCTCGTAGTAACGCGCATCGTCGTCGCTCACGCCGTGCTTGGTGAGGTAGCCGCTGAGGCCCCCGCCGGCCGCGCCGACCGCCGCGCCGATGGCCGCGCCTTCGGGAACCGCTGACGCCGCGATCGCGCCGGCCGCCGCGAGCGGGCCGACGCCCGGAATGGCGAGCGCCGCGACGCCGAGCGCCGCGCCGACCGCGCCGCCGCCGATCAGGCCCTTGACCAGGCCGCTCTTGTTCCCGCCGTCATCGGTGGTGTGGCCGCTGCCGTCCGAAGTCGTGTTCTTGCCGTCCTGTTGGTGGACGATGGACAGGGCGCTGTCGCGGACGCCGGCGCTGCGCAGCTGCGCGATCGCGCGCTCGGCTTCCGAATGGTTGTCGAAAACGGCGGATACGAGGTTCTGGTTCATGAAAGCTCTCCTGGGTACAAAAGCGGGCGCTTCGCAAAGGCCCGACTGCTCAACAGGACTGCGCACGCGCCGTTCCTCGGCTCGTCCCGTTGCCGCTCGGCCGGGCGCGCGCGGCGGGACCTCAAGCGGAAGCGAGCGCGTCCACGATCGCCTTCAGCGCTTCGGGGTCGCTCACCATTTCGTTGTGGCGGCAGGCGAGTTCGACGCGGCGGTCGGCCTCGCCGTCCTCACCGGCCGCGCTCCTGGGCGCGACGATGCCGTCGCGCGGCGACCACATGGCGACCGTCGGCACGGGCGGCTTGACGTCCGGCGCGATCGGAACGGGCGGGTGATCGACGTCATGGTCGTTGATCGCTTCGTAGAGCTTCCAGGCATTGTTGGCGCGCAGGCTTTGCGAAAAGGGCGTGCCGAGAGTGACGACCATCGAGACCTTGCCCGGGCGCCGTTTGGCGAGTTCGCGAGCGTAGAGGCCGCCAAGGCTCCAGCCGACGAGCGCGACCGGTCCGCGGGTCTCGGCCGCAATGATGTCGATCCGGCGCAGCAGCCGCTCGAACTTGCTCCGGCGCGCGCCGAGGTTCAGGCCCTGCGCCCAGCCATAGGCGATGAAGCCGCAGGCGCGCAGGGTGCGCCGTAGCTGCGCCGTGGGCAAGTCGTTGGCGAGAAAGGCGGGAATCACCATGACCGCTCGGCCGCGGCCGACCTCCTCGCGCAGCCGCGCGGGCCGCAGCTGCGCCGCCATCAGCCGCGCGGCGGCGGGCCCTTCCGCCAGCAGCGTGCCCCAGCCGGGCCGGCGATCGTCCTGTTCGGTCTTGATGCTCATGCGCGCAAAGCCCTCGACTGCGCGATCCGTTCCGCGCCCGCCGGCATGCGGCGTCACGGCATGTTGAAGTTGATGCCCTGTGCCAGCGGCAGTTCGCGGCTGTAGTTGATCGTGTTGGTGGCGCGCCGCATGTAGGTCCGCCACGCGTCCGATCCGCTTTCGCGCCCGCCGCCCGTCTCCTTTTCGCCGCCGAACGCGCCGCCGATCTCCGCGCCGGACGGGCCGATATTGACGTTGGCGATGCCGCAGTCCGAACCGGCGGCGGCGAGGAACAGCTCGGATTCGCGCACGTCGCTGGTGAAGATGGAGGAAGCGAGGCCCTGGGGCGCGGCATTGTTGAGCGCCACCGCCTCCTCGAAGGTCGAATAGCGAAGCACGTAGAGGATGGGCGCGAATGTCTCGGTCAGGACCACGGCCGATTGCTCCGGCATTTCGGCGATGGCGGGCCGGACATAGACGCCCTCGCCCGGGCCGGGGAGGCGCTCGCCGCCCTGCACCTCACCGCCTTGCTCCCGCGCCGCGGCAAGGGCCGCGTCCATCGCGTCCCCGGCCGCGCCGTCGATCAGCGGCCCGACCAAAGTGCCGGGTTCGAGCGGGTTGCCGACCGGGATGGAGGCCCAGATCTCCTTCAGGCGCGGCACGAGCGTGTCGTAAATGTCGTCGTGGACGATGAGACGGCGCAGGGTCGTGCAGCGCTGGCCGGCGGTGCCGACCGCGGCGAAGGCGATGGCCCGCTCCGCCAGAGCGAGATCGGCCGACGGCGCGACGATCATCGCATTGTTGCCGCCGAGTTCCAGCAGCGCCCGGCCGAAGCGGGCGGCGACTCGCGGCGCGACGATGCGGCCCATGCGGGTCGAGCCCGTTGCGGAAAGGAGCGGCACCAGCGGGTGGTCGACGAGCGCTTCGCCCGTCTCCCGGCCGCCCTGGACGAGCTGAGACAAATGCGCGGGCGCGCCGTCTCCGAAGCGCGCGGCCGCGCGCTCGAACAGGGCCTGCACGGCGACGCCGGTGAGCGGCGTCTTTTCCGAGGGCTTCCAGACTACGGCGTCGCCGCAGACGAAGGCGAGGCAGGCGTTCCAGGACCAGACGGCGACCGGGAAGTTGAAGGCCGAAATGACGCCGACGACGCCGAGCGGATGCCAGGTCTCCATCATCCGGTGGCCCGACCGTTCGGTGGCGATGGTGAGTCCGTAAAGCTGGCGCGACAGGCCGACGGCGAAGTCGCAAATGTCGATCATCTCCTGCACCTCGCCGAGCCCTTCGACGAGGATCTTGCCGGCTTCCAGGCTGACGAGTCGGCCGAGCGGCTCTTTATTCTCGCGCAAAACCTCCCCGAACAGGCGGACGAGTTCGCCGCGCCGGGGCGGCGGAACGAGGCGCCAGGCGAGAAAGGCCTGGTGGGCGCGCTGCACGGCGGCGTCGACTTCGGCCGCGGACGCGGTGCGGACGCACCCGGTCGGGCGGCCGTCGACCGGCGAGCGGGCCTGGAGGTCGCCGCCCTGCAGCAAGGCGGGGTCGAGGCCGAGGCCGGACCAGAGGGCCGAAAGTTCGGCGGAGGAATCGAAGTGGGTCATTCGGGCCTCCTGCCCCGAAAGCGCGCCGCTGGAAAGCCGCCCGGCTAGGCGCGGCCGAGCCGGGCCAGCAAAGCCTCCGCGGCGGCGGGCGCCAGCACCTTGTGGCCGCCGATCATGAACAGATAGGCGTCCCGCCCGCCCGCGGCCCAGCCCGCCGCCAGCGCCGCCCAGCGGTCGATCGCGGCCGGCGAATAGCCGGCGGGCTCGTGCTCGGCGGTGCGCTTGAGGCGGGCATAAGCGAGCGCCTGTGACGGCGCATCGATTGGCGCGGCACCCTCGGCGTCGACAAAGGCGACCGCGATTCCCGCCTCCCGCGCCATGGACGCGAAAGCCGGATCGAGAAAGCTTTCGTGACGGGCTTCGACGGCGTGGCGCAGGGCGACGCCGTCCCGGCTGCGCGGCAGGAGCGCGAAAAAGGCGCGCATCTCGTCGGGGTCGAAGCGCTTGGTGTCGGCGAGCTGCCAAAGGATCGGCCCGAGCTTCTCGCCCAGCTCCGTCAGCCCCTGTCCGCAAAAGCGCGCCACCGCCTCGCCCGCCTCCCCCAGCACCTTGCGGTTGGTGCAGAAGCGCGAACCCTTGATCGCGAAGCGGAAGCCGTCCGGCACGGCGGCGGCCCAGCGCGCGTAGAGCTCAGGCTTCTGCAGCTTGTAAAAGGTCGCGTTGATCTCGATCGCGGTCACCCGCCGCGCGGCATGTTCGAGCTGCCGCGCCTTGGCGAGCCCGGCGGGATAGAAGGTGCCGCGCCAGGGATCGTAATCCCAGCCGCCGATGCCGACGCGAATGGCGCCCGGTCCGCTCACCGCCCCAACCTAGCGGCGCCAAGCGCGAGTGCAAGCAAGCGCCGCTATCGGCAGTGCCGCTTGCGGCGCATTGCGGACATTCAACGCGCCGGCGTGGGCCAGCACATGAAGCGAGCATTCTCCGTCGAGTTCATCCCCCGCACTTGAAAGCCGGGGAGTAGCCGCAACCGCTCCAGTGCCGCGTCCTCGCCGGTCGCCATCTGCGGAAACGTGACCTTCGTCTCTCCGGTGCGGTCAGTCAGCAGCCACCAAACGTCCACTCCCCAAGGGCCGCTGCCGTTTGTCTCCACGTAGACCGCTCCGAGGTCGGCAATCCGGATGCGCTGCTCCGCCTGTTCGGACGCTCGGCAGACAATCTCATCATCTGCCGTCACATCGACGACGAACCGTGCTTCCGCGTGCTCCATCCGGCCAAGGATGCCTTGAGTGCCACTTTGGCGCAATGTCCGCTTTCCACCCATTGCGGACGTTCGCGGCACCGGCCACGGTGGCGCGATGCTCCGCCACTTCGCCCTTTCCCTCCTCTTCTTGGCCGCGCTTCCGGCGGACGCCGGCGCGGCGGCGTCGGGCGGCGGCGTCTTGCAGCCCGATGGCGAGACGGATCCGCCGGAGGAGATGATCGACTTCCTCGGGCGGCGAAAGGAATGTGCCAGACTCGCTCCCGAACCCGGCGAGGTTCTGCCGACGCCCGCACGCGGAAGCTGGCGCGAATGGTTGCGGTGCGAAGCGCTGCCGGCCGAGGAACAGACCTTGCGGCGCCGCTACGCCAGCGATCGCCTCGCGCTCGCCTTTCTCGACGCGGCGCCGGGCGAGTTCCGCCTGGGGACGATCACCGTCAACACTTACGACGGGCCGCCGGCCGGCGAGGTCGAGAATGCCGAGCAGCGCGGCCACGATGCGAGCGGACGCATAGCGTGGCGGATGGGTCTCGACGGGCAGGCCGCGGACGGACGCGCGACCGCCGTGACGGTGTCGTGGGGACGCCATCCGCCCCGCACCGTCTACCTCGACAGCCGAATGTTCCCGCTGCTGGACCTGAGCTCGGCACGGGCCGCGGTGGGGGAGCGCCCGGACGATGCACTCACCATCGTGCTTCGCTACGGCCCGGGGCGCGGCTGGTGCGGCGACCTGGACGGGGACGACCGCTCACGCCTGTGGCTGTCCTTCAGGCCACGCGGCCTTCAGGTTTCCCGCCAGGAGCGCACCAATTGCAACCCCAACTACGAAGAGCTGGACGCCCGCGCCTTCGCCGCGCCGCCGCTTGCCGTTCGCCGCTAGGAGCCTAATGTCGGATTTCCGTGGCCGACCTCAACTTCGATCCGTTCCTCGGTGCTGCCGCCAAACCTTCTGAAACTCCTTGGCGGCAACGGGACAAAGGCTGACGGGCTCCGCATCGGCGGCCTGCTCCGTCAATCCCTCGGCGGCCCGTTCCCAATGTTCGGGGATCAAGCTCCCGGTGCCCGGCAGGTCCCGCTCCCTTCCGCCATAATCTTCGATCGCCTCGCAGCGGACGCGACCATCTTCATACGTTTCGATCAAGCGCTCAACCGCGCCGCTCTCACTGACATCGTACCAGATGGCGGTCGGGTCTTCGGTTCGCCTATGGCGCCAGTCGATTCGGAAATAGCGGCTTCCCACGCAATCGATGTAGCCGGTCCCGGGTATGCTTTCCACGGCCCCGCACGCTCAGAAGCACTCCGCGATGAACTCCGGCGCGTAGAGCCGGGCACAGTCGGCTGGGTATCCGCTGCGCGACCCAGCACATTCGCGCTGAAAGCCGTCATCCGACATGACCCGGCGAAGGGTGCAGCCTCACGAATGTATGGAGACCGCCCCGAGCGCGGCGCAAAGCCGACCGTTCTGGTGGTGACCCCAACGGGACTCGAACCCGTGTTTTCGCCGTGAAAGGGCGACGTCCTAGACCGCTAGACGATGGGGCCGTCCGGAGCGGTCCCGCCCTTAGGCCGAGAGGCCGGAGCGGTCAAGGCGAAGGCTCGCTTCGCATCGCTTCGGCGGCGCCGGCGCTTTTGCGCGCTAAGTGTCTGGCGAGGCTATTGAAATTGTGGAAGGCCCGCTTATTTTGCAGTCATTGGTGCAACAATCGAAAGGAGGTGGTCTGATGTCTCATTGTCATATGCCGTTTACGGCGAAGCTGGTGAGCGCGGCCTCCACGGGGGCGAACGCCTAAGGTTTCAGGCCGTAAAAGGCTGACAATGGAAGGGCCGTCCCGCACATGCGGGGCGGCCCTTCGACGTTTCTGGAGCCTCAGCGCAGAAGCAGCCAGGCCGTCAGCCCGGCGGCGGCGAGCCACGTCGCGGCGACGAGGGCGATGCCGGCGCGGCTCGCCGGCCGCTCGGCGGCGGCAGCGGCGGCGGCGCGATGCTCGTCCATGAGGCCGTCGGGGAGGAGCTTGAGGAAGAGCCACAGGCCGAGCGGGATGAGGAGGGCGTCGTCGAGCAGGCCGAGGACCGGGATGAAGTCGGGAATGAGGTCGATGGGCGACAAGGCGTAGGCGGTGACGACCAGGCCGAGGGCGCGCGCGTGCCAAGGGCAGCGGGGGTCCCGCGCCGCGAGAAAGGCGGCATGCGCGTCGATCCTGAGCCGCTTCGCGAAAGAGGGGCGCTTCCCGTCGGTCATTCTTTTCGCTTATGCTCGCTCCGGGCCCATGGGGGGAGGGAAGAATGACGCTACAGCCGGGACAGGCCGCGCTCGATCTCATCAAGCAATATGAAGGCTGCGCGCAGAAGCGCCCGGACGGAAGCTTCGCCGCTTATCCCGATCCCGGCACCCACGGCCCGCCCTGGACGATCGGCTGGGGCACGACGGGCGCCGACGTCAACCAGCACACGATCTGGACTCAGCAGCAATGCGACGAGCGGCTGGCGAGCGACGTCGGCCGCTTCGCGTCGCATGTCGCGGCGCTGATCGGCAGCGCGCCGACCACCCAGAACCAGTTCGATGCGATGGTCGACTTCGCCTATAATCTCGGCATCGGCAACCTCGCCTCGAGCACCCTGCTCAAGAAGCACAAGGCCGGCGACCATGCCGGCGCGGCGGCGGAGTTCGGCAAGTGGAACAAGGCCGCTGGCCGAGTCCTCCCCGGCCTCACCAAACGCCGGGCGGCGGAAGCGGCGCTTTATTCCCGCTGACGCCGCCGCCGCGCCTCACCATGGCGCGGCTCAATAGGGCAAGGACGGATCCTCCCGCGGATCGAGCCCGTAGCGGTTCGGGCCGCTCTGCGGGTGCAGCGCCATGAGGATCATGACGGTCAGGACGCCGGCCAGGCAGGCGATCTGGAACCAGGCGGGACCTTTGGGGGCCAATGTATAAGGGTCCTGGACGCCGTGGATCGCCGTCCAGAAACTCCAAAGAACGGCTGGGAGGCCGGGCAGGAGCCACCAGCCGCTCCGGCCCTGATCGTGCAGGCGGCGGACGCCGAGCGCCGCCATCGGACAGATCGTAACCGTGGCCAGGGTCAGGTCGGCAACCTCCCGGGCCACGCCGTACCCCAAAGGAAAGAGAAGCACGCCAAGCAGCATGGTCAGCAGCCAGAAGGCGACGAACTCCGACCGCGTCGAGCGGCCGCGAAAGTCCGCGTAGCGCCTGAGCGGAAGGAGCAGCTTGGCCAGCCCTGGCGGCACCGCGTCAGAAGACCTCGAACAGGCCCGCCGCGCCCATGCCCCCGCCGACGCACATGGTGACCACCGCCCATTTCGCGCCGCGGCGGCGGCCTTCGATCAGGACGTGGCCGGTCATGCGCGCGCCCGACATGCCGTAAGGATGGCCGATCGAGATGGAGCCGCCGTTGACGTTCAGTTTCTCGTCCGGGATGCCGAGCCGGTCCTGGCAATAAAGCACCTGGACGGCGAAGGCTTCGTTCAGCTCCCAAAGGTCGATATCGTCGACGGAAAGGCCGAAGCGCTTCAGGAGCTTGGGCACGGCGAAGACCGGGCCGATGCCCATTTCGTCCGGCTCGGTGCCGGCGACGGCCATGCCGACATAGCGGCCGAGCGGCTTCAGGCCCCGGCTTTCGGCGAGACCCGCTTCCATGATCACGCAGGCCGAAGCGCCGTCGGACAACTGCGAGGCGTTGCCGGCGGTGATCATCGCTTCCTCGCCCATGACCGGCTGGAGCTTCTGGAGGTCCTCGAGCGTGGTCTGCGGGCGGTTGCCCTCGTCGCGCGCGATCGTGACTTCCTTCATCGACGTCTCGCCGGTCGCCTTGTCGGTGACCTTCATCCGGGCGGTGACGGGCACGATCTCGTCGTCGAACTTGCCTTCGGCCTGGCCCTTGGCGGTGAGCTGCTGCGAGCGCAGCGCATAGGCGTCCTGCCGCTCGCGGCTCACCGTGTAGCGCTTGCCGACCACTTCGGCGGTCTGGATCATCGGCATGTAGACGCCGTTGTGCATGGAAAGGAGTTCGGGGTCCGGCCCGACGCGCATCTCGCCCGTTTGCACGAGGCTGATCGACTCGACGCCGCCGGCGACGCAGACGTCCATCCGATCGACGATCACCTGCTTGGCCGCCGTCGCGATCGCCATCAGGCCCGACGCGCATTGCCGGTCGAGCGACATGCCGGAGACGGTGACCGGAAGGCCCGAGCGCAAGGCGGCGGTGCGGCCGATGGTGGTCTGCACGCCCTGCTGCAGCGCCGCGCCCATGACCACGTCCTCGATCTCCTCCGGCGCCACCCCCGCGCGCTCGACGGCGGCGCGGATGGCGTGGCTGGCGAGCGTCGGCGACGGCGTCGCGTTGAACGCGCCCCGGTAGGCCTTGCCGATCGGCGTGCGGGCGGTGGAGACGATAACGGCGTCGCGAATGGCCATTTCAGTTCCTTTCTAATGTTCCTCCCTGCCGCGAAGCGGCGGGGAGGGGGACCACCCGGAGGGTGGTGGAGGGGTAGTTGGCGGAGGCGGCGACTTGTACCCCTCCACCATGCTTCGCATGGTCCCCCTCCCCCCGAGCTGCGCTCGCGGGGAGGATCTTCCTCACAAAAATATAAGTCCGATCCAGTCGGCGACCAAGGCGGGTTTCTCCTCGCCTTCGATCTCGACGGTGACCTGATGGGTGAACTGCCACTGGCCCGGCCGCTTCTCGTCCAGCCGGGCGAGGGTGAAGCGGCCCCGGACGCGCTTGCCGGAGCGGACGGGCGCCATGAAGCGCACCTTCTCGAACCCGTAATTGACGCCCATCTTGACGCCGTCCGGCACCAGGAACGCGTCGGCGGCCATGCGGCTCAGCAGCGACAGGGTCAGGAAACCGTGGGCGACGGTGCCGCCGAAGGGCGTCTTCGCCGCCGCCTCGGGGTCGACATGGATGAACTGCCGGTCGTCGGTCACGTCCGCGAAGGTGTCGATCCGAGCCTGGTCGATCTCGATCCAGTCGGAAACGCCGATTTCCCGGCCGACCTTCAGCTTGATCTCTTCGATGCTGGCGATGGGCATGGAGGCGGTCTAGAGGCACGGCGACACGAGACTCAAGCCCCCACGAGGACATGAACATGGCGGACGCTACGGCAACCGCGCGATCGGACCTTCGCCGACTTCACCGCGCGCCCGAACCCGAGGTTCTGAAGCCGCTCATCCGCGACGCCTGGCTCGATTCCGAATCGCGCCAGCGGGTCGTCGGCCGCGCCCGCGAGATGCTCGGGCGGCTGCGCACCGCCCAGACGTCGGGCTGGGTGAACCAGTTCCTGCAG
>DASVQT010000113.1:0-2944 GCA_036388975.1 Allosphingosinicella sp. | reverse complement strand
GAAGTCCAGGTGCGGCCCAGGTCGGGGCTCGCTCTCAAGCATGGCATCACCTGCCTCAACACTCCCGGCACGATCGACAGCGACTATCGCGGCGAAGTGAAGGTGATCCTCGCCAATCTCGGCGCCGAGCCGTTCGAGGTCGTGCGCGGCGAGCGCATCGCGCAGCTCGTCCCCGCGCCGGTGCTCAAGGCGCGGTTCGAGGAAGTCGAGGATCTGGACGCGACGCAGCGCGGCGCCGGCGGCTTCGGCTCGACCGGGCGGTGAGCCTCAGCGACGCGCAGCTCGACCGCTACGCCCGCCACATCGTCCTGAAGGAGGTCGGCGGCGCCGGCCAGGCGCGCCTCCTCGCGGCCCGCGTGACGGTGATCGGCGCCGGCGGCATCGGCGCGCCGGCCATTCAATATCTCGCCGCCGCCGGCGTGGGGCACCTCAAGGTCATCGACGACGACGTGGTCGGCCTCGACAATCTCCAGCGCCAGGTGCTGTTCGGCACCGGCGACGTTGGGCGTGAAAAGGCGCAGGTCGCCGAAGAGGCGGCGGCGCGGCTCAACCCGGACGTCCGCTTCGAAGGCGTGCGGGAGCGGATCGGTGCGGACAATGCCGCGGCCCTGCTCGCCGGCGCCGACGTGATCTTGGACGGCAGCGACAATTTCGCCACCCGGCTCGCCGTGTCCGACGAGGCCACCCGGCTCCGCATCCCGCTCGTCTCGGCGGCGATCGGCCAGTTCCAGATCCAGATCGCGACTTGTCGCGGGTGGGAGCCGAACCGCCCCTGCTATCGCTGCTATGTCGGCGACGCCTTCGACTCGGAGGATTGCGACAGCTGCTCCGAGCTCGGCGTGCTCGGCGCCGCGGCAGGGCTGGCAGGAAGCTGGGCGGCGCTGGAGGCGATCCGGCAGATCGTCGGCTTCGGCGGGGAAGCGGCGGGCAAGCTCCACCTGTTCGACGCGCTGAAGCCCGCCATGCGCAGCCTCAACATCGCCAAGGACCCCGCCTGCCGCACCTGCGGCGCCGCCGCTTAGTCCTTCTTCTTCGGCGCCGCCTTCTTCTTCGCCGGAGCCTTGGCCTTCGCCTTGGCGGCCGGCGACTTGGCGCCGGCGGCCTTGGCAGGCGCCGCCGCCTTGGCCTTGGCCGGAGCGGCCTTGCGGCCCCTGCCCTTCTTGGCCGGCGGGCCCTTGGCCGCGCGCTCGTCGATGAGCTGCGCCGCTTCTTCCAGCGTGAGCGCGTCCGGGGAGACCGTCTTGGGAAGGGTGGCATTGGTGGTGCCGTCGGTGACGTAGGGACCGAAGCGGCCTTCCATCAGCTTGAGCTCGAGCTCCGTGCGCGGATGGGCGCCGAGCACCTTCAGGGGCTCCCGGCTCCCGCGCGCGCGGCCGCCCCCGGCCGCCGCTTCGGCGAGCTTCACGACCGCCGCGTTCATGCCCGTATCGAACACGTCGGCCGTGCTCTGCAGCTTCGCATATTTTCCGTTGTGGGCGAGGTAGGGTCCATAGCGGCCGATCGACGCGGTGATCGGCTCGCCCGTCTCCGGGTGCGACCCGATGGTGCGCGGCAGCGACAGGAGGCGCACGGCAAGGCCGAGGTCGAGCTCGCCGGCATCCTTCGGGATGGAGGCGCGCTTCGCCTCCTTGCCTTCGCCAGTCTCGATATAGGGTCCGAAGCGACCGGTCTTGCGGACGATGTCGGCGCCCGTCTCCGGATGCTGGCCGAGCACTTCCGGCCCGTCGGAGCCGCCCGCCTCGTCGCCGCCCTGCCCGAAGCGTCGCGTGAACTTGCATTCGGGATAGTTTGAGCAAGCGACGAATGCGCCGAAGCGCCCGCCGCGCAGCCCCAGCCGCCCTTCCGCGCAGGCCGGGCAGATGCGCGGATCGGTGCCGTCCTCCTTGTCGGGGAACAGCCAGGGGGCGAGAAACGCGTCCAACGCCTCGGTGATCTCGGAGGGCTTGCGCTCCATGATCTCCAGCGTCTTGGGCTTGAAGTCCTTCCAGAATGCGTCGAGCACCTGCTGCCAGTCCGCCCGGCCGCCGGACACGTCGTCCAGCTCGTCCTCGAGATGCGCGGTGAAATCGAACGACACGTAGCGCTCGAAGAAGCGCTCCAGGAATGCGGTCAGCAGCCGCCCGCTTTCCTCCGGAATAAAGCGGTTCTTTTCCAGCCGGACATAGTCGCGGTCCTTCAGCGTCTGAAGGATCGAGGCGTAGGTGGACGGTCGGCCGATGCCGAGCTCCTCCATTTTCTTGACCAGGCTCGCTTCCGAGTAACGCGGCGGCGGCTGGGTGAAATGCTGCTCGGCCATCACCCTTTTCTTGGCCGGCGCCTCCCCTTCGCGCAGCCGCGGCAGGCGGCGGGCATCCTCATCCTGCTCATCGTCCCGGCCTTCTTCGTAGAGCGCGAGAAAGCCGGGGAAGAGCACGACCTGGCCGGTGGCGCGAAGCCCGGTCTGGCCTGTCCCGTCGGCGAGCTCGGCGGTGGTGCGCTCGAGGCGCGCCGAGGCCATCTGGCTGGCCAGCGCCCGGCGCCAGATCAGGTCGTAAAGCCGGGCATGGTCGCCCGAGCCGTGGCGGTCCGCGCCGTAATCGGTCGGCCGGATCGCCTCGTGCGCTTCCTGGGCGTTCTTCGCCTTGGTCGTGTAGACGCGCGGCTTGTCGGGTACGTAGCCCGCGTCGAAGCGGTTGGCGATCGCCTTGCGGGCACCCGAAATCGCCTCGGGCGCGACGTCGACGCCGTCGGTCCGCATATAGGTGATCGCGCCCGCTTCGTAGAGGTCCTGCGCCACCCGCATGGTATGGCTCGCCGAAAAGCCGAGTTTGCGCGCCGCTTCCTGCTGAAGGGTCGAGGTCATGAAGGGCGGCGGCGGGTTGCGGGTGAGCGGCTTGGTCTCGACCGAGGCGACGGAGAAGCGCCCCGCCTCGACCGCGGCTTTGGCGGCGTCGGCGGTGCCGGC
>DASVQT010000112.1:0-25107 GCA_036388975.1 Allosphingosinicella sp. | reverse complement strand
AACTGATGAACTGATAGCTTTCCTGCTCTAGAATATTCATGATCCTGTCGAGAGTAGCCATGAGTTCAAAGTCGTCTCCCTCGTCATCTATGACGCGCCAGTGATCGACCTCCGCAAACGGCTGATCCGGTGCCTGACCTTGGGCCAGAGGTCCGAACAAAAGCGCTGACGTTACCTGCGACCCATGCCGTACTGCGGCCGGAACAGCAACTCCAACGCCCGGGGCATCTAAGGCTCGAACGATAGGTGAGAAAGGGTGGTTACGGGGAAGCCCGCCATCGAACACGGCAGCCCGGATGGTAGCGTCTACGGGCGAATCCAGACGAAACGGTAACTCAAACGTATCATCGATGTCGGCATGCCTAAGAGCAACCTCACGGAGGGCGAGTCGAGGCATACGGCGGGCCGTCCGAAGAAACGCAAACGCCACCAGCTCGTTTAACAAATCTCGGGGGGCATGTAGCCCAAGGAAAGTTAGCCCGCCGGCATGCTGCCGCCGGTTTAGCCCTGTTTCCATGCCAAGTTCAGAGCACCAGCGCTGGAAGCCCCGAAGCACCTCCTCACCCCACGTTTCGGTGTCATCCGCATGCAGAATGACTTCGAGTGGTGGCAAACGATCTGAGCCGGCCACAGGCTTAAGACGTTCCAACCCGAGCGGCCGAACTAGCTCGATCTTTCGAAAATCATCCTGGAGCGCAGTATTGGTAAGCCACCGGCGCGTATGCGCCGCAAAATGCGCTATTCGATCGCGCCGTCCGGCAATAAATAGCTCCGGCGCAACTAGCGCCTCCTCGGGCGGTGATTTCTGCGTCCATTGCCGTGGCAAAACGCGGCTTTCTCTGCTTCCGACCTGACGTAGGCCGAGCTCACGCAGCAAGCGGGACGGGTGATAGCTCTTGGCAAGATAACTTGGATGGAGAGTAATCGAAACAACTGCCTCGCCGCCTGGGCAAGCTAAGTCGGGTAGCTGCTCGATGGTTGCCGCAGTGCGTTCCAATTGCGGCTTCACCTGAGAAAGCGCCTCCTCGAAAGTGTACGGATGAGCCTTCTCACCTCCTCCGGATGCGAGTTCGATAGGCTGGATTAAGGTCTCACCTCGCCCGATTATATAATTTATCGGTTCAGCCATTCCCTGCCTCCAGCTCGATACGGGCTTTTCGAATGGTGTCGCGCGACAGCCCGGTTAGATCGGAAAGTTGCCTTTGGGCAATGCCAGCAGCCTCAAGTTGAACTGCAATTTTCTTCAACTCGCTTTTCGGCAGACGACCCACCTGCTCCTGGAAAATGTCGAGCAATTTCTGCTCGATCGGCTCACCAGAAATTACAGACTGGCGTCGCACGGCTCGCGTCAGTCGCGAGACGTCACTAAACGACTGGCCATACATCATCATACCAACGGCCCGAGACCAGTTCGACCCGATCAAACTTCCAAGCTCTTTCTGGGCAAGAACCGCCATATCCTCTACTGCAGGAAGAGGAAAGTCGACTACTATGTCGAACCGTCGCCAAACAGCTGGATCAAGAAGCTCCCCATGGTTAGTCGCCGCGATCAGCAGCCGATCTGACGGCCATTGATCGATCTCTTGGAGCAGGACTGTAACGAGCCGTTTTAGCTCACCCACCTCCGTATCGTCCGCCCGACGCTTGGCAACCGCATCAAATTCATCAAGCAGCAGCACACCCTCGTGACGTTTTGCATAATCCAACACTGCACGGACGTTGGCACCTGTCCTGCCGAGGAAGCTGCTCATCACAGACGCCAAGTCGAGTACGAAAAGCGGTTGACCCAGTTGCTTAGCTATCCAGCGTGCACTCAGAGTCTTCCCGACGCCCGGTGGTCCGGTGAATAGCATCGTTCGCGAAGGCTCAAGGCCGACCTCTAGGAGGCCATCCAAATGCCGCCGCTCGTCGAGAACCTGCTCCACGCGTCGTCGCACGGACGGTACTAGAACAGGCGTCTCGAGTGCATAATCAGGATGTTCAATCCGCAAAAGGTCGAGACGACTTTCCCCGTCCACAGGCACAAGCTGACCTGAAGCGCGTGTGGCATTCATGGCCGAGAATGAGGCACCTTCGACCAGCGCAGTCAACTCAGCTGCCAATGCCGGATTCCTTCGCTTCTCCTGCTTCGCGAGCCTGCGAACCAAGGCTTCAATCTGCCGCCCATCCCCCTGCATAGCAACTCGTGCAAGGTGGACTAGTTTTACCTTAAGTTCGTCAATGTCGTCCACACGATCTCCGTTGCAGTAAGAATCGTCAAGCACCTTAGAGGTGCGCTGCCCTCCGCCCGAGTCGCTATACGGTGGACTAGTTTATCGGTCAATGTCGGGAAATTCGTCCACACGCGGCTTTTGGGGTTGCGCTGTCTGTCACGCCGCGGCATTTTGGCGACGCCGGCTGATGGGCAGCACGGCGCCTCGGTCGGGGTCAACCGGTCAGGAGAAACGAGATGAAGATTGGTCGCAATGCTGGCAACGGCCGCTTCACCACCGTTAAGACGGCGAAATCGAAGCCCTCCACCCATGTGGTGGAGACGGTTAAGCCGAGCGGCGGCAAGAAGCGGAAGCGCTAAGCTGAAGGCGGCCGGGGCGTAGCCCCGGCCGGGAAAGGGGCCGGTATCAGGCTTGGTCGTCGTGGTACCGGTCTCTCCGCTCCTGCTTTTAGCAGGATCAATTGGTGTAGGAAAGCAGCGCCCCGACGAAGTGGTGCTGCTCCTTTCAGTCGGAAAACTAGATGATGATGTCATACCCGATCCACGATCTTCGCGCGCTCTTAGCTAACGGCTCCGCGCTTGACGGCGAGATGGAGCAGCACGGGACGGAGTACGTTGGCGAGTGGCGCCTCCCGCCTGCCGCTCCCGGCGGGCTCCGCACCGCTCATCGGAGCGCCCGTTTCAGCAACGCGAGCGATTGCTTCGAATGGATGCTCCAGGAGGCGACTCGCTTTGCTGCGCACACGAAAGTGCCTCTGGATGCACTGGATAATCCGTGCAACGACCCGTTCATCGATCAGCAGGCGCAGAAGCAAATCGCTGCTCGGCTGGGCGTCGGGGCAACGATACTCCTAAACGGCAAGTGAGGCAGGCACCCCAGACCTCGGCCGCGGATTACTAGAACCCTTTGCTCAATGCCTTTTCCAGCAATCGCCGGATCGCCTCCGACCGCGACGGCTTCGGCTCCGGCTGGGCCGCGATCCAGGCGTTGAGCTTCGCGTCCAGCTCGGCGGGGATGCGGACGCCGGTCATCGGCGTAATACCGGTGGGCGGTCGGCCGCGTGGCCTTTTCTGCTTATCAGCTATTGACCCGCCCCTTTTTTTCATGCTAAGCAATTAATCAGTCGAAGACTGCCCCTCCACCGTGCTTCGCACGGCCCCCCTCCCCTGCGGATGCAGCGGAGGACCTTCAGGGACGGCCTTCGGCTTCGGACCAACGAACGCCCTTTTTACGGAGGCGCAGGATGGCTGGCGGGCAGCATAAGCTCTCGCGGCGCGCGGTGCTAGCCGGTGCTTGTGCGGTGCCGCTTGGCCGTCATTGCGAGGAGCGGAGCAACGCGGCAATCCAGAGCGGCGCGCCCACCGCCACCGCCGCTGGATTGCTTCGCTCCGCTCGCAATGACAGAGCGTGGGAGCGGGCGGCTTGTGCCTATGCCCGGGCGGTGCTGGGGCTCGAGCGGGTGGCGCATACGGAGGATGACGATCTCTACGATCGGGCGCTCGGGCGGCACAATGCGGCGCTGTCGCGGCTGCTTCGGGCGGCGGCGCCGGATCTGGGGGCGGTGGCGGAGAAGCTGGAGCTGATCTTGCGGCACAGCGTGTTCGAGCTGAGCTTCGGGGAGGCGGCGCTGGAGGCGCTGCGGCGGGATGTGAGGGGGTTTGCGGGGGTGGTGGGTGACGCGCCCCCTCCGCGCTTCGCGCGGCCCCTCCACCGCACTTCGTGCGGTCCCCCTCCCCGAGCAAGCTCGGGGAGGAATTAGTTGAAGCCTCGGACCCTTGGCTCCGCTTTATCCTTCGACAACATGAGTTCCGTCAGCGCCCAGACCATCGCATCCGCTCGGTCCGGGCTCGCCCCCGGCCCTTCGTAGCCGCCGCCGGCGATGAGGCCGCAGAGCTGGGCTTCGAGCTCCGGGAAGCGGCCGTGGAGGGTGACCTTGCCCGATTCGAACAGCATGGCGACGGGGCTGGCGCGCTCGGCCTTGCCGTGGCGGGCGTGGACGAGCTTGACGCGCAAGGACGGGTCGGCGGTGCGCAGGACCGCGCGGATCATGTGGCCGCCCTGGTTGGATTCGGCGACGATCTGGATTGGGAGGGAAGAAGCCCCTCCACCACCCTTCGGGTGGTCCCCCTCCCCTGCAAATGCAGGGGAGGAATACATCTCCGCGGCCGCCGCGACGGCGGCGGACCAGCCTTCGGGGGTTCTTCCGGTGACGCTGTGGTCGGCGAGGACGTGGGCGTTTCCGGCCTCGTCCTTGGCGCAGGCGACGATGCCGCAGGTGCCGTCGCCCGACGGCGGGTCGACGGCGATGACGATCTTGGTGAAGGCGGGCCCGGTGGACGGGGCGACGGCAGATACGGCGGGACGTGCTCCGGCGGAGGCCGGAGCGTTGCGCGCAGGGCTCCGGCCTTCGCCGGAGCACATGGCGGCATTGATTTCCGGACGGGCAAGGCCGTCACGGAGTGAATCCGTGACGTCAGTCCTGTCGCCGCTTCGCGCCGCAGGCTGGCCGTCGCTCGCTGTCTCTTCGCGCTGGCTCGCGATTGCTGCGCGATCCCTCCCCTGCGCTCGGCAGCTCTCGATCAGCTCCACGCTCCACAAAGCCCCCGGCACATTCGGCAGCAATTCGCCGTTCAGTTCCTGGCGGCCGAGGCGGGTGCCGGCGTAGCGGGCGGCGGCGGCGCGCTTCCAGGCGTCGGACAGATGGGGGTTGGCGAAGCTGGTGCCATGGCTCGTCACCACGCCGGGTTCGGCCATGATGCGGGTGAGGTCCGGGCCGGGACGCGGGGTGGTGGTGACGAGAACGCGGGGGCGCTCCCCCAGGCGCAGGCCGAGCTGGAGCATGTCCCAGGTCTCGCCCGGCTTTTCCCATTTGGCGAGCTCGTCGCACCAGGCGAAATGATGTTCGGGGCCGCGCAGCTGGTCCGGACTCGCGCCGGAGAAGAGCACCGCCTGGGCGCCAGTGCGGAAGGCGAGACGGCGCAGGGACGGGTTCCAGTCGCGCACCCAGGCGCCGGCGACTTCGAGGAGGCCGCTCCTGCCTTCGACCATGACCCGGCGGGCGTCCTCCAGCGTGGCGCCGACGAGGGCGATCGAGATGCCGGGCGTGTCGCTCGCGGCGGCGGCGGCGACGGCCTGGACGATCCATTCGGCGCCGGCCCTGGTCTTGCCGAAGCCGCGGCCGGCCATCAGGACCCAGGTCGACCAGGGACTGCCGTCGTCGCAGGCTTCGGGCGCGAGCTGGCCGCCGTGGGCCCAGCCTTCCCAATGGGCGTCGGCGGACTGCGCTTCCCCAAGCGCCAGCATCGGCATCAGCCGCTCGATCTCCTCATCGGTCAAATCCGCGGTCCATTGCGGAAAGCCGTCGCGGTGCGTCATCGCCGACACGCTCAGCCGCTCTCGGACCCGGCCGAAGCATCGCCGCCCGGACCGTCCGCAGCGGAAGACGGCTCGGCGGCGTCCGCCGTTTCGCGCGCGCGCCCGCAGCCGGGGCAGCAGCCCTGCTCGCCCCTTTGCTCGCCCCGCATGCGCCGGATCGCTTCGATCTTGCGCAATATGCTCGTGCGGTAATGCTCGATGCCGCGCGGCGTCGCGAAGCGCCCGGGCCGCCCGGCGCGCTCGCCGCGCACTTCCGCCTTGTGCAGCTTGAGGAGGTTCAGGGCTTCGTCGACGCTCATCTTCGGGATCGGCCGATCCGCGTCGAACTCGATGCCGCCGAGCGTGTCCGCCGCCGCCTGGACCAGCGCCATTTCGAGCCGCGCATAGCCTTGCTCGAGCGCCGCCTGCCACTTTTCCGCGAAATCCGTCCGCAGCCGCCGCAACCGGTAAACGGTGAACGTCGTGAACCCGACCGCCGCAGCTGCTGCGCGCACGTTGCAGCTTGCCGCAAGGACATCGAAGAACAGCACCTCAGCCTGTTCCGACCAGTAATAGCCGCCTGCCTTCACCCGCTGCAGGCGCCTGTTCTTGCCCGTGCGAATGCGACTCCCCGCAGCCGCGGCGCTCCCGCCGCGCCGTCTCGACTTCCCCGCCATGCCCACCTCCGACTCGTTCGTTGTTTGTTCCTGAGGTGATCCTACAAGTCAAGTGGCCGAACCGGTCTGGTTCGCGGTGCGCGGTTGCGACCGGCGTGCGGCAGCGCGATAAAGGGCGATGCCTTTGCTTCTTGCCGCCGCAGCCGCCGCCGCCCTCGCCGCCGCCGCGCCGGCGAACGCGCCGCCGCAGCGGGCGGGGGAATGCCGGTGGGTGCATGGGCGCTTCGCCATCTACAACGGGTCGGGGCTGCGGCGGATCTGGGTGATCGGGACCCGGCGGATCATCTCGCTGTGGGACCATGACGAGCAGGTGCCGCCCGCCATCGCGCGCTACCAGGGGGACGCCAATCCGGACCGGGCCCCGCTGTTCGGAGACTTCTACGTCTGCGCGCTGGAACGCAGCCGGCCGGGGCACATGCAGCATGTGCGGCTGCTGAGGACCCGCAACCTCCTTTATCGCGGGCGGCCTTATCCGAGCCGCTGAGCGCTCAGCCGCCGATCGCCTGGCGGATGGCGTTCAGCGCGGCGTTGAGGTTCTGGCTCCTTGAGATGTCGTTTTCGCCGGGGAGGCTGCGCCAGAACCAGGTAAAGGGCGCGCGGTCGGCGCCGGTATGGGCCCAAAGATAGGCGAGCGCGAAGGCGAGCGCCTTGGTGCGCTCCACGGGCGCGCGGCGGCCCTGTTCGGCCGCTTCCTCGATGGCGGCGAGCGCCCGGTCCCGGAGCTGGTGCGGCGCGAATCCCATAAGCGGGCGGTATAGGCCAATGCGAACGTAAGGGGAACGCCCGCGCGGCTCCCTGCGCGGCCGCGATCCCGAAGCGCGATGTTGGCCGATTTCGCCAATTCGCGGCGGCTTGAGCCGTGGGTCCGTGGTGCGGGCGGGCGGCGGCGGGCGCCAAGTGTCTGGAAAGTCTCGGCCCGGCGGCCCTGGCACGGTTCGTGCTTTGCTCTTGCGTATGGAGGCGGGCGGTCCGCCGGGAAGGCGAAAAAAGGAGCGACGAACATGGCGAGCAAGGGCAATCTTTTCTTCCGCGACGATACGTTCTTCGGCGTGTGCCAGGGCCTGGGCGAGGATACGGGCGTGCCGCCCAACCTGCTCCGGATCGGGCTCTCGTTCATGCTGTTCTGGAACCCGCTTGCCGCGCTCGGCACCTATGCGGCGCTGGGTCTGGTCGTGGCGCTCGCGCGCTTTCTCTTCCCGGTGCCGTACACGGCCGGCGCCGTTCCCGCGGCCGCTGAGAGCACGCCGGAAACGGTGATGGCCGCCTATGCGGCGGATCTCGAGCCGGTCGAAGGCGGCGCCGAGGCGGAGCCGGCGCGGCTCGCGGCCTGAGGCGGAAGCGCACGGCGTGAAGGCCCGGTGGCCGCGTAAACCGGGCCTTTACGCCCTTTGCTGTAGATCAAGTCCCGAAGGCGCCGTTCATGGCGGCGCGGCGGGAGGAATGGCGATGGTTTCAGCAAGAGCGGGCGAAGCGGGCACGCGGGTCGGCGCCCTGCTGGACGCCTGCATCGCCGGGCACGGCAGCGCGCTTCACCCTTATTTCGCGAGCGAGGAGCTGCTGCGCGGGCCTCATGCGGCCCGCAACCTCGCCGATGCGGTGCATTTCCTGTGCATGCTCCACGGCCGCCACCCCGGCGTGATCGATTTCGCCGCCGGCCGAACCGACGAGCCGGCCGCCAAGACGTGGCTGGCGCGAAGCGCGGAAGCCTTCGCCGCCGAGCGGCTTTATCTCACCCGGCTCGCCGTCGCCGCGGGCCCGGTGCCCGGCACGCCGGGCGGAAGCGCCAGCGAAGCGGCGGTGGTGAGCCAGCGCGCCGCGCTCGGCACCCTTGCCTTGTCGGAACGGCGCGGCTGCGCGCTCGGCGCCGCACTCGGGCTGGCGGCGGACTGGGAGCGGATCCGCGCGGTGCTCGACGCGGCGGCGCGGCGCCTCGGCGTCGACGTCCCGCCGTCCCGAATGCCGACGCCCGCCGACATCCGCGCCGTCGCCGAAGCGGCTTCGGGAAGCGGCTCATTCGAACGGGCGCTGCTTTTCGGCGCCGAGCAGATCCTGGTCCAGCATCACGGCCTTTGGGCCCTTCTCGAAGCCCGCGAACAGGCCCGCCGCGCAAGCTGATCGTGAATGTCCGGCGGCTCCCGGCGCGTCTGCTCCGGGCAATCCTCCGAGTAGCCGCCTAGCCGCCTAGCCGCCGCAGCTTTGCTGGGGCGCCGGCGTGATCCGCGCTTCGCCGATCGTCACGCTCGCGCCGGCCGCCGGCTGCGGCAGCGCGACGACGACCACGACGCGCTGGCGAACCGCCGCGCGCGGAACCGCGAATCCGAAATGCTGAGCGTCGTCCAGCGAGGCGGCGGCAAAGGCCTGGTGCGGGTGGATTCCCGCAACACCCAGATGGCTGGTGCGCCCGTCGGGAGCACGCAGCGAGACGTGGAGGCTCGCCGAACCGCTGCGCGGCGGCGTGAAGCCCGTCACCGAGACCACCAGTTGCGGGTCGGCCGCGCAGAGCGCCGCCGGTTCCACGATCGGCCGTACGAGCGCGGGCCGGCCGGGAACGGCCGTGGCCGGGTAGCCGGACGGTGCGAGCAGGAACAAAGCGACGAGCGCGGAAAGCATGATCGTTCTCCACCCGGCGCGGGCGGGCTCCGGTTCAGACGATCACCACTTCTACCTCGGCGCGGGCGACTGTTTCCTGAACGGACGCGTTTCCGCCGGCCTTGGGCCGGGCGACGAGCCGCACATGCACCTCGTCGCTCCGCGCCGGCAACGTCCGCAGATGCTGCGTTAGGTCGACGGAAGCCGATATGCCCTCATGGTTGTGCCCGCCGCCGCCGAAGAAGCCGATCGACGTCACGAAATTCGGGCTGCTGACGTCGGTGGCCTCGGGCAGCGCGCCCGTGCCGGCGAACACCAGCACTTCCACGTCGTCCGTCGGAGGCGTCAGATTGTGGATCAGCGCCACCACCTGTGACGGCCCTTCGCTGCCGCGCATCAGTGGCGGCGGCGGCGGCGGCGCACCCGATCCGCCCTCGCCCAGGGCGCGGCTGAGGTTGGACCCGCGCACGGCCGCTGCCCCTTCGATCCCGAGAGCGAACGGCGTTTCCTGGAAAATGAGACGCTCGGTTCCCGGGACGTTGGCGCTCGCCGCGCGCCCGACCCGGAAGATGGTGGCCAGGCGCACGTCCGCCCGGGTGCGAAGCCCGCTGCCGACCCGCCGCGGCTGAGCGCCGTAGGAATAGCCGAGCGCTTCGACGTCGAGGAGGTCGGCCGGCCTGTAGGTCGCCATCGTGCCGTCCGGATTGTAATAATTGTCGGTGAACGGCATGTCGCGCCACAGGGTTTCGGACGTGTTCACGCCGCCGCGCGCATTCCATTGCCACCAGATGCGGTCGATATTGGCATGATGCATCTGGAAGATCGGGTCCATCGGCGAGCGCGTGGTGGGCATCCATCCCTTGAGATCGTTGTGGATGTTGTTGTGCGGAGTCCGCTCCAGCGTACCCTGCACGCCGCCCCGCTTGATCCATGCGGGATTGAGGTCGGTCTGGCCGCGCGGGCGCGACGTGGCGAACAACTCGAAGTTCCTTTGTCCGTATATGTCGGCCATCACCTCCGGACCCGCATAGATGTCCGGCACGCGGTAGTCGTTTCGGCGGTCCGCGACGTAGAGCGGGTTCTGCGCGCCGTTATAGGTGGGCTGGCTGAAGGCCTGCGGCACGGCACGGTTCGCCGCCCAGTCCCAATAGGGCATGGCAAAGGCGGCGTTGCTCGTGATCGAACGGATCATCTGTTCGTACATGCGCACATAGGCCCGGTGCCAGGGCAGGAAATACCAGTTGCCGTGCGGACATTTGTTGAAGCCCTGATCCGTCCCGTGGATGTTCGCCATGTCCGTCCAGGTCGGCCCTTGGCCGGGCTGCCGGTTCTGGAGAATGCGAACCCCGTCGCGCAGCGTTTCGAGAATGGGGTCGTTCATCGGGAGCCCGCTGACCTCGCGGCGCTGCGGCCGCGGCTGCGCGATGGCGCGCGTTCCCGGAACGGATGCCGCAAACATGACGGCGGCACCCAGAACGAGTTTATGCAATGTTTGGCGACGAGTGATCACGACGCGGCCCCCCTCCACGTGGTTGAAGCATGAACTTGCGCGGTCCGGCGGAGCAACGCAACCGATTCGTGGCACATACGAAACGACATTGGCGGGCATAATGTGCGCGTCGTCTCGGCGCCTCGCGCTTGCCCTCCCCTTCGCCCTCACCTATCCGGCGCGCATGCGCTTCGAAGGCACCAGCAACTATGTCGCGACGGACGATCTCAAGGTCGCCGTCAACGCCGCGGTCACGCTCCGCCGGCCGCTGCTCGTCAAGGGCGAGCCCGGCACGGGGAAAACCGTTCTCGCTCACGAGATCGCCGGCGCGGTCGGCGCGCCGCTGATCGAATGGCACGTCAAGTCGACGACCAAGGCCCATCAGGGCCTGTACGAATATGATGCGGTGGCGCGGCTTCGGGACGGGCAGCTCGGCGATCCCCGGGTGCACGACATTTCCAACTACATACGCCGCGGCAAGCTGTGGGAAGCGTTCACCGCGCCCGAGCTTCCGGTGCTGCTCATCGACGAGATCGACAAGGCCGACATCGAATTCCCGAACGACCTCCTCCAGGAGCTCGATCGCATGGAATTCCACGTCTACGAGACGGGCGAGACCGTCGCCGCGCGCGAGCGGCCGATCGTCGTCATCACCTCCAACAACGAAAAAGAGCTCCCCGACGCCTTCCTCCGGCGCTGCTTTTTTCACTATATAAAGTTTCCCGACCGAGAAACGATGCAGAAGATCGTCGACGTTCACTTTCCGGGTATTCAAAAGATACTTGTGTCGAAGGCGCTCGACATCTTCTACCAGGTCCGCGAAGTCCCCGGTCTCAAGAAGAAGCCTTCGACCAGCGAGCTGATCGACTGGCTGAAGCTGCTCCTCCACGAGGACATGCCGCTCGACATCCTCCAGTCGCGCGATCCGGCAAAGGCGATCCCGCCGCTCCACGGCGCGCTGCTCAAGAACGAGCAGGACGTGATGCTGTTCGAACGACTCGCCTTCATGGCCCGTCGCCCGGGAAGCTGACCGCGCCCCGCGCGCACGCCGTTGGGCTGCGCGTTGCGGAACGGACCCGCGCGGCCTAGCCTCTCCCCCGCGCCCCTGGCGGGTGCCTTGCAGGGGGATGAGCGATGAAAAGGATTGTTCTGGCAGCGATGGCCGCCGCCGCCGCACTGGGCGCGTCGGTGCCGGCAGCGTTCGCTGCGGCGCAGGCGCAGGCACCGCGCGTGACCGAAGGCGCCGATCCGGCCATCTGGCAGGGCGAAGCAACGAGCGGCACCATCGTTCACCGTGAAAGCGGAATTTCCCTTCCCGAAAGCTATGGCAATTTCCGGCGCACGCGGGTCGGCGCGATCAGCGCAGCCGACGTGTTCGCCAACTACGTCCATCGCCGCGGCGAGCATGAAACCACCGTCACCGTCTATCTCTTCCGCCCCGGGTCCCTGCCCGAGCACCGCCTGCCGATGGCGGTGGAAGCGATCGGCGTCCGCTCGCCTCAGGCCTTCTTGTGGTCGGACGGCCCGTTCCTGATCGGCTCCACGCCCGAGCTTCGCGCCTACAAGGCGACGTTCAAGACCGGCATCGGCCCGAACACGATCATGGATTATCTTTATTTCGTGCCGCTCGGCCGCTGGACGGTGAAGGTGCGCGCCACCCTGCCCTCGACCACCGACATCGCCAACGAGCGCGAAATCGACGCCCTTGTCCGCGCCCTCCCCTGGCCCGCTGTCCTGAACGCCGCGGGCACCTGCACCGGCTGGGCCTGCGAAACGGCATCGGCCGCGCCCTTCAACAGCCACATGGCCGAAGGCGCCGGCATCGGCAACATGCTGATCACGCGCGGCGGCGCGCCAGCGGCGACTTATACGCAGGGCAATTACCGGCTCACCGAACTGGTCCTGCCGGAGCTGTCGCGCCTGTTCACCGACTCCTACGGCGCCATTTCGGTCGGCTCGCCCATCTACGCCGTCGAGACCGGACGCGCCGAGCAAAGGCGCATCCACCGCTTCTTCGCCGGCCGCCCGACCGAAGAGCAGTTCCGCCAGGCGGTGTCGCTGCTGCGCGATCATCCGGAGGGTGGGCCGATGACACCGCCGGCAATCGCCGCCCGCCACGCGCCGCACCGGGAGTGAAGGCGCGCCAGGTTGCGGCGGTGCTTGCCCCGGTCTAGCCTCCGCTTCGTTCCCTCCCCCGGGGGAGCGGCGGAGGAATGAGGGATGAGGTTATATTTGTTCGCGGCGGCGATCGCCGCCATGCCGCTCGCGGCGGCGCCGGCGGCGGCGCAGGGCGCCAACTGGCGGCACGAGGCGACCGGCATCAGCCTTCCGCGCAGCATCGGCGACATGAGCCTGTCGCGCGAGCAGGACGCCTCGGGGGGCCGCGGCAACGACGTCATCCTTCAATATGGAATCGAAGGCACGGTGGTGACGGTCTACGTCTACCGCTCCGCTTATCCGAACGCCGCCATGTGGTTCGAACGAACCCGCCTCGCCATGAACCAGCATGTCGGCGCGGATGCGGTGGCCGCGGCGCCGCGCAGCTTCACGCTCGGCGGCGCCTCCGCCCCCAATGGCCTGCGCGAAGAAATCGCGCTGCCGGGGGGACGGGCGACGGGCGTCGCGATCGCCCAAATCGGGCCGTGGATGGTGAAGCTTCGAGTCACGTCCGAACGGCTCGACCGCGCGGCCGTGGCCGAGCGGATCGACCGGCTGCTTGCCGCCTTCCGCTTCGCCAACCCGGCGCCCGCGCCGCATCCCCTCACCGTGCCGGCGCCCTGCGGCAGCGGCGAGAGGATGCGCGGCGAGCGGCTGCGCAACCTCAACGAGCGCAACCTCGCCGCCGCCTCCGTTGTCGGACTCGTCGCTCTCGGACACGCCCGCGCAGCAGGCGGCGGCCTCGCGGCCGAGCCTTCGCTCTGGTGCCGGGTCACGCAAACCGGACTGCCGGTGCAATATGGCAGTCTGTACCGGCTCCGCGAAGGCAGCGGCTGGGTGGCGCTGGTCGGCGACAGCGGCCGCGCCGCGGCGGCCCTGCCCAACCTCGTGCCGGGCGACGTGCGCGCCGTGCTCTTCGCGAGCACGCCGAGTTCGACCCAGGTCGTCGCGGCCTATGACGGCATGCCCGATCCGGATCAGGCGATCCCGGTGGCGCTTCCCGTCGTGGTCGGCCAGACCCAGGGCGTTGTCGAGCTCAGCGAAGAAGTTACCGGCGGCCGCCCGCGCGGGAAGGATTGAGCCGGCTGCCGGTCGCGCCACCCGCCCCTCGGCGACAGGCGCAAAGCCGACATAGCGGCACCTACATGAGGAGGCGGTTCATGCGCATCAGGCTCTCGGCGGCGGCCATCGTTCTGGCATGGGCCGCGGTTCCGGTCGCCGCCGCCGCCGCGCAGGCGCCGCAGCCGGCGCCGCAGGTGCAGGGGCGGGTTCTGGCCGTGCCGGCGCGGAGCAGCTGGCAGCATGCCGAGACGCAGATGATCCTTCCTCCCCGGGTCGCCGGGCTCAACCGCGGCGAGATCAGGGATAGCGGCGAGGCCGAGATGGACGTCATGGCAAGCTACGGCGGGACCGGCGTCTTCGTGACCCTCTATCTGTTCCGCACCGGCCTTCCGGATGCAGCCTTGTGGTACGACCGCGCGGCGGACACCATCTCCTACCAGCCCGAATACGGCCTCGCCGGAGCGCCCCTGCCCGCTCCCACCGCCTTTGTCCGCCCGGCCGCAGCCGCGGCCTCGGGGCTCCGCACCGCGACCGACCTTCCGGGCGGGCCGCTGCGCAGCACGGGGATCGCCATCGCGCCGCTCGGCGGCAATCACCTGCTCAAAATCCGCATGAGCGCACAAACCCTCGACCGCACCGCGCTCGACGCGCTGCTCGGACGCTTCATCGAGGGGCTGCGCTGGCCCGCGGCGACGACGGCCGGCGAGCGCGCGGCCGTGCCGATCGCCGCCTGCCCGGAGCCTCTCCGTCTCCGCACGGCGCGCGTCCTGCGGCCCGACATGACCGAGTCGCTGATGGACGCGCTGACCGGAGCCGCCGCGGCGCAGCCGGACCCCGACCGCGCCGCAGCGATCTATTGCAGGGAGGCGGGGTCGGGTTTGCAATACGGTGTCTACCGGCCGAACGCCTCGCGCGCCGCCTATGTGGTCGCACTGGGGGATTCCGGCATTGCGATCTCGCTCCGCCCGGCGATCAGCCTCGAGGGACTCGTCCCCGGGGGCGGACGTTCGCGCGTTGGCATGACCTTGCTGCAACGCGATTCGACAAGCGTGCTGCTCTCGTTCAGCCGGCTCCCGCCCCCGGCCCAGGCGGTGAGCGTCGCCATGTCCGGGCAGGGTTCCGGCATCTCGGTCTCGACCGAACCGCCTCGGAATTGATCGTCGGCGGGCGCTGGTGTCCGGTCACCCCCGGGATTAAGGAGCGGCAATGTTCTTCTCCTTCGTTGACGAGCTTCGCGCCGCGGGCATTTCCGCTTCGGTCAAGGAGCACCTGACCCTGCTCCAGGCGCTGGACGCGGACGTGATCCGCTCCTCGCCGGAGGAATTCTACTATCTGGCGCGGGCGACCTTCGTGAAGGACGAGACTCTGCTCGACCGGTTCGACCAGGTGTTCGGCAAGGTCTTCAAGGGGCTGGAAGCGGATTACGGGACGGAGGCGGTGCCGATCCCGGAGGAGTGGCTGAGGAAGGTCGCCGAGCTTTACCTGACGCCCGAGCAGATGGCCGAGATCCAGTCGCTGGGCTCCTGGGAAGAGATCATGGAAACGCTGAAGAAGCGGCTGGAGGAGCAGAAAGAGCGCCATCAGGGCGGCAACAAGTGGATCGGGACGGGCGGCACCTCCCCTTACGGCGCTTACGGCTACAATCCCGAAGGGGTGCGCATCGGCCAGGAAAGCGGGCGCAACCGCTCGGCCATCAAGGTGTGGGACAAGAGGGAGTTCAGGAACCTCGATTCCGCCAAGGAGCTCGGCACCCGCAACATCAAGGTGGCGCTCCGGCGCCTGCGCCGCTTCGCCCGCGAAGGCGCGGCGGACGAGCTGGACATGGAAGGGACGATCGACGGCACGGCGCGCAAGGGCTGGCTCGACATCCGGATGCGGCCGGAGCGGCACAATGCGGTGAAACTGCTCCTCTTCCTCGACGTCGGCGGATCGATGGACCCGTTCGTGGAGGTTTGCGAGGAGCTGTTCTCGGCCGCCAATTCCGAGTTCAAGAACCTCGAATTCTTCTACTTCCACAACTGCCTCTACGAAAGCGTGTGGAAGGACAATCGCCGCCGCTTTTCCGAGCGGACGCCGACGTGGGACGTGCTCCACAAATATGGGCACGACTACAAGGTGATCTTCGTCGGCGACGCGTCGATGAGCCCTTACGAGATCACCCATCCGGGCGGCTCTGTGGAGCATTATAACGAGGAAGCGGGCGCCGCCTGGCTCAAGCGGGTCACCAACGTTTATCCGTCCACCGTGTGGCTGAACCCGACGCCCGAGCAATATTGGAACTACACGGCCTCGACCGCCATCGTGCGCGAGCTGATGAACGACCGGATGTACGGCCTGACGCTGGAGGGCCTCGACGCCGCGATGCGGACGCTGAGCCGGAAGAGCTGAAGGCCGGCGCCGCCGCGCAAAAGCGGCGCCAAGCGTCAGCGGCTTCGGCCGGTTCGGGCGGCCGCGCCCGCCGCCGCCCGCGGAACCAGCGGCGACAGATCGGCGATCACCTGTTCGGTGTCGAAGCTCACCTGGTCGACGATCCGCTCGTCGCCCGGATTGCCGGTGCGCACGAAGGCGGCATAGACCGCGCTTTGCGCCGGAAGCAGCATGAAGCGGCTCCGCCCTTCCGCCCGTGCGACGAGCGCGCTGTGGAGAAGCAGGGCATAGCCCGCGGGCGTGCCGCCGCCGTCCCGGCCGACCGTCACCAGCCGGGCGTGATTGTCCTTGTTCTCCTCGCGCGCGAAGTAGCGCGAGCGGCCTTCGCGCCAGACGTTGCCGGAAAAGCGGCCGTAAGCCCGCTCGCCGGCATAATCGCGCAGAGCACGGTGATAGTCCTTGGCGGCATTCTCGCCGCCGAAGATGTTGCGGCGGCGCAGCTCGATCGATGCGGTGCGGAAGCGGGCGGGATCGCCGGCGAGGAGGCCGGTGAGCTGCGCGTCCGCGGCGCCTTCGCGCAGGCGTCGCGCGATCTCGGACACGGCGGCGGCGTGGGGCGCTTCCCATCCAGAGCGGGCGGCGAAGAGCAAGCGCGCCTCGGCGGCGTTGCCGTTCTGGAAGGTGCGCAGGATGCGCAGCAGGTCGATCACCTCGCGGCCCGCGGTCACGCCGGCGGTGCGGCCCGCCGCGGCGTCGGCGTCGACGGCGGCCTGCGCCTCGCGGCCGAGCGCGTCGGCGGCCTCGCCCTCGCCGGCGAGGGCGCGCGCGATCGCGGCGTTGCCGAGGGCGCTTGCGACCGGCCGGGCGATGGCGCTGGCGAAGACGCGGCTGAGCAGCGCGTAATCCTCCGCCGCCCCGCGCCAGTCGCCGGCGAAGTTGCGGGCGCCGGCCCGGTCGAGAACGGCGATCGGGTAGAGCCGGACGGCGCGGTCGTAGAAGCGGCGCTCGGCTTCGCCGAACGTGGCATTGGCGCCCACGTAGCGCACGGCGCGAAGCATGTTCAAAACGTCGTACGGCGCCGCGTCGGCCATCTCCATCGCCTTGGCGGCGGCTTCGGCGTGGCGGCCGCGGGCGGTGAGCGCCAGCGCTTCGATGTCCATCGCGGCGAGGCCGAAGCTCATCCGGAAATAAGGCGTTCCCGAAAAGGCCGGGCGATCGGCCGCGACCGAACGCGCGTCGGCAACGGCCGCGTCGAAATCGTTCGCTTCGATATGGTGGACGGCGCGGGCGAGGATGAGCTCGGCGCGGCGGCGGTCGTTCGCTTCGCCGGTGAGCGCGGCCGTGCAGGCCGCGACTCCCTCGGCGCCGGTGCGGCGCTGGCTCGGGTCCGCCACTTCGTTGCCTGGCGCGAACAGCCCGAGGAGGGTGACGGCGCCGAGCACGCGCGCTGCGGTTTCGCCGTCGCCGATATTGTCCGGCTGGCCGTCGCAGCGAAGATAGTTGGAAGGCTCGCCGGCGGCGGCGGCGCTCTGACATGGAAAAAGCGCCGCCAGCATGGCGGCGCCGGCGAGTAGCCTCGGCTGCATGGAAATCTCCCCCTTGGTCTTCAACAGGTTATCGGCGCCTTTCGGGGAGGGCAAGAGGCCGGCGCGGCGCGCTAGGTCGTCAGCGCAAGCGCCTGCTGCGCCGAGCGGGGACGGGCGCGGGTGATCGTCACCCGAGTGCCGCGCTGCGTCATGTTGTAGACGCGGCGGGCCACCGCATGCGGCAGGCGGATGCAGCCGTGGGAGGCGGGATAGCCGGGCACGCGGCCGCCGTGGAGGGCGATGCCGTAGTCGGTCAGGCGCTGCATGTAGGGCATGGGCGCATTGTTGTAGCGGTTGGAATAATGCTCGACCTTCTTTTGCGTGATCGGAAAGGTCCCGGTCGGCGTTTCATGGCCGCGCCGGCCGGTCGAAACGGGCGTCGTGGTGACGAGATCGTCGCCGCGGAACACCCAGGCGCGCTGCGCGGGAATGCTGACCAGGATGCGGACTTCGCCCTCGCCCCCGGCCCGCTCGCGCCCCGGCGCGGCGGCAGGCGCAGCGGGCGCCTCAGCCCGCGGCGTCAATTGCCCGACAGGTTCGGCTGCCGCTGTAGGAGGTGCGGTCTCCGCGGAAAAGGCGCCGGCAGTCTCCACCACCGGCACGGCACGGGCGCCCGCAGCTGGTGCCGTTTGCGCATGGGCGGCAGCGGCCGGCTTCGCGGGGTCCGAACGCGCGGTCGAGCCGGGCGGGGACGCGCTGCCGAGCATCAGTCCGATGGAGGCACTCAAAAGGGTAAGGCGCTTCATCGGACCTCCCGGGGACGTTCTCTCCGCGCAACGAAGCATCGGCCCTCTTGCTCCGCTCGCACGGCACATAAGGATGATCGCCGGAGTCTGTGGCAGTCCGGCATGGCGCCGCCGCCCAACCTGCTCTATTCTCCGGAAGTGCCAAAGCGTGATCCCGGACCCGCCGCCATAGCGGGCGGAAAGCTTCAGACGAAGCACCTGGCAATCGCCACGGGCGCAGCGTTCGTTCTCACGCTCCTCTTCATCGGCATGTTCGCAATTCTTTCCCGCGGCGCTCCTCCCGCCAGCCAGACCGCCATCGTCGTAGCGATGGTGGCACTGGTGGGGACGCTCTGGACAGGCGCAGTGACTCTGACCGGCATCTTCCTGAAGGACGCCGTCGATCGCCGCACCGCGCTGTACCAGGCAGAGAGCGAGCGCAGGCTCCGGATGGAAACAGCGCTGAAAGCCGTCGAACTCATGTCCAAGGCGGAGGCGGAAGGGGCACCCCTGCAGGAGAGCAGGGAAGCCGCCATCCTGGTCGTTGCCTCGCTCAACCACCTTCGTCTGGCCCTGACGCTTGCCCGGCAATTCTGGCAGCGCGGCAAGATCTCGTCCGCCGGGTTCGTGCACCTCGTCGACGAGTGCCTGGAGTCCGCAGACGCGGCCCTCCAGACAGAGGCGACATACAGCCTGCGGATGAACGCAGCGAAGCTTGTCGCGGGGCCGAACCATTTCGATTTTCCCGAGCGACAGATGCTGCAATGGACCGGCACCCTGCCGCGCGCCGCAAAGGAAAACTTTCTTCTCGCCCTCGTCGGCGCTCTCGTTTCGCAAGACCGCTCATATTGGGAGAGAGGCATCGTAAACTGGGTGCTCTACGCACTTTACAAGGTGATGCTGGCGGAACCGGAGCTGCGCTTTCGCTGCTTTGCGGCCCTTGTGTCGCGGGAGCTGTGCGAGCTTCTCAAGTCGCACCCCGGTGACGGCATCTTCCCGCCCGATCGCGATCTTCTCACTTACGAGGAAATCCGCAAGGCGGCGGAGGATGTGCTTGGATCGATTGAGTCGTTCGACAACGTCGTCGGAACGCAGGATCACGCTTTGTACCGGAAGCTTACGGCATGGAATGCGGGTACGGATGCGCCGCCGGCGCCGGAAACGGGTCCCTTCCCAAGCCCTGCCGCAGGCGCCGGTGCCGCGGTCTGAGCACCCATTGGCGCCGTCAGCAGCGCTGCCGACGGCGCCGGGTACTTAGCAAGCGCGGCGACGCGTGCTAACGGGCCCTCCCCATGGCTCAGTACAAATCCACCCTCCTCCGCACGCTCGACGAGCGCGGCTACATTCATCAGCTGACCGATGCCGAGGGGCTCGATGCGCTCGCCGCGTCGGGCGCCGTGATCCCGGGCTATATCGGCTTCGACGCGACCGCGCCCTCGCTCCACGTCGGCAGCCTCGTCCAGATCATGCTGCTGCGCCGGCTCCAGCAGACGGGGCACAAGCCGATCGTGCTGATGGGCGGCGGCACGACCAAGGTCGGCGATCCGACGGGGCGGGACGAAAGCCGCAAGATGCTCGACGATGCGGCGATCGACGCCAACATCGCTTCGATCCGCACCGTTTTCGAGCGCTTCCTGAGCTTCGACGACGGGCCGACGGGCGCCGTCATGGTCAACAACGACGACTGGCTGGGGAAGCTCGACTATCTGTCCTTTCTGCGCGACATCGGCCCTCATTTCACGATCAACCGGATGCTGACCTTCGACAGCGTGCGGCTGCGCCTCGAGCGCGAGCAGCCGATGACGTTTCTCGAATTCAACTACATGATCATGCAGGGCTACGACTTCGTCGAGCTCAATCGCCGCTTCGGCTGCCGCCTGCAGATGGGCGGCTCCGACCAATGGGGCAATATCGTGAACGGCGTGGAGCTCGGCCGCCGGGTCGCGGGCGCGCAGCTCTTCGGCGCGACCACGCCGCTCATGACCACGGCCGACGGCGCCAAGATGGGCAAGACCGCGGCCGGCGCCGTGTGGCTGAACGGCGACATGCTCAGCCCCTACGATTATTGGCAATTCTGGCGGAACACGGCGGACGCCGACGTCGGCAAGTTCCTCCGCCGCTTCACCGATCTGCCGCTGGACGAGATCGCGCGGCTCGAGGCGCTGCAGGGCGCCGAGATCAACGAAGCGAAGAAGGTGCTGGCGGATCTCGCTACCGCCATGGCGCATGGCGACGCGGCGGCGCAGGAAGCGGCGGAAACGTCGCGGCGGACCTTCGAGGAAGGCGCTTCGGGCGAGGCCCTGCCGACGCTCAAGGTCGAAGGCGAAATCGGCCTGGTCGATGCCTTGGTCGGCCTCGGCCTGGCGGCGTCCAAGAAGGAGGCGCGGCGCCTCGCCGAGCAGGGCGGCGCCAAGGTGGACGGAGAGAAAGCGGATGCGGATCGGGTGATCGCGGTAACGGGCGAGGTGCGCATTTCGGCGGGGAAGAAGAAGCACGGCGTCCTCGTTCCGTGAAGCGGCTCGCTGCAGCGGCATTGCTGCTCGCGGCGGCGGGTTGTGTGCGACCGGCGGGGCCGCCGCCGGCGACGGGCGAAGTGTCGCCGCGTACGCTCGACCTGTTCGACGAGCAGCGCGGCCGTGCGGTGCCGCTCAGGCTTTACGGATCCGATCGCCCGCGCTCGCGTCCGCTCGCCATCATTTCGCACGGCTATGGCGGCACCAGCGGCGCTTATTCCTTCATCGCCGAGGCTCTGGTTCAGCGCGGTTATTTCGTGGTGTCGATCCAGCACGAACTGCCGGGCGACGCGCCGATGCCGACGGAGGGAGAGCCGCAGGTGGTGCGGCGGCCGTTCTGGGAGCGCGGCGCCGGCACGATCGACTATGTGATCGACACGTTCCGCGGCAATGAAGCGAGGCGGACGCCGGTGCTGCTGATCGGCCACTCGAACGGCGGCGACATGAGCATGCTTTATGCGGCGCGCCGCCCCGAGCGGGTGAGCGCCGTTTTCTCGCTCGACAGCCGCCGCTTCCCCTTTCCGCGCACGCGCCGGCCGCGCATCTGCTCGGCGCGTTCGTCGGACCAGGCGGCGGACCCGGGCGTGCTGCCCTCGCCCGATGTGCAGGCGCGGCTGGGCATGGTGATCGAGCGCGTGCCGGTGATCCACAACGACATGTGGAACGGTGCTTCGACGGCGCAGAAAGCGGCGATGCTGGCGGTTCTGGAGCGCTGCCTTGTTCCTCCCCATCGCGAGATGGGGAGGGGGACCATGCGAAGCATGGTGGAGCGGTAAGAGGCGCAGGACCGGCCAGGCTTGCGCCGTCTACCCCTCCACCACCCTTCGGGTGGTCCCCCTCCCCCCGCTTTGCGCGGGGAGGAACTCAGCCGCTTCTCAGCAGCGCCACTGCCGAGTCTCTTTCGAAGAGGTAGAGGAGGACCCGCGCCGCTCTCCCGCGCTCGCCTTCGAGGCCGCCGTCGCGGTCCACCAGCAAACGCGCGTCGTCGCTGGCGGTTTGGGCCAGCTCGTTGATCTGCTCGGGGCTGGCGAGGCGAAATTGCGCTTCGCCGCTCTGGCGGGTGCCGAGGATTTCGCCGGCGCCTCTCAGCCGCAGATCCTCTTCGGCGATGCGGAAGCCGTCGTTCGTTTCTCTCATCAGCGCCAGCCGCGCCCTCCCCGTTTCGCTCAAGGCATTGCCGCGCAGCAGGAGGCAGACGGAGCGCCCCTCCCCCCGCCCGACCCGGCCGCGCAGCTGGTGGAGCTGGGCGAGGCCGAAACGGTCGGCGCCTTCGACGATCATCAAGGTGGCGTTGGGCACGTCGACACCGACCTCGATCACCGTGGTGGCGACGAGGACGAAAATGGCGCCTTGCGAGAAGGCGGCCATGACCTCATCCTTTTCCGGGCCCTTCATGCGGCCGTGGACGAGGCCGACCTTTTCGCCGAAGCGCAGGCGAAGCACCTGCGCACGCTCCTCGGCGGCGGCCTGGTCGGAGGCTTCGCTTTCCTCGACCAGCGGGCAGACCCAATAGGCCTGCCCGCCGCCGGACATGTGGCGGGCGAGCGCGTCGATGACTTCGGGCAGCCGCTCGAGGCTCAGCACGCGCGTCTCGATCGGCTGGCGGCCGGGCGGCATTTCGTCGAGCCGCGAGACGTCCATTTCGCCGTAATGGGTGAGCGTCAGGGTGCGCGGAATCGGAGTCGCAGTCATCACCAGGAGGTGCGGCGGCTTCTCCGCCTTTTGCGACAGCATCATACGTTGTGCGACACCGAAGCGATGCTGCTCGTCCACCACGGCGAGGCCCAGGCGACGATACTGGACCGCCTGCTGGAAGATGGCGTGGGTGCCGACGAGGATGTCGATGGAGCCGTCGGCGAGGCCCATCAGGGTCGCCTCGCGGACCCGCCCCTTTTCGCGGCCGGTGAGGATCGCGACGTTGACGGAAAGGCCGGCGAGCTGGCGCGAAAGCGTTTCGTAATGCTGGCGCGACAGGATTTCGGTGGGCGCGAGGAGCGCGGCCTGGGCGCCCGCTTCCACCGCCGTCAGCATCGCCATCAAGGCGACCAGGGTCTTGCCGGAGCCGACGTCGCCCTGGAGCAAGCGGAGCATGGGCGTTTCCTGCTGGAGATCGCCTTCGATCTCGCGAACCGCCCGCTGCTGCGCCCCCGTCGGCGAATAAGGGAGATTGAGCGCGTCGCGCAGCCGCCCGTCGCCCTTGAGCGGCACGCCGCGGCGCTTTCGCGAGCTCGCCTTGACGAGCATGAGCGCGAGCTGGTTGGCGAACACCTCGTCATAAGCGAGCCGTTCCTTGGCCGCCGCCGAGCGCATGCCGCGATGCGCCATCGACAAGGCATCGGCCCAGGCCGGCCAGCCGCGCCGGTCGAGGAGGCTCGGTTCGATCCACTCGCCGAGATCCGGCACACGGGCCAGCGCCTGGCCGGCGAAATCCCCGAGCCGGCGATTGGTCATGCCTTCGGACAAGCGGTAGACGGGCTCGCGCTCCGGCAGGTCCGCCGCTTCGCCGGGCGCGAGCACATAGTCCGGATGGACCATCTGAAGCTCCTGCCCGTACAATTCCATGCGCCCGGAGACGACCCGCGGCTCGCCCAGCGGGAGCTGCTTCTTCGCCCAGCCGGGATTGTTGAAGTAGACGAGGCTGACGTAATTGCCGGCCCCGTCCACCGCGTGGACCCGCATCGGCCCCCGGCCGCCGCCCTGCCGGTAATCGACGGGCGTCACCTCGACGGTGACGTGGCCGCCCGCATCCGTCATATCGAGCGCCTCGACGCGCTTCCTTTCCACCCAGCTCACCGGCAGGTGGAAGAGCACGTCCACGACCCGCTCCAGCCCGAGGCGCTTCAGCGGCTTGGCGAGGCCGGGGCCGACGCCCTTCAGCACCTCCACTTCGGCGAACAGGGGATTGAGGATTTCCGGGCGCATGGGTGGGTTGGTAAGGCGGGCAAGCAAGCGCGACAATCCCGTCGCATTCCTCCATGCGAGCGGAGCTCGTGGGGAGGGGGACCATGCGAAGCATGGTGGAGGGGTAGAAGGCCCGGCGTCGCGCGGTTCGCGCGCATAGCCTCAGGTGGCGGAGCCAGTTACCCCACCACCACCCTTCAGGTGGTCCCCCTCCCCATGCTGCACATGGGGAGGAATTCTGCGCTTCAAACCGCCGCGCCTAGTCCCTACATCGCCCGCTCACGCCGCCCGGATCACCCGTGCGGCTTTTTCCGCATGGAGCTTCCTCTGGACCGCGAGACACGCCTTCGCCGCCTCCGCTTCCGCGCCTGGCACCGCGGCGTGCGCGAGGCGGACCTGATGATCGGCGGGTTCTTCGACGCGCACGGGGAACGCTGGGACGAGGCGGAGACCGCCTGGTTCGAGGATCTGCTCGAAGAACAGGACGTCGACATCATGGCCTGGGCGCTCGGAACCGCCGCTCCGCCGGAGCGCTTCGCCGGAGCGATGATGGCAGAGCTTCGGAAACTCGATTACATCAAGCACGCCGATTAAGTGACAGACATCCAGACGATCCTTCGCGCCGACAGGCCGACGACCCTCGCCGGCGCGCCCGTCGGCTTCGTGCCGTGGCTGGCGGCCGACCTCGCGCGCGCCTCGAAAGGCCGGGCAGTGTTCATCGCGCCGGACGAAGCGGCGATGCGGCACATCGCCGACGCGGCGACCTATTTCGCGCCCGAACTCGAAGTGCTCGGCTTCCCGGCCTGGGACTGCCTGCCCTACGACCGCAGCTCCCCGTCCCTTCGCTCCACGTCCGAGCGGCTGGCGACGCTGCACGCGCTCCAGCGCAAGACGGACAAGCCGCAGCTCCTCGTCACCACCGTCAATGCGGCGACGCAGCGGACGCTGACGCCCTTCCGCATCCGCCAGCTCGTCGCCCGGCTCGCGCCCGGCGAGCGGATCGACCTCCAGAAGCTGACGCAGCTCCTCAACGCCAACGGCTATGTCCGGACCGACACGGTGCACGACGCCGGCGAGTTCGCGGTGCGCGGCGGCCTCGTCGATCTCTACCCCGCGGGCGAAACGGAAGCGCTGCGGCTCGACTTCTTCGGCGACGAGATCGAGAGCGTCCGCCGCTTCGATCCTTCGACGCAGCGGACCACCGGCACGGCGGAGAGCTTCACCCTCCTCCCCGCTTCCGAGACCCTGCTCGAGGAGGAGAGCATCAAGCGCTTCCGCTCCGGCTATCGCGAGAAGTTCGGCGCCAATGCCACCGGCGACCCGCTCTACCAGGCGGTCTCGGAAGGCCGCCGCCTCGCGGGGATCGACCACTGGCTGCCTTTGTTCGAGGAGCGGCTCGCGACCTTGTTCGATCACTTGGCCGACGATGATCTGATCGTCCGCGAGACCGGCGATGCCGGCGCCGCCGTTGCCC
>DASVQT010000111.1:0-13695 GCA_036388975.1 Allosphingosinicella sp. | reverse complement strand
AGTCCCTGTTTGTCAGCCGATCTCCGCCAGCAGTCCCGCCAACCGCTCCAGCCGCTCCGCCGGACCCTCGATCCGCTCCTTGAGGAGGAGGCGCCCGTCCTTTTCCTCGAGGCCGAGCGCGGCGGGCTTCACCGCGAGCTTGCCGCGCGGTACGAGCGCGATCGCCGCCGGCCCGGCGTCGATCCGCTCGATGCCGGCCTCGCGGGCGAGGATGCGGACGCGCGCGACCGACAGGAGCGACGCGGCTTCGCCCGGCAGCTCGCCGAAGCGGTCGGCGAGTTCCTCTTCGAACGTGTCGAGTTCCGGCAGATCGGCGATGCGGGACAGGCGGGCGTAAAGGGCGACCCGCAGTTCCTCCTCCGGGATCCATTCGGGCGGCAGGCGGCCTTCGACGCCGAGGTTCAGCACCGACGTCCAGCGATCGACGGTTTCGCCGCGCGCGGCGCGCAGCGCGCTTTCCAGCAGGTGCTGGTAGAGATCGACGCCGATCAGCTTGACGTGGCCGGCCTGGGTGTCGCCCAGCAGGTCGCCCGCGCCGCGCATGTCGAGGTCGCGGGCGCTGATCGCGAAGCCGGCGCCGAGCCGGTCGAAAGCCTGGAGCGTGGAAAGGCGCTTCAAGGTGCGAGGCGCGATCTCCGCGCCCGGCTCGGTGAGAAGAAAGACGTGGCCGCGCCGGCTGCCGCGCCCGACGCGGCCGCGAAGCTGGTGGAGCTGCGACAGGCCGAAGCGGTCGGCGCGCCAGACCAGCATGGTGTTGGCGCGCGGCACGTCCAGCCCGGCTTCGATGATGTTGGTGGCGAGCAGGACGTCGCCGTCGCCGTTCCCGAAGCGCACCATCGCCTCGTCGATCTCGGCGGCGGGCATCTTTCCGTGGGCGGAGAGCAGTTCGAGTTCGGGCGCCGCGCGGCGGAGCTGCTCGGCCATCGGCTCCATATCCTCGATCCGCGGCACGACGACGAAGCTCTGGCCGCCGCGCGAGCGCTCGCGGAGGAGGGCGGTGCGGGCGCGCTCGGGATCGAAGCTGGCGACGAGGGTGCGGATCGGCTGGCGGCGGGCAGGGGGCGTCGCAATGATCGATAGCTGCTGGAGGCCGACGAGGGCGGTCTGCAGCGTGCGGGGAATGGGGGTCGCGCTCAATGTCAGCACATGGCCGGCGCCGAGTTCGCGCAGCTTGGTCTTGTCGGCGGCGCCGAACCTTTGCTCCTCGTCGACGACGACGAGGCCGAGCTTGGCATATTCCACCGCCTTGCCGGCGACGGCGCCGGTGCCGATCACGACGGAGATCGAGCCGTCCTTGAGGCCCGCGACCACGCGGCGTTTCTCCGCCGGTGTCGAGAGGCGGGAGAGGGAAGCGACTTCCACGCCCGTGCCTTCGAAGCGGCGGGAGAAGGTTTCGAGATGCTGGCGGGCGAGCACAGTGGTCGGCGCGGCGACGGCGACCTGCCAGCCGGCGAGGGCGGCGATTGCGGCGGCGCGCAGGGCGACTTCCGTCTTGCCGTAGCCGACGTCGCCGACCACGAGGCGGTCCATCGGCTTGCCCGAGGCGAGGTCTCCGCGCACGGCGGCGATGGCGCGCGCCTGGTCGGCCGTTTCGCTGAACGGAAAGCCGGAAACGAAGCGCTCGTAAGCGGCGGCGTCCGGCTCCAGAACCGGCGCTTCGCGGGCCATGCGCTCGGCGGCGAGAGCGGAAAGGCCGCGGGCGCTTTCGGCGATGGCGGCGTCGATCTCGCCGCGGCGCTTCTGCCAGGTGGAGCCGTCGAGCTTGTCGAGCGTGACCGCGTCCTCGTCCGCGCCGTAGCGCCAGATGCGGTCGGCTTCGGCCACGGGCACCAGCCGCCGCGCGTCGCCGGCGAAGCGCAGGACGAGGGCGTCGCCACCCCCGGAATCGGCGTCGGGCAGCGCTTCGAGGCCGGCGACGACGGCGATGCCGTGATCCTCGTGGACGACGACGTCGCCCATCCGGATTTCGGCGACGGCGAACATCTGGGCGTCGCCAGCCGCGGCTTCGTCGCCGTCGCGCTGGGCGCGGCTGCCGAGGAGGTCGGCGGCGGCGACCGCGACGGTGTCGCCGTAGCGGAAGCCGCGCGGTATCGGCGCGGGGAGGGTGACGACGGCGCCGGCCGGGGCGCCGAGCGCGGAGAACCAGTCGGCGGCCTCGTGCGCGGCGACCTTGAGCTTGCGCTCGATGCGGCGGGTGAGGAAGCGCAGGTCGCGCGGGGTGCCGAGGAGGATCAGCCGCTCGCCGCCCTCGATCGCTGTGCGGGCGAAGCGGGCGAAGGCGGCTTCGGGCGAGCGGCTTTCGACGAAGCGGGGCGGCGGTTCGCCCAGGCTTTCGCCGAGCGGCAGTTCGGCGCGGGCCGCGAGCGCCGCATGCCAACGCGCGTCGGGGCAGATGTCGCGCGCGGCGCGGGCGGGGCGGCGTTTCGCGGCGTCGGCGGCGAGCGCGAGGAAGCGGCTGCGCCTCTTTTCGGCGCCCGGCTCCACCGCGACCGGGGCACCGGGGAGGTGGTCCAACAGCGTAACGGCGGCTTCGCCGGGCTCCGGCTCGGTGACACGGCCGAGTTCGAGATGCTCGCATTCGCCGCGGGTGAGCTGGCTCACCGGATCGTAGGGGCGGATGAAGGCGACGCGGCCCTCCTGTTCCTCGATCCGGTAGGGCTCGCCGGCGTCGGCGGGAAAGACGTCGATCACCTGTCCGCGCGCGGCGACTTCGCCGGGCTCGTCGACCCGATCGTCGACGACATAGCCGATCTCCACCAGTTCGGCGGCGAAGGCTTCGATGTCGATCGGCTCGCCGAGGCGCACCAGCGGCGGCACCGCTGCGAAGCGGTCCGGCGCCGGATAAAGCCGCGCCGCGGCTTCGCCGCTCGCCACGAGGGCGATTCGCGAACGGTTCCGTTCGCCGGCGAGCGCCGCCAGCCGCCGAAGCGCCGCCGCGCGCTGCCCGACGTTTGCGGGGGAAGGCGGCGCCGAGTCGCCCGGCAGCGCATCGCTCGCGGGGCAATGGAGGATTTCGGCGCCGGGCGCCGCGGCCTTCAGGATGCGCGCCGTTTCGGCCGCGCGCGTTTCGTCCGCCGCGATGAAGACGACGTCGCCGCGCGCCAGCGCCGAGAGCAGGGACGCCGCGACCTCGCCGATCTGCAGCGGCGCGCCGCTTTGTCCCGTCCCGTTGGTCTCAGCCATTCAACCTCCCGCGCAAGCCCGTCGAACGGGCGGTGGCGGGAGGCGTTCCGACCGGCTGCTAAACGTCGAGATTGGCGACGTTCAGCGCATTCTCCTGGATGAAGTCGCGGCGCGGCTCGACGACGTCGCCCATCAGGCGAGTGAAGATTTCGTCGGCGAGGTCCGCCTGTGCGATCTCGACGCGCAGCAGGCTGCGATTTTCCGGATCCAGCGTGGTCTCCCAAAGCTGCTCGGCGTTCATTTCGCCCAGACCCTTGTAGCGCTGGATGGCGAGGCCCTTGCGGCCGGCCGCGAGGATCGCGTCGAGGAGCTCGGTCGGCCGCCGGACGAGAATGCCGCGGGCGTCGGGCGCGCGTTCGGGCGGCGGAATGCCGTCCACCTTCTCGTGCGGCGTGTCGCTGTCCGGGTTCGGGTCCGCTTCCTCGCGCGGCTGGCTTGCCTTGAGCGACACGAGGCGCGAGGCGGTGGCGTAGCTCTGCGCCTGTTCGGCGGCGAGGCCGTGGAGCTTGCGGGCTTCCGCCGAAGCGACGAACTTGTGATCGATGACGTGATGGTCGGTCACGCCGCGCCACAGGCGGCGCAGGATATAATCGCCGTCCGCCCCGATCTCGCCGGTCCAGGTCGAGCTTTCGTCGCTGCCCTGAAGAAAGGCGGCGGCGCGGGCGATGGCTTCGGCGCGGCCGCTCACCGGCAGCGCCGGATCGAGCGCGCCGTTCAGCGCCAGCGCCTCGATCAGGCCCGGATCGTAGCGGCGCGGCACGTAGCGCATCAGGCTGCGCACACGCCGGGCATGGTCGGCGAGGCTGCGCAGATCGTCGCCGGTGCGCGCGCCTTCCGCCGTTTCCAGCACCATCGCGCCGATGCCCGCATCGACGAGATAATCGTCGAGCCGCGCGTCGTCCTTCAGATAGACTTCCGAACGGCCCTTGGCGACTTTGTAGAGCGGCGGCTGGGCGATGAAGAGATGCCCGCGCTCGATGATCTCCGGCATCTGCCGGTAGAAGAAGGTGAGCAGAAGGGTGCGGATATGGGCGCCGTCGACGTCGGCGTCCGTCATGATCACGACCTTGTGGTAGCGAAGCTTGTCGATGTTGAAGTCGTCGCGGCCGATCCCGGTGCCCATCGCCTGGATCAGCGTGCCGACCTCCTTGGAGGAGAGCATCCGGTCGAACCGGGCGCGCTCGACGTTCAGGATCTTGCCCTTCAGCGGCAAAATGGCCTGGTTGTGCCGGTTGCGGCCCTGCTTGGCCGAGCCGCCGGCCGAGTCGCCCTCGACCAGGAACAGCTCCGACTTGGCGGGATCGCGCTCCTGGCAGTCAGCGAGCTTGCCGGGCAAGGAGGCGATGTCCATCACTCCCTTGCGCCGGGTGAGCTCGCGCGCCTTGCGGGCGGCTTCGCGGGCGGCGGCAGCGTCGATGATCTTCTGGATGATCGAACGGGCGTGGGCGGGATTCTCCTCGAGCCATTCCGCCATCTTGTCGGCCATCAGGCTTTCGAGCGGCTGGCGCACCTCGGACGAAACGAGCTTGTCCTTGGTCTGCGATCCGAACTTCGGGTCGGGGAGCTTCACAGAAACGATGGCGGTCAGGCCTTCGCGCATGTCGTCACCGGTGAGGCTCACCTTTTCCTTCTTAAGGACGCCCGACTTGTCCGCATAATTGTTGAGCGTGCGGGTCAGCGCCGCGCGGAAGGCCGCCAGATGGGTGCCGCCGTCGCGCTGCGGAATGTTGTTGGTGAAGCAGAGGACCTGCTCGTAATAGCTGTCGTTCCACTCGAGGGCGACATCGATGCCGATCTCGTCGCGCTGGCCGTGGACGGCGATCGGCTCCGGAATGAGCGGCGTCTTGGCGCGGTCGAGATAGCGCACGAAAGCGGCGATCCCGCCCTCGTAATAAAGCTCGACCGCCTTTTCCTCCTCGTGCCGCGCGTCCGTCAGGATCAGGCGCACGCCGGAATTCAGGAAGGCGAGCTCGCGGAAGCGGTGCTCGAGCCGGTCGAAATCGAATTCCAGGATCTTGAACGTCGAGGGCGAGGGGAGGAATGTCACCCGCGTGCCCTTGCGGCCTTCGGGCGCCGAGCCGACCAGCTTCAGCGGCGCTTCGGCGTCGCCATGGCGGAAGCGCATCCAATGCTCCTCGCCGTCGCGCCAGATGTTGAGCTCCAGCCATTCGGACAGCGCGTTCACGACCGAGACGCCGACGCCGTGGAGGCCGCCGGAGACCTTGTAGGCATTGTCGTCCGACGTGTTCTCGAATTTACCGCCGGCGTGGAGCTGGGTCATGATGACCTCGGCCGCCGAAACGCCTTCCTCCTTGTGGATGCCGGTCGGAATGCCGCGGCCGTTATCTTCGACGGAGACGGAGCCGTCCGGGTTCAAGGTGACGCGGATGAGGTCGCAATGCCCCGCCAGCGCCTCGTCGATCGCATTGTCCGACACCTCGAACACCATGTGGTGGAGGCCCGAACCGTCGTCCGTGTCGCCGATATACATTCCGGGCCGTTTCCGGACCGCGTCGAGGCCTTTCAGCACCTTGATGGACTCGGCGCCGTACGCGTTTTCACTGGGGGGATTTGTCATGAAAAGGATATAGCGGGGGAGGGGCCGAACCCCAAGAAAATTAGCGGATTCCGAGCACCTTTTTCGCAGGTGCAGCAGAGGGCGCAAAGGGAAGGATCGAGACGATGCGGACGTTTCTGCTCGTGGCTTGCGCCCTGCTTCTAGCCGGCTGCGACCGGGCGGACCTGCCGGGCTGGTGGCCCGAGGCATTGGGCGGAGAGCCGGCGCTGGACAAGCTGCGGCCGCGGCCGCTTCCCGAGCCGCTCCATCCCAGGCTGGAGCCGCTCTCCAGCCTCGGCCGCAACGGCCTGCGCGTCTCGATATCGCCGTCGTTCGGCCTCTACCACTTCGTCGCCGACTTCATCCCGCAGCCGCTCGATTGCTACATCCCAGCCGAGCGGCTCGACCAGCACAGGTACGAAGTCGAAGGCTGCGGCATGATCGCCGTCCGCTACACGATCTTCGGCCGCGACCAGGCACCCGAGCCGCACATCCGCCGCTTCAACTTCCACGTACCGGAATCCGAATATCGCGAGGCCGTCGCGGAGTTCGACGGGCTGGCGCGGCGCTGGCGCGGCGGCAGCGGCGGCATGCTCGACGGGACCAGCGTGGGCGTGGAGCAGTTTCGCGAAGGCAGGCTCCGTTCGATGCAGACCAACGCCACGATCGGCGCCGAGCCGAACAACCCGGCGGCCCATCTCCTTCCGAGCGTCCACCGGCTGCTGCTCGCTTACGGTCCCGCCGCCGCCGTGCCGCGAGCGTCCGGCTTCACCGTCGAAGCGGCTGAGGCGAACGACTTCCCCTGCATGGGGCAGGCCTTCGCCGATCCCGATCCGGACGGCTTCGGCACCGGCCAGGATGCCTGCGCGCGGCAAATGGCGTCGCCGCCGCGGCGCTAGTTACGCGGCGTGAACGGCGCCGTCCCGCACTTCGAACCAGGTCGCGGACTCGTCCGCCGCATCGAAGAGGCCTCGCTCCGTCCCCGTCACCCACACCTGGCCGCCAGTCTCCGCCAAACGCTCCAGCAAGGCGCGGCGCCGCTGGGGATCGAGATGGGCGGCGACTTCGTCGAGGAGGAGAATGGGCGGGCGGCCGGTGCGCTCGGCGACGAGGGCGGCATGGGCGAGGACGATGCCGAGCAGGAGCGCCTTCTGCTCGCCGGTCGAGCAGGCGGTGGCGGGCTGCGCCTTGCCGAGATGGGTGACGAGGAGGTCGGTGCGGTGCGGTCCAGAAAGGGTGCGGCCTGCCGCGGCGTCGCGGGCCCGGCCCATCGCATAGTCGCGGGCGAGGTCGTTGGACGCGCCGCCTTCCAAAGCGAGCCCGGCCCGCGCGAAAGGGCCTTCGGGTGCATCGGCGAGCCGGCCGGAAAGGGCCTCGACCGTCGCAGTGCGCGCTTCGGCAAGGGCGGTGCCGTGCTCGGCCATGCGCGCTTCGAGCGCCGTCAGCCAGGCTTCGTCGCGCCGGCCGTCCTCGGCGAGGAGCTTGTTGCGGGCGCGCATTGCCGCTTCGTAGCGGGCAGCGTGGACGGCGTGGCCGGCGAAGAGGGCCAGCGTCAGCCGGTCGAGGAAGCGGCGCCGGCCGGACGCGCCTTCGATGAACAGCCGGTCCATGGCGGGCGTCAGCCACAGGACCGAGAACCATTCGGCGAGCGACGAAGCAGACGCGGCGGCGCCGTTGATCCGCACCTGCCGCCGCTCTGGCGCATTCGCGGCGACACCGGTGCCGAGCTCCAGCGCTCCACCCATCTGCGCCGCGACTCCGAAGCCGCCGGCGCCGCCCTTGCGCACCATCTCCGACAGCAGCGCGCCGCGCAGCCCGCGCCCCGGCGCGAGCAGGCTCACCGCTTCCAGCATGTTCGTTTTTCCCGCGCCATTCTCGCCGGTCAGGATCACGAGCCCCGGACCGGGCGCCACGACGGCGTCGGCATAGGAGCGGAAATCGCTGAGTGACAGGCGGGCGACGTGCACGGCTTCGCTGTAACGGCTGGTGCGGCGCCTTCAACCGCCGCTCCTCGCGGCGGCGCTCTTTCCAGCGCGGCGTTGCGGCGCTAGGCCGGACGCCGATGAACGGGGACGCCAGCAACGCGGCCATGAGCGGGGATGGAGCCAGTCTCCCGCCGCACATGGTGGGCGGCAACAGATTGTCGGTGGTCGTCGACGGGCCCGACCGGCTGGACGCCCTCATCGCCCTCATCGACGGCGCCACGGAATCGCTGCGCATTCTTTATTATATCTGGCTCAACGATGCGAGCGGGCGGCGCGTCCGCGATGCGCTGGTCGCCGCGGCCAAGCGAGGCGTCGAGGTCTCGATGCTGCTCGACGGATTCGGCGCGTCCAACGCCAACGAGGCCTTTTTCAAGCCGCTGAGCGAGGCGCAGGCGCGCTTCTGCCGGTTCGAGCCGCGCTGGGGGCGGCGCTATCTCCTCAGGAACCACCAGAAGCTGGCGCTCGCCGACGGCAAACGGGCGATCGTCGGCGGCTTCAACATCGGCGACGAATATTTCGGCACGATGGAAAGCGGCGCCTGGCGCGATCTCGGGCTGCTCGTCGAAGGGCCGAGCGTGCTCAGCCTCGTTCAATATTATGACGACATGTTCGCATGGGCGGAGGACCCGCTCGCCTCCATCCGCAAGCTGCGCCGGATGCTGAGCCGCCACAGCCGCCGCCACGGCGCGCTTCACTGGCTGTTCGGCGGGCCGAGCCGGCGCCTCAGCCCCTGGGCGCGGGCGGTGCGGGACGATCTGACCGGCGCCACGACCGTCGATTTCCTGATGGCCTATTTCGTCCCCAGCATCCGCATGATGCGCCGGATCTACGGTGTCGCCGAGCGCGGCCGGGTCCGGATGGTGACGGCCGGCAAGTCGGACATCAAGGCGACCTTGTGGGCGGCGCGCTTCTCCTACTGGCGCCTCCTGAAACACGGCATCCGCGTCTACGAATATCAGCCGACCAAGCTCCATACCAAGCTCATCGTCATCGACGATGCGGTGCATATCGGCTCCGCCAATTTCGACATGCGGAGCCTTTATCTCAATCTGGAGATGATGCTGCGCGTCGACGATCCCGAATTCGCCGCCACCATGCGCGCTTATGTCGATACGGAGATCGCCCGCAGCCGCGAGATCGAGCCGAGCGCGCACCGCAAGGACATGACGATCCTCAACCGGCTGCGCTGGGCCTTCGGCTACTTCCTGATGGTGACGGCGGACTACAATCTGGCGCGGCGGCTGAATCTCGGCAGCAGGCGCGCGACCTATTGAGCGGTGCGCCCGCTCACCACCAGCCCATCGCGCCGCCCGCGACGAAAGCGCGGTAGGCGCCGAACGCTTCGTTGAGCACGATCGCAGGGACGACGTAGCGCACCAGACCGTGGCGGGTCAGCCAGCCGGTGCCGCGGTGGATCAGCTTGTTGGTGCCGAGCGAGAGGATGGTCACCGTGACGTCGAGTGCGCGCCGGCCGAGACTCGTATCGGCTGCGGTCTGGGAAGCGCGGTTCTGGGTGGCAATAGCGGACATGGTTCACAAAACGTAAACACCCGCCGCGCGGTTGCAAGCGCCGCATCCGGCTCATGCCGGAAAGCGTCAGATCGGGACATTAACCGAAGAAAGTTTGCGCTTAGCAGAGGCGCTCCGCTTTTAAAGCGCGCGCGGCAATCCGCCCTTCGACAGGCTCAGGGCTGGCGGTCGTGAGAGCGTTGCCGCAATCGGGCGTTTATTGAACCAACAACCGCTAGGGCTGAGCCTGTCGAAGCCCGGCTTGCAGCGCGCAGGGGCGAGCGGGCGGTCGGGCGCCCGCGCCCTTAGTCCTTCCAGCCCCAGAAGAGCTGGGCGGGCGGAATGTTCTTCCATTCCATGCCCTTGTCGATCCGGTCGAAGTGCGGCGCCATGAAGTCGCGCACCTTGGGCGAGAATTGGTAGACGAGGAAGCCGCCGTCCTTGCGGAGCGCAGCATGGGTCTCGGCCGCGATCTTCGGGCCGATGCCGGGCGGCAGGGTGGAGAAGGGGAGGCCCGAAAGGATGTAATCCGCTTCCTCGAAGCCGGCTTCCGCCATGATCTTGCGTGTGTCGGCGGCCGATCCGGTGACGGCGATCAGCCGGCTGTCGCGGAACTTGCGGTTCAGATATTCCGTGAAATCCGGATTGGTGTCGATCGCGATCAGCGTCGCATCGGGCGACATGCGCTGCAGGATATGGTCGGTGAAGGTCCCGACGCCCGGGCCATATTCGACGAACAAGCGGCAATTCGCCCAGTCCACCGGCTCCAGCATCTTGTCGATCAGCGCCTTGGACGAGGGGATCACCGATCCCACCATCACCGGGTGCTTGATGAAGCCCTTGAGGAACATCATGAGCGGACCGCTGCCCGCGGCGCCCTTGGAGCTGCGCTCACTGCGCGCGTGGTTGGAAGCTGGCATACCGCATTCTCACGATGTTTGAGGCGAGGAGGTGCGTTGGCAAATCGCCGCCGCAATGGCAAGGGCGGGTTTGCGGTCAGCGCCGCCACGCGAGTTCAGTTCGGCACACCCAACGGTCGACAGACGGGAAAGGCTCCGCCGCAATGCCGGATTACGGGCTGCCGAGGGGACGTTTCCTTCTGCTCTTCGCCGTGATGCTGGTCGCCGCCTCGGGAAACACGGCCATGCAGTCGCTGATGCCGGCGATCGGCCGGGGGCTCGGCATGCCGGACGTCTGGGTCGCGGTCGCCTTCAGCCTGTCCGCCGTGCTCTGGGTCGTGACCGCCCCATATTGGGCGAGGCGGGCCGACCAAAGAGGGCGCCGCGCGCTGATGCGGCTCGGCCTTTACGGCTTCATCGTCTCCATGCTGGTGTGCGGAACGATGCTGGCGCTCGGCCTGCACGGGGTGGTCGCGCCGGCGGCCGCATTCTTCGTCTTCATGCTCGGGCGAACTATCTACGGCGCCTGGGGCTCGGCCTCGCCGCCCGCCGTCCAGGCCTATGTCGCGGCGCGCACCTCGGGCGAGAAGCGGACCAATGCGCTCGCCGCCATTGCTTCCTCCTTCGGCCTCGGCACGATTATCGGCCCGGCCATCGCGCCGCTCTTCATCTTCGAGCCGCTCGGCCTCGCCGGGCCGCTCATCGTCTTCGCTTTGATCGGCGCCGCGGTTCTCGCCGCCGTGGCGCTCCACCTCCCGGACGACACGCCCGGCGCGGCGGTCAGGACCCGGCCCGCCGACTACCCCTCCTTCGGCGCGGCGGCGGCGGGCGAGGCGCGGCGGGGCGACGAAGCGCCGCCGCTCACCTGGCGCGACCGACGCGTCCTCCCCTGGCACATGATCGGCATCGTCGGCGGCCACGGCCAGGCGGCCCTGCTCGGCGTCGTCGGCTTCCTGGTCATCGACCGGCTGCGGCTCGGCATAGAGGAAGCGCAGCACATGATCGCGATCGTGCTGATCGCCGGCGCGGCCGCCAGCCTGATCGCGCAGTGGATGCTGATCCCTTTGCTCGGCCTGTCCCCGCGCGCCCTCGTCGGCTGGGGCTCCCTCGTCGCCGCCGCCGGCACGGCGGCGACCGGAGTGGCGACCGGCATCTACGAGCTCGTCATGGCCTTCGCGCTCGCTTCGCTCGGTTTTTCCTTCTTCCGCCCGGGCTTCACCAGCGGCGCGTCGCTGGCGGTGAGCCCGCGCGAGCAGAATGCGGTTGCCGGCATGGTGACGTCGGTGAACGGCGTCGCCTATATCGCCGCGCCCGCCGTCGGCGTCTGGCTCTACACCTGGTCGAAGCCGCTGCCCTTTCTGGTCACCGGCGCGATCATGGCCGTTCTGGCGCTCTGGACCTGGCTCGCCTTCAAGCCCCGCGCCGCCTTCGAAGCGCCCGGAGACGGCCCGGCCGACGAGCTCACCCCTTGGGACCCCGCGGTGTGAGCATGCCCGGGCCGATGAAGCCGATGCCGCCGGACGTCGCCGACATCGCGTCCTGCTTCAGCTTGTCCTGGATCTGCTCATATTCGCGCTCCATCTCGGCCGTCACGGAGGCGCGGGTTTCGAGCAGGGCGTTGTCGAAATTCTCCATCGTCACCTGAACGGCTTCGATCGAGTTGCGCAAGGCGAACAAGCCGGCGCGGCGGACGAGGTCCTCGAGATCGGCGCCGGTGAAGCGCTCGGTCCGCGCCGCGAGATGGTCGAGGTCCACGCCCTCGGCGAGCGGCATGCTCTTGGTGTGGATGCCGAGGATGTGCCGCCGCCCGGCCTGATCCGGCACGGAGACGTAGATCAGCTCGTCGAAGCGGCCGGGGCGCAGCAGGGCCGGATCGATCAGGTTCGGCCGGTTGGTCGCGCCGATGACGACGACGGAGCCCAATTCCTCCAGCCCGTCCATTTCGGCGAGAATGGTATTCACCACCCGCTCGGTCACCTGCGGCTCGCCCAAGCCCCCGCCGCGCGCGGGGACGAGGCTGTCCAGTTCGTCGATGAAGATCACCGTCGGCGCGACCTGGCGGGCGCGGGCGAAGAGACGGGCGATCTGCTGCTCGCTTTCGCCATACCATTTCGAAAGCAGGTCGGAGGATTTGGTGGCGATGAAGTTCGCCTCCGCTTCCCGCGCCGTCGCCTTGGCGAGCAGGGTCTTGCCGGTGCCCGGCGGACCGTAGAGCAGGAAGCCCTTGGCCGGGCGGATACCGAGCCGGCGGAACGCTTCGGGGAACTTGAGCGGAAGCTCGACTCCTTCGCGCAGCCGCTCGCGGGCATCGTCGACGCCGCCGACATCGTCCCAGCCGATGGTCGGCGCCTGCACCATCACTTCGCGCATGGCGGACGGCTGGACGCGCTTCAGCGCTTCCTCGAAGTCGGCGCCCTTGACGGACAGATTGTCGAGGACTTCGGGCGGGATCGTCCCTTCCTCGAGGTTGATGCGCGGCATGATGCGCCGCACCGCCTCGATCGCCGCTTCGCGCACAAGGGCGGCAAGGTCCGCGCCGACGAAGCCGTAGGTGCGCCTGGCCAGCGTGGCGAGCTCGACGCCGCCGTCGAGCGGCATGCCGCGGGTGTGGATGCCCAGGATCTCGCGCCGGCCGCTTTCGTCGGGAACGCCGATCACGATCTCGCGGTCGAAGCGCCCCGGCCGGCGCAGCGCCTCGTCCAGCGCTTCCGGGCGATTGGTGGCGGCGATGACGACGAGGTTGGCGCGCGGCTCCAGCCCGTCGAGCAAAGTGAGGAGCTGGGCGACGAGGCGCTTTTCCGTCTCGCCCTGCACCTGGCCGCGCTTGGGTGCGATCGAGTCGATCTCGTCGATAAAGACGATGGACGGCGCCGCCTTGGTCGCTTCCTCGAAGATCTCGCGCAGCTTGCGCTCGCTCTCCCCGTAGGCCGAGCCCATGACTTCGGGGCCGGCGATGTGGAAGAAGGTCGCGTCGCTTTCGTTGGCGACGGCGCGGGCGAGCCGGGTCTTGCCGGTGCCGGGCGGGCCGTGGAGGAGCACGCCCTTGGGCGGATCGACGCCGAGCCTTTCGAAGATCTCGGGATAGCGAAGCGGCAGCTCGACCATTTCGCGCAGCTGGTCGATCGTCGTGCCCATGCCGCCCAGATCGTCATAAGTGACGTCGGCGCGGCGCGTGTCGCGCGGCTCGGTATATTCGGGAAGAAGCTCCACTTCGGTGGTTGCGTCGATATGGACGATGCCCTTGGGCACGGTCGAGACCACGGTGAGGCGGATTTCCTGCAGCGCATAAGCGGGCGCGGCGAGCATCTGGCGAAGCTCGGGCGGAATGTCGCCGCGCTGGACCTGCTGCTGCCCGGTCGTCGAGACGACGTCGCCGGCGACGATCGGCTTCATTCCGAAGCTGCGCTTCAGCGCCTGGGCCGAGCCCTGGAGGCGCAGATTCTTCTGTGCAGGCGCGAAGACGACGCGCTGCGCCGCCTTCGACTCGGCCTTGCGGACTTCGACATAATCGCCCGAGCCGATCTCGGCATTGGCGCGCTGCAGGCCGTCGAGGCGGATGATG
>DASVQT010000110.1:0-24044 GCA_036388975.1 Allosphingosinicella sp. | reverse complement strand
TGGCGGTCCATCGCCGCGGCGCCTTCCAAAAGGCTTTCGAACCCGTCCCAGCCGAGCGCCAGGGCCGCCGGAAAGCCGATCGACGACCAGAGCGAATAACGCCCGCCGACGCTTTCGGAGAAGGGAAGAATGCGGGTCTCGTCGATCCCGAACTCCAGCGCCTTTTCCGGACTCGCGGTGAGCGCGACGATCCGGCCGTAGACGTCCTCGACTCCCGCATCCTCCATCCAGGCGATGGCGGAGCGCGCGTTGAGCATCGTTTCCAGCGTGGTGAAGGTCTTGGATGCGATGACGAGCAGGGTCGCGTGCGGATCGAAGCCCGCGACCGCTTCCTCCAGCGCGGCGCCGTCGACGTTGGAGACCACGGCCGCGTCGTAGCGCCCCGCGCCGCGGCCGAGCGCGTCGATCAGGAAATCGGGGCCGAGCGCCGATCCGCCGATACCGATGTGGAGGATGTGTCGCACCGGCCCGAACGCCTCGGCCTCGACGGCGTCGATCAAGGCCCGCATCCGGGCATGAAGCGCCTTGGCCCGGGCGACGCTGTCCGGCGCGCCCTGCCCCCGCTCCGCGGCATGTTCGGCGGCGCGGCCCTCGGTCGGGTTGACGATCGCGCCGGAGAAAAGCGCCTCCCTCGCGCCCGCCAGGTCCTGCGCTTCGGCGAGCCGGGCGAATGCGCCGAGCATGGCCTCGCCGAGGTGGGTCTTGGAAAAATCGAAGCGGATGCCGGCGACATCCAGGGCGAGGCGCTGCACGCGATCGGGCTCGGCCGCGAACAGCGACGCCAGCGTCTGGTCCCCGGCGCTGGCCGCCGTCGCCTCGAATTTTGCCCAGCCGTCGCTCATTCATTCGCTCCCGATATCGGACGGCGCTTATCTAGGGACGCGGCTCCGCCCTGCATAGCGGCTTGACCCGCACCCTCGCTCCGGTGGAAAGCGTCACGATGGAGAGCGAGACCAGCACCGGCGCACAGCCCGCGCCGCCCATGGCGGCGGCCCAGGCCGATCAGGCGGCGTCCGATCAGGCGCCTGGGAAGACGCCCGAGAAGACGCCGGAAAAGGCACCCGAGAAGAAGAAGGAAGGCCTTTGGGAGACGGTGCGCTTCGTCCTTACCGTCGTCCTGATCGCGATCGTGATCCGCACCTTCTTCGTCGCGCCCTTCTCCATCCCGTCCGGCTCGATGCTGCCGCGGCTGATGATCGGCGACTATCTGTTCGTCTCGAAATGGCCTTACGGCTATTCGCGCTATTCCTTCCCCTTTGGCTTGGCGAGCTTCGACGGGCGGGTCTGGGGCGGCGTTCCGGAGCGCGGAGACGTGGTCGTCTTCCGCTATCCCGGCGCCAATGAGGATTGGGTGAAGCGCGTCGTCGGCCTTCCGGGCGACACGGTGGAGATCCGCGCCGGCGAAGTGATCCTGAACGGCCGTCCGCTGCAGCGCAGCCGGATCGGCGATTATCGCATGCCGGTCAGCGCCAACAGCCCGTGCCGCAAGGTGGGCACCGAATCGCGCGACGTCACGGAGCCGGACGGCGCCGCCGCCTGCGCTTATCCCCGCTACCGCGAAACCCTGCCGGGCGGGCGGAGCTACGAAGTGCTCGACCAGGGCGAAGGCCCGAACGACTATCGCCCGCCCGTCACCGTGCCCGCCGGCCACCTGTTCGTCATGGGCGACAATCGCGACGACAGCGAAGACGGCCGCGTGCCGCTCGAACGGGGCGGCGTCGGCATGCTCCCGGTCGAAAACGTGCTCGGCCGCGTTCTCGTCACCTTCTGGTCGACCGACGGCTCGTCTTCCTACTGGATGCCCTGGACTTGGTTCTCGGCGGCGCGCTGGGACCGCATCGGGAATACCGGCTGATGGAGGACATCGCCGACTGGGCGGAGCGGGTCCTCGGCCACCGCCCCAAGGACAGGAGCCTGTTCGAGCGCGCCCTCACCCATTCAAGCCGCGGCGGCGACGATTACGAGCGCCTCGAATTCCTCGGCGACCGGGTGCTCGGCCTCGCCATGGCCGAATGGCTGTACGAACTCTTCCCGGACGAGCCGGAGGGCAAGCTTTCGCGGCGCCTCAACACCCTCGTCGCGGGCGAATCCTGCGCCGCCATCGCGCGCGAGCTCGGCCTCGGCGCCCGCGTGCGCCTCGGCAAGCAGGCCCGCGACGACGGCGCGTCGGACAGCGACAATGTGCTCGGCGACCTCGTCGAAAGCCTGCTCGGCGCCCTGTACCTCGAGGCCGGCTTGGACGCCGCGATCCGCTTCGTTCGAGAGACCTGGGGCGAGCGCGTGACCGATCAGGGCCGCGCCCCCAAGCACCCGAAGTCGGCCCTGCAGGAATGGGCCGCCGCCAACGATCGCAAGCCCCCCGTCTACAGCCTCGCCAACCGCTCGGGCCCCCACCATGCGCCGCGCTTCAAGGTGGAAGTCGAAATTGCGGGCGTCGGCTCGGCAAGCGCCGAGGGCCTGTCCAAGCAGGAAGCGGAAACCGAAGCGGCCAAGACCTTGCTGGAGCAACTGTGCCAATGACCCAGCATTGCGGCCTCGTCGCCGTCGTCGGCGCGCCCAATGCCGGCAAGTCGACCCTCGTCAACGCTCTCGTCGGCCAGAAGGTCGCGATCGTGAGCGCCAAGGCGCAGACGACGCGGACCCGGATCATGGGCATCGCCATTCACGGCGAGGCGCAGATCCTGCTGCTCGATACGCCCGGCATCTTCCAGCCCAAGCGCCGGCTCGACCGGGCGATGGTCGCCGCCGCCTGGGGCGGCGCAACGGACGCCGACCTGATCGTCCTCGTCGTCGATGCCGAAACCGGCTTCTCCCGCCGGATCGAGGAGATGGTCGATCGCATCGCGGAGCGGCGGGAGCCCAAGATCCTCGTCCTGAACAAGGTCGATCTCGTGAAGAAGGAAGCCCTGCTTGGCCTCGCCACCGCCTTTTCGGAGCGGCTCCAGCTGGAAGAGATCTTCATGGTCTCGGCGGCGTCCGGCGACGGCGTGGCGGACCTCAAGGCCTGGCTGGCGGCGCGCGTCCCCGAAGGGCCTTGGCACTTCCCCGAAGATCAGGTTTCCGACGCCACCGACCGCATGCTCGCCGCCGAAATCACCCGCGAGCAGATCTACAACCAGCTCCACCAGGAGCTTCCCTATGCCAGTGCGGTCGAGACCGAGAAGTTCGAAGAGCGCAAGGACGGCTCCGTCGCCATTCACCAGCAGATCCTGGTCGGCCGGGACACGCAAAAGGCGATCGTGCTCGGCAAGGGCGGCGCGCGGATCAAGGAGATCGGCGCCAAAGCCCGCGAGGAACTGGCCAAGCTCCTCGGGCGCAAGGTGCACCTCTTCCTCCACGTCAAGGTGAACCCGAAATGGGAGGACGATCGCGGCCTGTACCGCGAGATCGGGCTCGACTGGGTGGAGTAAGGACGGAGCTGCGCCGCACGCGCCCTCAGCCCTCCAGCATCTCCGCAACCCAGGCCGGCACCAGTTCGCTTGCCGGCCCGGTGCGGCTTTCGTCGAACAGGTAGCTGCCGAGCGAAGGTTCGAGGTTCATTTCCAGCGTGCGCGCTCTCACATAGCGGGCGGTTTGAACGAAGCCCGCGGCGGGATAAACGTTGCCGGAGGTGCCGATCGAAACGAACAGGTCCGCATCGGCGATCGCCCGGTCGATCCGCTCCATCTCGTACGGCATTTCGCCGAACCAGACGATGTCCGGCCGCATCCGCCCCGCGACGCCGCAGGCCGGGCATGGCGGACCGTCGCCCAGCTCCGCCTCCCAATGCATCCGCGCATCGCAGGCGAGGCACCAGGCCGATCGGAGCTCCCCGTGCATGTGGAGCAGCCGCCTTGCGCCGGCGCGCTCGTGCAGATCGTCCACGTTCTGGGTCACGATCAGGAGGTCGCCGCGCCACTCGGCGTCCAGCCGGGCGAGCGCATCGTGCGCCGCGTTGGGCGCGACTTCGGCAAGCCGGGCGCGCCGCGCATCGTAAAAGGCCTGAACGAGCGCCGGATCGCGGCGAAAGGCTTCGGGAGTCGCCACGTCCTCGACGCGGTGGCCCTCCCAAAGACCGTCCGAGCCGCGAAAGGTCGCAAGGCCGCTTTCGGCGGAGATGCCTGCCCCGGTCAGAACGACGATGTTCCGGATGTCCCTCATGCGCGCGATCTAGCCCAGCGCCGCTTTGTCTCGTAGCGCAAATCTCAATCGCTTGCGGTTTTTCACGGTATTTTCTCAGACCCGCGGTTTGATAAACGTGGAGCCAGCCAAGCGGATTTCCATTGGCCAGCCGGGTCGCCCTCCCCCCAAGTTGGGCGGCCCGGCGCCCTGGCAAGAGCCGCTCGCGGTCGCGAGCTCGCCCCCAGCCGCACCCGCTTCAAGCTCCGCACCGATCCCTGCCGCGCCCGGCATGTGCATCCGCTGCAACAATACCGTAACATTACTGTAACCCTATCAAAGGCGCCTCTTATCAGTAAGATGGAGCGCTAAGGGGTCAGTTTTTGCAGTTCAAAGTCCATATTGTCGACGACGACGCCCATGTGCGCGCTTCCACGAGCTTCCTTCTGCGAAGCCTCGGATACTCCGCCGAGGTTTACGAGAGCGGCACCGAATTCCTCCGCGACGCCCGGCTCGAAACCGGCTGCATCCTGCTCGACCTGCGCATGCCCGGCCTGAGCGGCCTCGACGTTCAGCAGGCGCTGGCCGAGCGCGGCGTCACCATGCCGCTCATCGTCCTGAGCGGCCATGCCGATGTCTCCTGCGCCGTCGAGGCCATGAAGCTCGGCGCGATCGACTTTCTCGAAAAGCCCTATGAGGAGCAGCAGCTCGTCGCGGTCATCGGCCGCGCCGCCGGCATTGCCCAGACCAGCGAAGCGCAGGACGCCAGGCGCCGGGCCGCGACGACGCAGCTCGCGCGCCTCAGCAGGCGCGAGTTCCAGATCCTCCAGGGCCTGCTTTCCGGAATGTCCAACAAGCAGATCGCCCGCCGTCTCGACCTCAGCCCCCGCACCGTCGAAATGCACCGCGCGAGGCTGATGGCCAAGCTCGGCATGGAGACCCTGACGGAAGCCATACGCTTCGCGTTCGATGCAGGCCTCGCACCCCTCGACGACGCCGGCGGCGGCGAGAGCGCGAACTGATGGCGGCAAGCCGGCGCGCGGCCGATGACTGCGAATCCGCCGCGCCCGTGGACGAGTCGATGCTGCCGTCCGTGCTCGAGGTTCTGGAGAATACGACGGACTCGGTCGCGCTCGTCGACCGCGACTGGAAGTTCACCTTCCTCAACCGCAATGCGGTCGAACTCCTCGGCCGGGGCGCCGACCTCGTCGGGACGCTTCTTCCCGATCTCTTCGAAAGCGAGCGCGGCAGCGCGGCCTGGAAGAAGCTGAGCCATGCGGCGTTCGACCGGGAGTCGGTCGATTTCGAATTCTACGCGGCGCGGCAGCGGACATGGTTCGAAGTCCACGCCCATCCCATCCCGTCCGGGCTACAAATCTACTTCCGAGACATCACTGCGCGCAAGGCATCGGAAAACGCGCTGCAGGAAAGCGAAGAGCGGCTGCGCCTCGCTCTCGAGGCGGTGGGGGACGGCGCCTGGGACTGGGACATCGCCGCCGGGCATGCGTCGCTCGAAACGCGTCTCGTGGAGACTATGGGGTACGGCGCGCGCAGCTATTGCGAAGGCGACGTCGATTTCGAACGGATCATCGAACCCGCCGACCTCGATCGCTTCCGGAACGGCCTCATCGCGCACCTGAAGGGCGAGACGGAAAGCTATAGCTGCGAATTCCGGCTCCGCGCGGCCGGCGGCTCGTGGCACTGGATACTGGCGCGCGGCCGGGTGGTGGAGCGCGATCCAGCAACGGGCCGGGCGCTTCGCATGGTCGGCGTGTCGAGCGACGTCACCGCCCGCAAGGCGGCGGAAGAGCAGGCGCTCGAATATTCCAACCTTCTCACCCTCGCGCAACGCGGCGCCAAAGCGGGTGCCTGGACCCTCGACACGGAAAGCCGCAGGATTCGCCTGTGGCCCGAAACGGTCGCGATGCTCGGCCTCCCCGGCGACGGCCAGTCCGAATTCGACATCGACGAATGGGTCGTCGCGATGCACGTCGACGATGCGCAGGCGGCGCTCGGCAATCTGATGCTCGCGGCGCGGACGGGCTCCACCTATTCGAGCGAGTTCCGGATGCGCACGGGCGATGGAAGCTGGCGCTGGATGCACGGCATTGGCGACGTCGTCGGCGGCGCCGACGGCGGACGGACTCGCGTGGTCGGGCTGCTGCTCGACGTCACGGAACGCAAGGAGGCCGAGGATGCTCTGCGCGAAAGCGAGGAAATGCTGCGCCTGGCGCTCGATGCGGCCGGGGACGGCGCGTGGGATTGGAACGTCGATACGGATGAGGTCTCACGTTCGCCCCGCCTGATGCGCCGCTTCGGATACGATCCGGAGGCGCTCGGCCAATCTTCGGCGGCGCTGGCGGAAAAGGTCCACCCGGAGGACGTCGAAAAGGTCCGCGCGCGCCTTCGCGACCATCTCGACGGCCTCACCGAATCCTATTCCGCCGAATATCGCCTGCGCGACGCCGCGGGCGAGTGGCGCTGGATGCTCGACCGGGGACGCGCCGTGAAGCGGGATCCGTTCGACGCGCGGGTCACGCGCATGGTCGGCACGTCGAGTGACATCACGCGGCGCAAGCTCGCCGAGCTCGAGCTGCAGCGCGTCCAGGCGGAACTCGTCCATTTGTCCCGCCTCAGTGCGATGGGGGAAATGGCCTCGACGCTTGCGCACGAACTCAACCAGCCGCTCAGCGCGATCAGCAATTATGCGCGCGGCGTCCTGCGCATGATGGCAGGATCCGGCGACCCGATGTTCGTCGAAGCGCTGCGTGGCCTCGAGGCGAGCGCCCTCCGCGCGGGCGAGATCGTGCGGCGGCTCCGGGACTATGTGACCAAGGGCGACGTCGACCGCCGCGCCGCGAGTCTCTCCAGCATCGTCGCGGACAGCTGTGCGCTCGGCCTCGTCGATGCGGACGTCGAGGGGATTAGCTGGGCCGTCGCGCTCGACCCGGGTGCCGACAAGATCCATGTCGACAGGATCCAGATCCAGCAGGTCCTCCTGAACCTCATCCGAAACGCTTGCGATGCGATGATGGGGGACGGCGTCGAAAGACATCTCGGGATCACGAGCATTCGGACCAAGGGCCGGTGGGTCGAGGTGGCGGTCTCGGACACGGGCTCGGGAATCAGCGACGAGGTGCGAGACCAGCTCTTCACCGCCTTCGTCAGCACCAAGGCGAGCGGCATGGGCGTCGGGCTGTCCATCTGCCGTACAATCGTCGAAGCGCATGAAGGTCGGATCTGGGCGGAGCCCCATCCCGGCGGCGGAACCATCGTCCGCTTCACCCTCCCCCTTGCCTGAGACGGCAGGCGCGCACGAACCGGCGGAGCCGATGCCGTAGACGGTGCAACACATGTTTTACACCGGATTAAGCACGCAGCTCTAGCCATCCACTTAGCTGGAGGGATGCGCGTAGTGAGGATCAACCGGTGGCGTCACTTCATAGCTGAGCGCGACCGCGAACTGGCGGGCGAGACGCGCGATGCGCTGGTCGCGACCTTGTTTGGATCGCCGGCCAGCCTCGCCATCGGCGCCCTCGCCGGCACAGCCGTCGCGGTGCTCGTCGCCGCCCAGACTTCGGACACCTGGCTCGGCGCCGTCGCCTTTGCGATCGGTTTGGTCGGGTGCTTTCGCGTGCTCCACCTCGCCCAGGCGAAGGTCAGGATCGAGGCGCGCGACGCGAGCCTTGCGGACGAGCGCATCTACGAGATCGGCGCCTGGCTCTACTCGGCGCTACTCGGGCTTCTCACATTCTCGACCTTTCTTCGGGCGCTCGACGCCGAACTCCATGTCGTCGTGGCCTGCACCGCGACCGGCTATGCGGCCGGCATCGCGGCGCGGAACGCAGGTCGGCCCGCAATCGCCATCGGGCAGATGGTCCTCGCGGCAGCGCCGACCACGATTTGTGCGGCTTTGGTCGGCGGCGCGGCCTATTGGCTGCTCGCGGTCGTGAACGTCCTCTTCATGCTCGCGCTCGGCGACATCACGGCCAAGACCTACGCCGCCGTCTTCAACGCCATCCACCACGTCCGCACGCGTGAAAACCAGTGGAAGGAAACGCTCGACTCCCTGCCCCAGATGGTCTGGTCGACCGACAGTTCGGGGGTCGCCGACTACCACAACAAGCAATGGCTCGAATTCACAGGCGTCGACCTGGACACGCCGGGCGTGCGCAGGATCGATCTGGTCCATCCCGACGACGCCGCTCCCGTTATGGAGCATTGGCGCGCATCTGTCGCCGCCGCGGCGGCTTACGAGGCGCAGTATCGCGTGCGCGACCGCAGCGGCAATTACCGCTGGGTGCTCAGCCGCGGGGTCCCTTATTGCGGGTCCGACGGGCGCGTGATGCGCTGGTACGGCACGTCGACCGACATTCACGACCGCGTCAATGCGCAGGAAGCGCTTGAAGAAAGCGAGCAGCTCAGCCGGAGCATCATAGAGGCCAGCCCGGACTGCATCTCGATCCTGGACGAGAATGGAAACGTCCTGTCGGCGAACAGGGCGGCGCTCCAGGCCTACGGTATCGACGACGAGCGCGACTTGATCGGCCGCTCATGGGGGCACCGCCTGCAGCCGGAAGCGCGCACGGACAGGGACGCCGCCCTCGCCGCCGCGCGCATCGGTCAGGTCGGCCGCCTGACCCTGTCGCTGCCCAACGCGGAAGGCGAGCTGCGCTGGTACGAATCCCTGGTGGCGCCGCTCGGCCGCGGCCGGGCCTGCGCGCCGCGCTTCATGGTCATTTCGCGCGACATCACCGAGCAGAAGGCGATCGAAAACAAGGTCCGCTGGGCCGCCGGCCACGACGCTCTGACCAGGCTGCCCAACCGGTCCTTGTTCCAGCAGCAGGTCGAAGAGGCCATCTCCACCGGCCCCCGGCAGGGCTTCGCGCTGCTCCTGCTCGACATCGACGATTTCAAGCAGATCAACGACACGCTCGGCCATGATGCGGGGGATGCTCTCCTCTGCGCCGCCGCGGATCGCTTGCGCGCCGCGGTTCGCGACACGGACTTCGTCGCCCGTCTCGGCGGCGACGAGTTCGCGGTCATACTGAGGGGCGTCGGGACGGAGCTCGCGGCCAGGGCTGCGGCCGCGAAGATTTTGGACAGCCTCCGCGAGCCCTGGATCCACGCCGGCCGGGTGTACGACTGCCGCGCCAGCATCGGTGCGAGCCTATTCCCGAAGAACGGCACGGAAGCCTCGGCCCTTCTCAAGAACGCCGACATGGCGCTTTATTCGGCAAAGCTGAACGGGCGCGGCCAATTGGCGGTTTTCCGATCGGGCATGCGCGCCGAAATGCGCAAGCGGTCCTCCATGCTCGACCTCGCCCGCACGGCGCTCGGCAACGATCTGATCCGCCCTTATTACCAGCCCAAGGTCGATCTCGCGACCGGGCAGGTCACGGGCTTCGAAGCCTTGCTTCGGTGGCGCCACCCCACGCGCGGCGCGCAGCCGCCAAGCTCGATCGCCGCAGCGTTCGAAGACCTGGAACTCGCCGCACAGCTGACCGATCGGATGATCACGCGGATCGTCTCTGACATGGGCCTCTGGCTCGATCAGGGCGTTGCCTTCGGCCACGTCGCCGTGAACGCCTCCGCGGCGGACTTCAAGAAGATGGACTTTGCGGACAACCTTTTGAAACGGCTCCAGCAGGCCGATATCCCCCCCGCCTGCGTGCAGATCGAGGTCACCGAGACCGTCTTTCTCGGCCGCGGCGCCGATTATGTCGAGCGGGCGCTCAAGACGCTGAGCGCGCACGGCATCAAGATCGCGCTGGACGATTTCGGCACCGGCTATGCGTCCCTGTCGCACCTCAAGCAGTTTCCAGTCGACATCGTGAAGATCGACCGCTCCTTCGTTCGCGACCTTCAGGTCGGCGCCGGCAATGCGGCGATCGTCCGGGCGGTGCTGAACCTGGGCCGGAGCCTCGATCTCGACGTCGTGGCCGAGGGGATCGAGACACCGGCGCAGCTCGCTTATCTCCTGTCGCACGGCTGCCGGACCGGCCAGGGCTATTATTTCGGCAAGGCGGTTCCCGCGTCCCGCGTTCCCGCTCTCGTCCGCCCGGCGAAGCAATTGCGCGCCGCCTGACGCCCCCCTCAGCCTCCCGCAGACTTGCCCTTGTCGCGGTGCGGGCACCCGGGCCAGCAACACGGGCGCCGCTTACCCTCCCGCAGATTTTCGCAGCCCCAGTCGATCCGCTTGCGCCGAGTCTCGGCCTTTTTCGGCGACTCGATCCAGCAGATATATTCGTTGCGGGCGAGCGGGGTGATGTCGTCCCAGGTCGCCAGCGCCTGCGGGTCCCGCAGCAGCGCGTCCCGCAAATCGTCCGGAAGATCGTGGACGACGCCGCCCGCTATGTGTCTCTCGTCCTGCATGGGCGCCGAACTTAGCATCCGCCCGCCTCCTGTCACCGGCGAAACCGATCGCCTCCGCGCGACCGGCGCGAAAACCGGCTCTTAAGCACTTCGCGCTAGAGGGGGCGAACCGGAGGAGTTCTTTTTGCACGCCGAAATCGCCGCCGCGCCCGCAGCCTCGACGCCCCGCCGCTGGGAAGCGGTGCTGGCGCGGCTCAGCCTGCCCGCCGTGGTTTTCCTGACGCTGGTCTTCGAACTCGCGCTTGCCGAGCGCAAGTTCGCGATCTTTGCCGGCGGGTTCGGGCAATCGCGCGCGATCGACACGGCGGGCGAACTCGCCGCCTTCCTCCCCGCTCTGCTCGCCGCCCACGCCTTTCTCTTCTACCTCTTCTACCGGCTGGTGCGCCGCCTTCACGGCCGGCGCGCCGATACGCCGCTCTTCCACTTCAACTTCTTCTACCTGGCGACCTTTCTCGGCTCCGCCGTTCTGGTCGCGAAATATCAGGCTTTGAGTTATTTCAGCGACGCGCTCAGCTTCCAGGTGGTCCGCAACATGGGCGGCGGGAGCATCATCCAGGCCTTGCTCTACACGCTGAACGAAGGCGCGCTGATGCTCTTCGTCGCGCTGGGCGCGTTCGGCGTCTACGCGCTCTTGCGCGTCCTCCTGCGGCGGCGCCTCTGCACCGCGCCGCTCCCCGACGGCACCCGGCTTTCCGGCCGGATGCTCGCCGCCGCCCTCGTCGCGGTGCCGCTCATTCTCTTTGCCGCTTCCGAAATGCGGGACGTCCGCTCGGCACTGGCGCGCTTCAACGCGCCTTACGTGGTCACCGCCTTGTTCGACGAGGCGAGCGACGTCGACCGCGACGGCTTCGGCTTCTTCTCGGCCCACGCCGACAGTCATCCGTTCGACGGGAGCCGCCACCCCTTCGCGCTCGACGTGCCGAACAACGGCCTCGACGAGGACGGCTTCGCCGGCGACCTCGTCCTCGCCGACCCCGCACCGGCCGCCGCTCCGCCGCCGGTGCGGATCGCGGGCGAGCGGCCCCACGTCGTTCTGATCGTTCTCGAATCGACGCGCGGCGACATCATCGGGCGGCGCTTCCGGGGGCGCCCCGTGGCGCCCAACCTCGAAGCGCTGGCGGCGTCCGGAACGTCGGCCCCCGAAGCGTTCAGCCATGCGGGCTTCACGGCCCTGTCGCTCAAGACCCTGTTCACCGGCCGCCTGGTCCCCGAAGGCCCAACCACCTCCCTGTTCGAAGCCTTTCGCGCGAACGGCTACCGGACCGGCGCCTTTTCGGCGCAGGCGGAGGATTTCGGCGGCATCGCCGAGACGGTGGGAATGCGCCGTTCGGACGTCTTCGTCGACGCCGAAGCGCTGAAGAACGAGCGGGTCTACAGCCTCGGATCGGAAAGCTCGCTGCGCATCGACGACAGCCTCGTCGTTCGCGAGTTCGACCGGCATTTCGGACGCGCGGAGGCCTGGAACCGCCCGAACTTCGTCTACCTCAATCTCCAGTCCGCCCATTTTCCCTACGATCATCCCGGCATGGGCCGCCCGCTCGGCATCGAGCCGCTGCCGCGCGGCGACATCAAAGCCGCGAACCGGGCCCGTCTCGAAGCGACCTATTGGAACGCCGCCGCTTATGCGGACGCGATGGTCGGCGCGGTCGTCCGGCGGCTGCAAAGCCTCGGCGTCTGGGACCGGACGCTGCTCGTCGTCACGGCCGACCACGGCGAATCCCTGTTCGAAGACGGCTTCCTGGGCCACGGCCACATGATCAACCGTCGCCAGAACCACATACCGTTCGTGATGAATCGGCGGGTCGTCCTCCCCTCGCCGATCGGGCTGGCCGACGTGCGCAACATCGTTCTTCGCGCGGCGGGGGCCGACCTGCCGGCGCAGCCGAGCGCGACGCCGGGCGGTGTCTTTCAATATGTCGGCAGCCTCGACCGGCCGAGCTCGATCGGGCTCGCGGACGGCGCCGGCCGCTACACCGTCTTCAGCTTCGACAACGAGCAATTGTGGACCGCCCGCGCCGGGCGCTGGCAGGATTATGCCGCGCTTGCGCCCGGCAGCGCCGAACGCCGCGCGGCGGACGCCCTTATCGCGGAATGGGGCCGCCAGCGCTGGCTGAACCGCGCCGGCGGCTGATCCGATCCTATTTGGTGGGCGTGTCGATCTTGATGTCGGCGTTGATTTCCTCGGCGCCGCCGCCGTTCAGCAGGTTCCGGCCGAAGAGCAGGAACAGAACGACGAGCAGGACGATCAGCAGCACGACGGCCAGAAGGGTTCCGCCGCCGCCGCGGCGCTCACCGCCGTCGGTGGTGACGATCGTCTCTCTTTCACGCTCGACCATGTGTCTCACTCCCGTTGTTATGGCGTTTGTTCTGGCGGCGTAACGCAGCCGGGGCGCGGCATGTTCCGCATGCCCGCTCGTGCCTTCGGTCCCGCGGGGCGCTTGCGCGGGCGATCCGCCTCGCCCAATGAAGCGGCGAGCGGCTCGGGAGGCGCAACCATGACCAGGATCGGCATCGTCGGCGCGTCGGGCCGGATGGGACGCGCCATCGCCGCCGTCATCGAAGACACGGACGGCGCGGTGCTCGCGGGCGGCGCGAACCGCGGCGACGACGTCGCGGCCCTTGCCCGCGCTTGCGACGTCCTCGTCGATTTCTCGGCCGCCGCCGCGCTGGAGGCCAACCTCGCCGCGGCCGCGGATGCCGGGGTCCCGATCGTGGTCGGAACGACGGGACTGAGCGACGACGCCGACGCGCTCGTCGCAAGCGCGGCTGCCCAGGTCGCCGTGCTGCGAAGCGCCAACATGTCGCTCGGCGTCAACCTGCTCGCCCACCTCGTCCGCGAGGCGGCGGCGCGGCTCGGCGACGATTGGGACATCGAAATCGCCGAAATGCACCACCGCCACAAGGCGGACGCACCCTCCGGCACCGCCCTCCTACTCGGCCGCGCCGCGGCGGAAGGGCGCGGCGTGGATCTCGCCGCCGTATCCGACCGAGGCCGCGACGGAATGACGGGTCCGCGCACGCCCGGCCATATCGGCTTCGCGGCTCTCCGCGGCGGCTCGGTCGCGGGCGACCACCAGATCGTCTTCGCAGGCGAAGGCGAACGGATCGAGCTCGGCCACCGCGCCGAAAGCCGCGACATCTTCGCCCGAGGTGCGGTCAAAGCCGCGCTCTGGCTCGCCGGCAAACCCGCCGGACGCTACGCCATGACGGACGTGCTGGGGATCTGAAGTGGCTGCCGGCTCCGACATGAAGCCTGACAAGCCTCGTTCGTCCCAAGCGAAGTCGAGGGGCGCAAGCTCGAACGCGGAGAAGCGCTCCTCGACTTCGCTCGGGACGAACGAGGTTGTTGCTCTTGCATCCGCGGATGTAGCGGAATTCTACCGCCGCCTTGCCGAGCGAACGCCGAACCCCGAAACGGAGCTCGAGTTCGTCAACAATTACACCCTGCTCGTCGCGGTCGTGCTCTCCGCCCAGGCGACGGACGCAAGCGTGAACCTCGCCACGCGCGACCTCTTCAAGCGCGTCGACACGCCCGCCAGGATGATCGCGCTGGGCGAGGACCGCCTGCGCGAGCAGATCAAGACGATCGGCCTCTTCAACACCAAGGCGAAGAACGTCATCGCCTTGAGCGAAGCGCTGATCGAGCGCCACGGCGGCGAAGTCCCCGCCGACCGCGACCTGCTGGTGGCGCTGCCCGGCGTCGGCCGCAAGACCGCCAACGTGGTGATGAACTGTGCCTTCGGCGCCGAGACCTTTGCGGTCGACACGCACGTCTTCAGGGTCTCCAACCGCACCGGCCTCGCGCCCGGCAAGGATGTCGCCGAAGTGGAACGCCGCCTGGACGAAGGCACGCCGCACCCGTGGCGCCGCGACGCTCACCATTATCTGATCCTGCACGGCCGCTACACCTGCAAGGCCCGCACGCCGGAATGCTGGCGCTGCGTCGTGGCCGATCTTTGCCGCTACGAGCCCAAGACGCCGCCGCCTGGAGAAAAGATCGTTCTCCCCCGCGCCGTCCGTGCGGCAGCGGCCGCGAAGCCGCTCCTTGAAGCGGCGGCGAAGCGTCCTCGCCGGCCAAACTAGGGTCTGGCCCCCCTGCCCCGCCTTTGCTAAGCGGCTCGCACGTGGCCCGGCACCCGTAGCTCAGCTGGATAGAGCGCTGCCCTCCGAAGGCAGAGGCCAGAGGTTCGAATCCTCTCGGGTGCGCCACCGTCTGACGTGCAAAGGGCTGAAAGCGAACATCCGCGCCAACCCCTGTTGCCTTCACTCGCGTTCAGCAACGCTTTCGCCGTGGGTTCGTTGGCTCCAGCAGTACGGAGGAGGCCGGGGTTCATGATATTCATCAGAAAACCTGCTCCCGCGATGTACGCCGGAACGATGATGGTCCTTGCCGCCATTTCAGGATCCTGCTCGCCTGCGCCGCCCCCACTGACTGCCATAGCGGAAGCCGATCCGGAGCCTTCGCACTCCGGAGGCAGGGCGGAAGACGTGTGCGCGATCTATCGGTCCATGTTCCCGGCAAGCGTCATACGTCCGCTGGACTCCATGTTCGGTGACCCGCGGATAAGCACCGTCACAGAAGGCGGAGGCGGCGCAACTCGAAGCGACGTGCGTGCCACACTTGCGAGCGCTGTGGGAGCGAGCGAGGCGGCATTTCCATGGGACAGGGTGCCGGAAGACCTGCTGGCCCAGGCATTTCGGTTCTGGCGCCCCGGACCCCTGCCGGATTGCGACTGGCAGCGTTACGCGCGTGAAGTCAGCGCGCCGGCGCGTAATGGCCAGATAGGACCGGTGCTCACCAGACACGAGACGGGTTCGTACACACGAGTCTCGCGGCCGTTCTTCATCAATCGGGACTCCGCGGTCGTTCTGGTTCGCGAGTCGGAAGGCGAAGGTGCGGTCGTGCGGCCGAAGCTGGTCTTCACCTACAGGGACGGCCGCGATGGACATGATTGGGCGATGATTCCGCATACGTTTGAGGAAACGGTTGAGGTTCAGGCAACGCGGGAAGAGTGAATCTTGGCGTCTGCGCCGCATCAAGGCGGGTCCTTGCGCCTCGCGTTGTGTCCGCGATGGGCCGAGAGCGGACACTCGCCTGCTCGGACCTACCGCGACCACGCACGCCCGAGAGATTGATCGTCTGCCGCCGCCCTGGTGCTCGCCCTTGAAGCCGCCTCCGGAAATTCGGTCCGATTGCCCAGAGAGCTGCGCTTGCCTTCTTCGCTGCCAGTGCGGCCGGTCCGTTGCGACATGCGTATTTCCGGGGCTCCTTCCCGTCGTTGCGCAAAGCTGCGGCGGCCTTGCGGCAACGCCGCCGAAGCGGGAACGCAATGACTTGCCGGACTGTTACATCGCCGCCGCCCTCCAGGCAGGGCCGCGCCCCGGTGCGAACGTCAGGACGATGATGAAAGAGGAAAAGGAAGTCGCCGCCATTCCGCTCGTGGAGGAGCGCGTCTCCGTCACCAAGCGCGAGGTCGAGACCGGCCGGCTGCGTATCGAAGTGTCGGTCGAGGAACGGGAGGACAACGTCCCCGTCGAGCTCTCCCGCGACGAACTCGAGATCGAGCGTGTGCCGGTGAACAAGGTGGTGAGCCAGCTGCCCAGCGTCCGGCTGGAGGGCTCGACGACGGTGATTCCGGTGGTGGAAGAAGTGGTCGTGATGGAAAAGCGGCTGGTCGTCGTCGAAGAAATCCATGTGCGGCGCAAGTCGCGGACCGAAACCAAGGCGATACCCGTCACGCTCCGGTCCGAGCAGGTTCGGATCGACCGCAGCGGGCAGCTTGCTGCGGAGACGAACGGCGAAGCGCCGGTGAACGGCGGAGTTGCGCCGTGAGCTCCACCATCACCGCTTTATACGACACGCGCGAGGAGGCCGAGCGCGCCTTGCGGTCTCTCCAGGCCGAGCTTTCGATGACCCAAGCCGGTATCTTCGACCAGTCGCCTGCCGCCCGGGACGCGTTGCGCGCGCTCGATCTCACGCCGGAAGAGCGTGCGGCCTGCGAGAGCAAGCTGGCCGATGGCGAGTATTTGTTGCTGGCACAGGTCGGCAGCGGCGAGGATCCGGATCGCGTCGTCGAGATTCTGGAAAGGCCGCCTGCCGACGCTCTGGCGCCCATCGCGACCGAACCGTATGCGGCGGATACGGGCGCCGAGGCGCATGGCGCCCGCACGACCGCCGAGGAGCGGCTGCCGATCGTCGAGGAGGAATTGCGCATCGGAACCCGCGATGTCGTGCGCGGCGGAGCGAAAGTCCAAAGCCGCGTCGAAAGCGTTCCGGTGCTTCAGGATGTCGAGCTCATCGAGGAGTTCACCCGCGTGGAGCGCCGGCCGGTGTCGCGACTCGCGACCGAGGAGGAATTGGAGCGGGGCGGCCTGCTGCGCGGACGCGTGATCGAAATCTCGCAGGTCCGGGAAGAGGCCGTCGTCAGCAAGGACGTCTTCGTGCGCGAGGAGGTCGTGGTCAGCAAGACAGTCGAGCACCGCGTCGAGCAGATCCATGAGACGCTTCGCCGCACGGAAGTGGAAGTGGAGGCGCTAGGCGCGGAGCCGGCGCCGAACGATGTACGCTTAAGCAACGAGGCCGGTGATGAACGATCCGAGAGATAGCAATGGAGGCGGCGCTCCGGGCGGAGGCGCGCCCCGCAAGCCGCGGATCGACGTGCTGCGCGGCGCGCCGGCAGCGCCGGCGCCGAGTGCCGCTCCCGCCGCGGCGGAGGATCGCACCCACGTCTTCGGCGGTGCACCGCCGCGCGAGCCGCAGGCGCGGGCGCATGTCACGCCGCCTCCCCTCCCCTCCGGCCGATCCGAATACGCCCATGCTGCCGAGCCCCGCCGCGGCGGCGGGCTGCTGCGCTCCCCCGTCATGCTGATCGCGCTGCTGGCGCTCGCCGTCCTGATCGGCGCCATCTGGTACGCGTCCCTGCAGCGCGAGCCCGACGTCGTGTTCGACGTTCCCGCCGATCCGGTGCGCACGGAGACCGCGCAGGCCGAGGACGACATGCAAGTCTCCCAATTCGAGACGCCGCCGCCCAACCCGCTCGCCAGCGAGGAAGCGGCGCCGATCGAGGACACGGCGCCAGCGCCCACGGCGTCAGCGCCTCGCGAACCAGCCGACGTGGACACGGCAGCGCCGCCGGCCGTCGCCCCGCCTCGGGACCAGCCCCGTGCTCCCGTCCAGGAGGCCGCCCCCGTCCAGGAGGCGGCTCCCGCCGAGCGTGCAGCGCCCGCGGGCGGAGGGAGCGCGGTCGCGACGGCCCGCGCCTTTTATTCCGCGCTGGGCGCAGGCGACGGCGGAGCGGCCGCGCAGCTGGTCGTGCCCGCCAAACGGCGCAGCGGCCCCCTCTCGGCGGGGGCGCTGACCCGCTATTACTCCTCCTTCCGCCGCCCGCTGCGCGTCCTGCGCGTCTCGCCGGTCGATGAGGACACGGTGCGCGTCGCCTACGATTACGTGCTCGCCGACGGCCGCCTGTGCCGGGGCTCGGCGGCGGTCAACGTGGTGCGGAGCGGCAACGGCAGCCTGGTGAGCGGCATCCGTACCCGCGGTCCCTGCTGAGGCTCGCGGCCCCTTCGCTCAGGCTGCCTTGGCGGCTTGGGCCGCGGGGCGCCGGGCGCCGACCGCCATCGATTCCTCCTCATGGTCCTGCGCGTCGCCCACGAAGGCGCGCACCGTCATTCCCGTGGGCCCGGTCCGGTCGCGGAACAGGAACTCGCGCATCTCGTGGAGCCAGACGCGGCGGCCCATGCGGTAGTACCAGCGGATCGCATGGCGGATCCTGGCTTCCGGGTTCCAGAGCAGGCGCCGGATCGCGCGCGGGCGCAGCTGCATGGCGGCTTCGATGAACTTGACCCAAAGGAACAGGCGCCAGGGCGGCATCCGGTCCATGCCGAGCACCTGGTGCTTGTAATCCCACTTGGTCTTGTCCGGCTGGACCACCTCGCGGTCCTCGGCTTCGCGGAAATAGGGCGTCCAGCGGTGGGGGACGACGTAGAGCGCCTGGATCTGGTCGGGATCGTAGGAGATGAGCTGGCGCAGCGCGTGGACCATGTCGCGGTCGGTCTGGTGCGAGAAGCCCGCCACCCAGGTCGCCATGGACAGGATGTTGTGCTGCCTGAGGAGGCGGATCGCTTCCCGGTCGGTGCTCGTCGCGCCGCCCTTGCGGATCAGGCGCAGCGTGTCCTCGTCGGTATTCTCCGTTCCCATCAGGAAGCGTTCGAAGCCGGCCTGCTTGTAAAGGTGCAGGAACTCCGCGTCGCGCACGATGTCGTCGGCGCGCGTGGAGCCGACCAGGGTCACTTCGATCTTTTCGGCGATCAGCGCTTCCAGGAACGCCTTCCACGGCTTGCGGCCCGCCGACGGGTTCTCGTCGGCGAAGTTGAAGACCTCCACGCCCTGTTCGCGGTGCAGGCGGGCGATTTCGCGCGCGAACAGCACCGGATCGCGGTGCCGCCAGCGCGTCCAGAAGCCGCGCTGCCCGCAATAGGTGCAAAGATGCGGGCAGCCGCGCGAAAATTGCACCACCACCGCCCGCTTCCCGCCCCAATAGCTGTAGCGCGCATGATCGATGAGCTCCCAGCCGATGCGGTAATCGTCGAGGTTGCGGATCACCGGCGCCGCGCCCGTCGCCATCGCCCTGCCCTCCCGGCGGAACGCGATCCCGCGCACGTCCTCGAGCGCGCCGCCGCTTTCCAGCGCGCGCACGAGCTGCCGCACCGTTTCCTCCCCCTCCCCCCGCACGACGGCGTCGACCCAGGGCTCGCTCGCCAGGATGTCGCGCCAGAAATAAGTCGGGTGGACGCCGCCATAGACGATGCGGCAGCCGGGCAGCGCTTCGCGCACGCACCGCGCGATCGAGGCGATCACCGGATGGCCGGAGGACGAGCCGCTATGGCTGAACATCACGGCATCGGGCGCAAGGCCGACGGCCCGCGCGACGATGTCCTCCGCCGCCATCGGCCCGAACTCGCCGTCGATCAGCGTCACCTGGTGGCCGTCGTCGAGAAGCGGGCCGCCGACGCTGAGCAGCCCGAGCGGGGGAAGGTGATCGTCGGGGATCCGGCTGCCGATCGCGGGATGCGGGACGTTGATCAGGACGATGCGCATGGTGTCTACACTCCGTGGCGGCGCGGCCGGTGCCGTTCCGAGCGGGCGTGGTAGGACAGGAGCCGGTGAGCGGCATGAGCATCTCGTGAGCATGTGCTGAATTCGCCCGGCCCGCGCGCTTCCTCCTCCTTTCTCAACACATCGTTTAACTTGTAAGTGCCTGCTTTACTTGGCCTTTTCCTGTTGACACCGCCGGGCCGCCAAGCATAGCCTCGCCCCTGTTCGCAAAAGCCGGATCATCGACTTTTCCGCCGGTGCGGGGTCGCGGTGGCGGACGGGTGGGAGGGGATAGAAATGCCGATGTACGTCTACAGCACGCGCGGGGAGCCCGTGGGCTTCCTGTTCGAAAGCTTCGTCTACGATCTCGAAGGCACCGCACTTGGCCGCCTGTTCGGCGCGCGCGTCCACCGCCTCGACGGCTCCTATGCCGGCGAATGGTTTCACCAGATGGTGGTCGAGCGCCGCAGCGGCCCCGTGCGCGCCATCCTGCCGGCGAGCCCGCCCACGGGCCGCCCCCCGCTCCCGCCCCGGCCCGAGAACCGGCGCTCCGTCGCCGAATACGGCCTGTACCCGGACATCTTCCACCATCTCTATTCGGCGCCGGACGGTGCGGGGGAGCCCTACGCCGAAGCCGCGGAATGAAGAAGCCGCGGAATAAAGGCCTGCTCCCCGGCGGAGCGGCGGCGCGCCCCGGCGCAGACGCGGCGCGCCGGTAACCTTTTCTTAACCATTTTACGAGGTTGATCGTCCGGACACACGCGATCGCCGGCAGCGCCAGCCGGCCCGGAGAGCAGACATGCCGGATCAACGCCTTACCCTGCTGCTGCCGCTCGCCGCGGCGCTCGCCGCCTGCCAGACGGCCGCGCCGCCCCGCCCCGGCGCCCCCGCCGCCGCAGCCGTCGTGGTGGAGCCCGAGGAGGAATGGCGCCGCACCGCCCTTCCCGAACATGCCTCGGTCACCGAAGACATGCCGCCCCTCTTCGCCGGCCTCGCCGCGGCGGCGGCCAGGCGGAGCGCGGCCGACCGCGAACTGCTCGCCGCCGACGCATTCCTCGCCGCGCCCGCACCGGCGCCCGGCCCCTATCGCTGCCGCCTCGTCCGCCTGCCTGCCCCTACCGCCGCCGCGGCAAGACGGGAGCGCGGCGGCGCGCGGCAGGCCTTCTGCTTCGTCGGCGCGGACGGCGAGCGGCTGAGCCTCACGCTCGAGACTCCGGCGCGGCGCCTCGGCGGTTTCTTGTGGCCGAGCGCGGATGCGCGGCGGCTCGTCTTCCTCGGCGCCGGCTTCGCGCCGCCCGCCCGCACGGCCCCGCCTTATTCGGCATCCCCCGGCGCCAACACGGCAGGGCTTTTCGAGCGGATCGGCGACTTCCGCTATCGCCTCACGGTGCGCGGCCCCAATCCGGGCTCGGTCGACGTCTACGAACTGATGGCGGCCCCGGCCGAGCGCTGAAGACCGGCAAGACCCGGAGCGTTCCGCAGCGCCGGCACCTCAGTCGAAGATGGCGGCGAGGCTGTCGGTCGTCGCGCCTTCCTTCACCTGGCGAAGCTCGACGTAGAGCGAAGCGGCCATGGCGGCGCTGAACACGGCCGACACGGTCGCGGCGATCGCCTGAGCGAGTGCGATGAACAGGTAGCTTTCGGGGGCCGCCATGGCCGGGAAGATGCCGAACACCGCGCCGACGACGCCGGCCAGAATCCACAAGATGATGAGCAGCCCGAAGACGTGCCAGCGCGAGCCGCTGGTCAGTTCGGAGCTTCGCGACAGGCTCGCGAAGATTCCCGGACGCTCCTCCACCAGCACGGGCACCGCGACGTACCACATGCACATCACGATCAGCCCCGGCACGATCAGCAGCAGGAAGGCGAGGCCGATGCCGAATGCGGACACGATGGTGAGGCCGAGCAGCGGCAGGACGAGCGAGACCGACGTGCGCAGGCTCCCGCCGATGTCGACCGGCCTGCCGTTCAGTTCCAATATGGCGGAGCGGACCACGGCGGCCTGAAGGAGGGCGCCCCCGAACAGCGCGAACAGCCCGACCAGTCCGAAAAGACCGACGAAGCCGAGCGCCGACTCGTTGCGCATCCCCGACGGGTCGGACGAGAGCAGCATGGCGGGCGACGCGAGATATTGGACGAGGAAGTTCGGAAGGCCCGTCAGCAAAATTGCCGCCAGCAGGAAGGGCCCGGCATTGCGTCCGATGACGGAAAAGCCGCGCTGGATCACGCGGCCGATGTCGATCTGTCCCCCATAGGCCGTGGCCATTGCGCTCTCCCCCGTTTCAAAGCGGCGAGACTAGCCGCTCCCGAGCTTCTGTCCAGCATTCGAAATGCCGAGCCCTTCGCGTCGCTTGGCGCTTGCGCCCGGCAAGCGGCGCGGCTTAGATCGAAAGCGAAGGGGGCACGGGTTTGGCGGCAGCACAGTCAGCAGGCGCGGCCGCGTCCGGCGATCCGGCGCGGGCCGCCGAAGCGCATCGCGCGCTGATGGCCGACCCGTCGATCCAGTTCGACTTCCCGGCCTGGACTCCCCCGCAGCCCCCCGCCTGGCTCCGCTGGCTGGACGGGATCCTCTCCGGCGCAGGCCCCCTGTTCACCGCCTTGTTCTGGATCGTCGTCGCCGCCGCGGTCGCCGCGATCCTGTACTGCATCGTCCGCTGGATCGAAGGCGGCGGCGTCGATTTCCTAAGGAGGCGGAAAAAGGCCAAGGGCGGCAACGAAGCGGAAGAGGTTTGGACGATCGCCGAAGCGCCCGCCCGGGCCCTCCTTGCCGAAGCCGACCGCATGGCGGGCGAGGGAAATTATTCGCAGGCCGCCCATCTCCTCCTGTTCCGCAGCATCGAGGAAATCGACCGCCGACGGCCCGCCGTCGTGCGGCCGGCGCTGACCAGCCGCGACATCGCCGGGGCGCCGCAGCTTCCCGCGGGGCCGCGCGGCGCCTTTCAGCGCATCGCCATGGCGGTGGAAAGCAGCCTGTTCGGCGGGCGCCGCCTCGACGCGGGCGACTGGGCGGCGTGCCGCGCCGCTTATGAGGAATTCGCTTTGGCGCGGGAGTGGAGCCGGTGAGCGGCGTCCCCGCTTCGGCCGCCCCGGTCGCGGCTGCACCGGGCGCGGCGCCGTCCGCCCCCCACGCCGCGGGCAGTCCGTTCAACACGCGCACGGTGGCGGCGCTGGTCGCCGCCGGGATCGTCGCCTTCGCCTTGTTCCTGCTTCTCTCCGCCTATGCGGGCGACATGCGGGGCGGCGGCAGCGATCCCAGGTCGCATGCCCTGTCGAAGAGCGCCGTCGGCTTTCACGGGCTGGTTCGCCTCGTCGAGCTCAGCGGCGGGCGCAGCCGGATCGTCCGCGACCAGGCGGGGCTCGCCACGCCGGACCTCCTCGTCGTCATGGCCGAGGAGCAGACCGATCCCCAGCGGCTCGCGCAGCTGCTCGAGCGGCGGGCTGAGCTTCCGACCCTGGTCATTCTCCCCAAATGGCGGGTGCGGCGCGATCCGGTGCGCCAGGGCCGGGTGCTCGCCATGGGCCAGCTCGACGGGCGCGAAGTCCGGCGCCTGCTCGGAGACGAAAATCCGGTCGACATCGCGACCATTCCCGGTTCGGGCGGCGCGCTGCGGGGCGAAAGCTTCCTCGAAGGCGTCGACGCACCCGCGCCGGAACAGGTCCAGGTCGCCACCGGCGACCGGCTGGTGCCCCTGCTCGGATCGGGGACCGGCGGGGCGCTGTCCCAGATGGACGAGAGCCCGCATTATCTCCTGGCCGAGCCCGACCTCATGAACAATCACGGCCTCGCCGATCCCAAGCGGGCGCGCGCCGCCCTCGACATCCTCAATCTCCTGAACGACGGCAAGGCGCCGGGCGGCGTCGCCTTCGATCTGACGCTGAACGGCCTCGGCGCAGGCCGGAACCCGCTCCGCCTCGCCTTCGAGCCGCCTTTCCTGCCGCTCACCCTCGCCCTCGCCCTCGCCGCCTTGCTCGCCGGCCTGCACGGCGCCTTCCGCTTCGGCGCACCGGCCCAAGGCGGCCGGGCCATCGCCTTCGGCAAGAGCCAGCTCGTCGAAAACAGTGCAGGCCTCTTCAAGCTCGCCCGGCGCGAGCATCGTGCCGGCGGCGCTTATGCCGAATTGATCCGCGAAACCGCGGCGCATGACAGCGGCGCCCACATGGCGCTGCGCGATGCGGAGCTCGACGCTTATCTCGACCGGGTCTCGCCGCCCGGCGCGCCGACGTTCAGCGAGCTCGCGGCGCGCGCCCGCGCCGCCGCCGACCCGTCCCAGCTCATCGCCGCGGCGCGTGCGCTCTTTCAGTGGAAAAAGGATCTCATCAAGTGACCCTAGACGACGTCAGAACCCTCGCTGCCACCATCCGCGAGGAGATCGGCAAGGCGATCGTCGGCCAGGAGGAAGCGGTCGAGCTGATGCTGATCGCCCTTTTCTCCTCGGGCCACGTCCTGCTCGAAGGCCCACCGGGAACGGCGAAG
>DASVQT010000109.1:0-6178 GCA_036388975.1 Allosphingosinicella sp. | reverse complement strand
AGGCATTCCTCAAACCCCCGCCAGCCCTGAGCCCGTCGAAGGGCGGCTTGCAGAGCGGGACGCAGGGGGCATTCCTCAAACCCGCTAGCCCTGAGCCTGTCGAAGGGCGGTTTGCAGCCCTCCGGCGCAGGGGGCATTCCTCAAAACCCCCGCTAGCCCTGAGCCTGTCGAAGGGCGGTTTGCAGCCCTCCGAGGCGAGCGGCTTATCCCAGCCGCGCCATCGCTTCTTCGGAGACTTCGTAATTGCCCCACACGGTCTGGACGTCGTCATCCTCTTCCAGCGCGTCGATCAGCTTGACGAGCTGGTCGGCATCGTCGCCGCCGACCTCGACCTGCGTCTGCGGGCGCCAGGCGAGCTTGGTGCTTTCCGGCTCGCCGAGCGCGGCTTCGAGCGCTTTCGCGACTTCGTGCAGCCCGTCCTGCGCCGTCCAGATCTGGTGGCCGTCCTCGTCCGATTCGACGTCGTCGGCGCCCGCTTCGATCGCCGCTTCGAAGACGGCGTCGGCACTTCCCGCTGCCGCGGGATAGGTGACGAGGCCGGCGCGGTCGAAGCCGTGGCTGACCGAGCCCGATGCGCCGAGATTGCCGCCGTTCTTCGAGAAGATGGTGCGGACGTTGGTCGCCGTGCGGTTCCTGTTGTCGGTCAGCGCTTCGACGATCAGCGCCACGCCGCCCGGGCCGAAGCCTTCGTAGCGCAGCTCCTCGTAATCGGCGGCATCGCCCATGGACGACTTGTCGATCGCGCGCTGGATATTGTCCTTGGGCATGGACTGCGCCTTGGCGGCGAGCACGGCGGCGCGCAGGCGCGGGTTCATGTCCGGATCGGGCGTGCCCATCTTCGCCGCGACGGTGATTTCGCGGGAAAGCTTGGAGAAGATCGCCGAGCGCTTCTTATCCTGCGCGCCCTTGCGGTGCATGATGTTCTTGAACTTTGAATGGCCGGCCATCGTGCCCGTTCGATCCTGCTGTTTGAAGGTGCATGGCGGCTGCGATAGCCGAGAGCGTCACCCCCGCGCAACGCGCCTGTAGGCGGTCACCGCCAACGCGCAGGTGAAGATGGTAAGGACGGCGCTCAAGGGTCCGTCGAACAGCATGAGCGGCCAGAAATTGTCCCCGGCGCCGCGGATGAGATAATAGTCGATGGCGGCGTGAAGCTGGCCGAGCGGCAGCGCGACGAGCACGGACCAGAGAAGGAGCGGCGCCAGCCAGCGGCTCATGCCGCGCATCCACGGCGCGGGATTGAGCGCCAGCGGCCGCTCGACAGCGATGGCGGTGAACCAGGCGGCGAAGGGCGCGGAGATCGCAATCGTGGCGAGCCCGACCACGGCGCCGACGATGGGGTCCGTCCGGTCGCCCGCGACGACGCCGAGCGCCGCCGACACCGCGAAGCCCGCGATGCCCGTCAGCACGTAAAGCCAGAAGGCGCCGTCCGGCATATACAGGCGGCGCCGGCTGTCGGTCAGCACCCGCAGGATCGTAACCGCGAGAAGGAGAAGGCCCGCAACGCGGACGATGGCGGCAATGACGAAGGCGAGCGGCGGCACCTCGCCCTGCGGCGGCGCATTGCGCAGGATGACGATGTTGCTGACCGTGAGCAGCACGGTGAGCAGCAAAGCGGGCACCAGCAGCCGCGATTTCCGAAGGCTCCCCAGCGTTTCGCGCAGAAAGCCGAGCACCCCGTGACCGCCGTCCGCCGATATCGGCGCGGCCATTCTCGTATCGGTCATGATGTTCCCCTCCCCGTCCCGCACCGCACCGCAGCCTAGCCATATGGCGGCCACGCGCAAGGAGAAGGGGAACGGCGCGCCGAGCGCCTCAGGCCATGCCGAGGGCGGCGCGGTAGGTTTCGAGGAGGGCGTCGGCTTCCTGGCGCGCGTTGGTTTCCATCTTCCTGAGACGGACGATGGCCCGCATCGTCTTGGTGTCGTAGCCGCGCGCCTTGGCTTCGCCGTAGACGTCCTTGACGTCGTCCGCGATCGCCTTCTTTTCCTCTTCCAGACGCTCGATGCGCTCGATGAGGAGCCTCAGTTCGTCGGCCGCGATCGATCCTTCCGCCATTTGTCCTTCTCGAAACTTTCTTGGGGTTGAGCCGCATCCCTAGGGGCGGCTATGCGCAGCGGCAATGGCGAACAACCAAACGCTCCACAGCCAATTCGTCCCGCGCACCCGCAAGGTGCGCATCCTTGCGACGCTGGGCCCGGCGAGCAACACGCCCGAGATGATCAGAAGGCTCGCCGAAGCCGGCGCCGACGCCTTCCGGATCAACATGAGCCACGGCACGCACGCCGATCACAAGCGCGCCATCGAGATCATCCGCGGCCTCGAAAAGGAGCTGGAGCGGCCGACCACCATCCTCGCCGACCTCCAGGGCCCGAAGCTGCGCGTCGGCAAGTTCGCCGAAGGCGGCGTCGAGCTCGCCCGCGGCCAGCTCTTCTCCTTCGACCGCGACGAAACGCCGGGCGACGCGACCCGCGTCAACCTCCCCCACCGCGAAATCTTCCACGGCGTCGAGGAAGGCACGCGCCTCCTGATCGACGACGGCAAGATCGTCCAGCGCGTGATCGGCGTGACGCCCGACCGGATCGAGACCACCGTGGAAGTCGGCGGGCGTATTTCGAACAACAAGGGTGTCAACGTCCCCGACGTCGTCCTGCCCCTCGCCGCCCTCACCGACAAGGACCGCGCCGACCTGGTCTTCGCGCTCGAAAATCATGTCGACTGGATCGCTTTGTCCTTCGTGCAGCGGCCCGAGGACGTCGCCGAAGCGCGGCGGCTGATCGCCGGGCGCGCCGCCCTTCTCGCCAAGATCGAGAAGCCGCAGGCGATCGAGCGGCTCGAAGGCATTCTCGAATTCTCCGACGCGGTCATGGTCGCGCGCGGCGACCTCGGCGTCGAACTCCCGCCCGAGCAGGTGCCGACCTTCCAGAAGCGCATCGTCGAAAGCGCCCGCCGCATGGGCCGGCCGGTGGTGGTCGCGACCCAGATGCTGGAATCGATGATCACCTCCCCCTCGCCGACCCGCGCCGAAGTCTCGGACGTCGCGACGGCCGTTTATGACGGCGCCGACGCGGTCATGCTGTCGGCCGAAAGCGCGTCCGGCCAGTTCCCCTGCGAAGCCGTGTCGATGATGAACCGCATCGCGACCAGCGTAGAGCAGGACCCGACCCACGGCGCCCGCGTCCATTTCACCGAAACCCTTCCCGACCCCACCACCGCCGACGCCATCGCCGAAGCCGCGAACGGCATGATCGGCACCGTCGGCGCGGCGGGGATCGTGGTCTTCACCATGTCCGGCTCGACCGCGCGGCGCATCTCGCGCGAGCGGCCGGCCGTGCCGCTCCTCGTCCTGACGCCCTCGCTCAAGACCGCGCGCAAGCTCGGCCTGCTCTGGGGCGCGCACGGCGTGCGCACCCGCGACGTCGCCAATTTCGAGGAAATGATCGCAAAGGCCAAGCGCATGGCGCTCCGCCACCGCATCGCCAAGGCCGGCGACCGGATCGTGATCATCGCCGGCGTTCCCTTCGGCACGCCCGGCTCCACCAACGTCATCCACATCGTCCGCCTCGTCGGCGACGAGCTGGAGCGCTACAAAAAATAATTCCTCCCCAAGCTTAGCTCGGGGAGGGGGACCACCCGCAGGGTGGTGGAGGCGTAGAAGGCTCTGCGTTGGCGGGACCGGCGCGAGACGGCAAAGGCCTGCGCCACTTACCCCTCGGCCATGCTTCTCATGGTCCCCCTCCCCATGTTGCACATGGGGAGGAATTAGTCGTTGACGATGCGCGGGACGAAATCGAGGATTTCGCGGGCGAGGAAGCCGACTCTCCCAACCTTCTCCGACAACCTCCGCCCCGCCTCGCCATGCGTGTAGACGCCCCAGAGCGCGGCGGTGAGCACGTCCGCGCCGCGCGCGCAGAGGCCGCCGACGATCCCGGCCAAAGTGTCGCCCGAGCCGGAGGTCGCGAGGCCGACGCCGCCGCCTTTGAAGCGAAACGCCCTGCCGTCCGGCGCCACGATGTGGCTCACCGGCCCCTTGACCAAAGCGACGACGCCGAACCGCTCCGCCGCCGTGCGCGCCGCGTCCGCAGGGTCCGCTTCCACCTCTTCCCGCGAACGATCGAGCAGCTTCGCCATTTCGCCGGCATGGGGAAGGATCACCGCCCCGCCCCGCCAGGCGCGCAGCGTCTCGGCCCGCGGCGCCAGGCAGCCCAACGCGGCCGCGTCGAGGACCAGCGGCACGTCCGCGCCGCAGTCCAGCAATGCGTCGAGCAATTTCTCGAGCGGCGGTCCGTCCTGCATGCCGCAGCCGATCATCACCGCCTGCGCCGCACCCGCCCATTTGACGATGGGCGCGATCGATTCGGGATCGACGCAGCCCTCCTCCGTTTCGGCATGGGCGATCACCCGCGCTTCCGGGATCGCGGCGCCGAGGTGGAGCGCGATGCTCGCCGCCGTCGCGATCTGGAGCTTGCCCGCGCCCGCTCTCAGCCCCGCAACGCCCGCGAGATAGGCCGCGCCCTGCAGCTCGCGCGAACCGGCGATCACCAGCAGCCGCCCGCGATCCTCCTTGCTCGACTCCTCGGGATGCTCCGGAAGCGGAAACTGCCGCAGCAAAGTCCGGTCCAGCCACGGCGTCTCGTCAGCCTTCATCTCGTCCCCGTGATCACATCAGGCTCCGCGGTCACCGCCGCGGCGGCATCCTCGATCAGCGGCGCCGCGAAATTGTAGCGGACGAGCTGCGGCAGGCAGGCGCTCTCCTCGTCCGGCTCGAACTCATATTCGCATACGCCGCAATTCAGCACGCCGCTTTCCCGGTCGACCCGGAGCACGGCCGCCTCGTCCATTTCCTCGAGAATGTAGCGCAGGCACAATACTACCACCTGGTGGCAGACGATCAGAACCCGCTTGTCGGCATAATGAAGGCTCACCGTATCGAGGGCGGAGCGAAGCCGCAGGATCACGTCGGTCCAGCTCTCGCCGCCGGGCGGCCGGTGGTAGAATTTGCCGAGAAGCGCGCGGTGCTCGGCCTGGTCCGGATAGCGTTCGCGTATGCCGTCCGCGGTCAGCCGGTCGAGGATTCCGAACTCGCGCTCGCGAAGCCGTTCGTCGATCACCGGCCCCTTGGCGCCGCAGGCCGTGCCGCCGGCCTTGCAAATGGCTTCGGCGGTCTGCCGCGCGCGGACATAAGGCGAGGACAGGATGATCTCCGGCCGCTCGTCTTCGGAAAGCGAGGCGAACCACCGCCCGACCGCCTCCGCCTGGCTGTGCCCCAGCGCAGAGAGCGGCACGTCGACGTCGCGCACCGCGATGTCCATCATATGCTCGCCGGCCGCCATCGCCGCGTCGCGCGCGACATTGCCCGCGCTCTGCCCGTGGCGGACGATCCAGAGACGTGAAGGCCAGCGCTGCCGCATGCGGGGGACAAAGCGCGAAGGCAGTAGAGGTTGCGAATGTCCGCCCCGCGAGCGGGGAGGATCTAGAGCAGCCCGTCCCGCTCCAGCCGCGCGCGCAAGTCCTCCGCATCGACGAACAGATGCGCGTGCATCCCCACCGCCTCGGCGCCCTCCACGTTGATCAGGCGGTCGTCGATGAACAAAGCCTCGTGCGGCCGGAGGCCGAAGCGGTCCAGCGCGAGATGGTAGATGGCCGGGTCGGGCTTGAGCAGCTTCTCGCGCCCGGACACCACGATGTCTCGGAAGCGCCCGAAAAAAGCCGCCTCGCGCGCGGCGAAGGGCGTCCAGAAGTCCGCCGAAAAGTTGGTGATTCCGAACAAAGGCACGCCCTTGGCGTCAAGCGCTTCGACGAGCGCGTGCACGCCGAGCACGGGATCGCTGATCGTTTCGCCGAATCGCTCGCCCCAGGCGGCGATCAGATGGGCGTAATGGGGAAAACGGCCGCTGAGCTCGTCGCGGGCTTCAACGAAGTCGCGCCCGCCGTCGAGCGCGTCGTGCCAGTCCCAAAGGCCCACCTCGTCGATGAAGCGCAGCCGCGCCTCGTCTTCGGGCAATTGCCGCGCAAGAAAGGCTTGCGGGTCCCAGCCGTAGAGAACGTTGCCGACGTCGAAAACGGCGGCGGTGGGTGGGGGCGGGTTGGTGTCAGTCATCGCAGACGCGGCGCGCGCAAATCCGCCCTTCGACAGGCTCAGGGCTAGCGGAGAGGGAAATTCCCATTCCCGCTAGGG